>JAJYOJ010000003.1 GCA_021796235.1 bacterium | reverse complement strand
TCCCTTGTTGTTGGTGAGTAAATATCTTTACTCTCTCCTCAAGAGATATATGTTGGTACCCGCTATTTTGCGCTTTTCTCATTGGTTATTTTACCAACAAGTGTTGCACTTCGTTTTAGAACCTGTCGGAGGTTGGTTAGTTTAGCTCGTACAACCAATCGTTTCCAGTAGGTTCCAGGAGGTACGCAGGTAATCAGAGTGAGATAGGCGGCATCCGTCATATTCTGCAGCACCGAGACTTGATCAGGATCAACAACAAACATGTCGTAAACCTCATATTGGTATTGAACTCCCCCGGCGGTTATTAAAATTTTGTCGCCATTATCTAAGGACGGCAGGTAGGTAAAAACTGTTTTATAATCTTTGGGGTTATATAAAGCCGGCAAAGTTGAATGACCAAAGATAACAATATTTCCATACTCCCCCGGTAGAGTCCGCGGAAGATAATGAACAAGACTTTTAGAAAGATCCTCCCCGCCGACTATCACATGAGAATCTTTAATATTTAACTTTGGTATTGAAAGGTAATAATCTTTTAAAGCTAACTGCGTATTTATATTTTGGGCTACAGTTGGGAACCATAAATCTGCTTGGGTAAAATCGCGTAAGTTATTGGAAAAAACAGTCGAACTTCCCAAGATTGAATTGGCCGCTTCCAAAGACGATGCTATGTCGGAGCGCGGCACAGGTGTCGCCAAATTTTTTTGAAAAAACAAGCGCGAATAAATCTCGAATGAAATTATGGGATAAAAAGACCAAAAAAGTAAAAGCGCTCCTACTGTCAGCGACACATAAGAAAAATAATTAATCGCTTTTTTTTGGGGAGAGTTGTCTTTTTTAACGTATTGGTAAAGGGACATTTATTAAAGGCTGGCAATTTTTAAGCTAATATTTTTTTGAAAAAACGGCATGAACAAATTAAAGAACGGCAGTGGCTCGTGCATTGTTAACTCGTAAGCATCGGCGCCAAACTGATTTTTCACTATATTTTTAACATTACTAGCCGTCTGGCCAACAACTTTACTTACTATTTGAGATTTTGATATATCTTTTATTGCATTAAGATGTGCACTTATTGCAAATGCTACAACCCCGTTTTTTTGTAGGGCCTTATCAATTGTATAATTTACTCCGGTTTTTTGCAGCTTATAACCAGAGGGGACTCCTGAAGAATACTTATTTATCAAGTATTGAACAAGCTCCGAATGTTTGTAGTAATAAAAAGTCGTATTAACCTTGGCATTAAGAGTTACAGAAGTTGCTTCTTCCCCTATTTCCTTTGATTGGGAAGTGGCAACAAGCTCTTCCTGAGTTAAGCCTCCTATGACTAAGTCGTCAGAAGATAAATTAAGCGTGTCGGAACTACTTTGATTTTTGGCTTTTTGCAAAATAGAATTTTTAAGATCATCTATATCTTTTTTAGCAACGGTCTGGACTGTCTTTTTTGAACCGCCAGTAATATCTGCCTCGTTCGTTATGCGAAAACTGGAGGCGTTTGGATCCTGAATCTGGAACTGTTGCCCTTTCGCTAGATTGCTCTGCGGTCCCAATACTGATGCGGTGATCGAACCGCTACCAGTACCAGGCGTCAAGACATCGCCTATATTTCCTGCGGGAACAGTAACGCTGCTGTCCAAAGTAAACTGCTGATTAGAAGCAGAAAGGATTGTCCCAGCAGGAAAAGTCTTGTTACTTAAGGTAAAGTTTTTAATTGCAACCGTGCCTTTAGCTTTGTCGCCTATGTCGTGTTGGCCTGTAGTTTTAGTCGATTGAGATAAACTAGCTTCGTTGGTCGCCGTGTTTACTGCCACATCAGCAGAAGTTAAGTTTAACTGCTTATCCATCTTAATCGCTGGAAGATACACTATTAAATCTGCCTTGTGGAAAAGATATTCGTTCAGCACCAGAGCCAGTATTACCAAAACTAATCCTACTAAAACACTTAATTGCAGATTAATATTCGGTAGTTTTAAGCGATTGAGTTTGAAATTACTTAAGAAATTTTTGACTGCCGTGAACGGATCTGGTTTTCTTGCCGGCGCCTCTACGTCTGATCTAACTGCCGTTTCCAATTCGGCCTGAGTTTCTTTTTTATTCTGCACATCTCCGCCAATGACAAAGCCCAAGACTTCTTCTTTAGGTTTTTCATCTGTGTATTCGGTATTGGAAAGATTAACCTTCGCTCTACCGTCTGTAATTTGAGAAGCGAAAACAGAAAGCAATCCGTCGATCACCTGTTCTTCTTTAACGACTTCCACTTTGGGCAACTGAATAAACAGATCTGTGCCCCAATGTTTTGTAAGAATACTGGTAGCTTCAGCATCAAGATCTCTGGAATTATATAAAATGATTCGCGCCGGAAGAAGCATTTTAGTTTTTAGCCCATCAAAACAGGTCAAAAGATCGTCTGACAGATTGGAACTTCGCTCCACAACCTTTTCAAATACTATTCGGCCACCTTTATAAACAAATACCGAAGCAGCCTTTCGATCTAGTTCGACCAAAATTCCTGTAAGAGGCATGCCTTCTTTTTTTTCTAAATACTGAGATACTGCTTCATAACATTCAATATAACCGAGAGCTTTAAATTCTAAATTTGTGACAAGATCCTTAATTTTTGTCAGGTAATTTTTCTTTATCTGGCGAGTCTTTTCATCAACCAGATGTGAGTAAACAAAAAAAATTGTCTCACTCAAATGAAACTTGCCTCTTCCTTCCAGTCTAAAGGTAACCTCGTCCACATCTTCTAATAAATTTTCCCACCCGTTAGAGTAGTTAAATTTTTCCTTGTCAACAACTACAAAACTCTCACCCGATTTTTTAAGCACAAGTCCAATACCTTCCTCTTCTTTTAAAAACAAACCAAAATAATATTTTTCCTCCGGCTTTTTTAGATTAAAAAATGGTATTTTCATATCACTGAATGTTAAACTGGGAAAAAACTTGAGTTACGCCTTGTTTGGCAGTTTTCAATGCCTGACCATAATCTACTCCCTGTGCGGCGGAATTAATAGCATTACCAAGATACTGAACTATATTATCGTTCAAACCATTGTCGTAAGTTTTACTGATGAGAGGAAGCGAAACAAAATACGAAGCTTCCTTAATTACCGGTCCTACATATTGATCTTGAATCAGGAGATTGGCAAGATCGACTCGCGAATAGGGCTCGCCGAAAGTTCTCGACTTGCTTTCCAGTTCGTAAAGCTTAGTCAAATTGTCTTTTTGTACCAAGAAGTTCAAAAATTTCCAGGCTTCTATTTGATTTTTGCTCTGTTTCGAAACTCCCTCAACCCAATAATTGGCGATTGAGACCGGCGCTCCTCCCGGTACAGTAGGGACTGGAGCGGTTTTAAGATCTAAATCTGGATTTATGGCTTTTATATTTACAATATCCCAGGAGGGGCCGATTATCATCGCTACCTTCTCCTGAGTAAATGCGACTGTTGAAGCTGGAAGAGTGCTATCCCAAATGTTTTTGGGAGCTTCGGCAAATTTACGATAGCTTTGTAGAGCGCCTGCTGCTTCCGGTTGATCTAATTTTTTTAAATCGCCGCCGTTCTGTACCAGCATTAAACCAAAAATATCGGAAAAATGATCAACATTGTCAGCTGTACCAATCGCAATGCCAGAAGTAATAATCTGTCCATTCTGATCTTTAACTGTCAGTTTTGAAACGTCATTTATCACGTCGTCCCAAGTATTGGGTGCGGTTGGAATACCTGCCTTCTTAAAAAGACTGTTATTGTAAATGAGAACTAAACCATCAATTTCTAAGGGTAGACCGTAATAATAATTTCCGATTTTCAAATCCTTTTGCGCAACTTTGTAAAAAGTCTTTTCAAACTCGGAATTAGTCATGATTGATTGGGGCAGTGGACTAACAATGTCTGTTATCTCAGGTAACCACGTATTATGAAAACGAAAAATATCAGGTCCCTGACCATTTTTTGTACGCGCTAGAAGTTTTTCTCGGTAGTCTTGCGGATCCATTTTATCATACTCGATTTTAACGTTGGGATTTTTTTGCTGATACGCGTCAATAAGAGGAGTCATTACCTGTGAATCTTCCCAAAGACCCCAGTAGACGAGTTTTATTTCTTGCGCAGGACCTTTGGTCCCCAAAAAGACTTTAAAAAAAATTATTAAAATTATGACAAAAAAAACCGCAACGCCCGCAATGGCAAAATACTGATTTCTATTTTCCTCATAGATTGAGGGCGGAGTTGTGGGTGGTGGCGCTTCGCCTGCTTTTGCCACCTCTTCCGTGGCGGGGGTTACGACATCTGGTGACAGCTCCTCCGGAGTCATAGGTTCTTCCGTTTGCGCTGGTGTGGTACTTGCAAAAACCGTGGTTGGTTGCAAATCTTGCGGAATTGTTTTATCATCCTTTTTATCATCCATATTTATTATGATAGCAAATAAAAAGAAACGAAGAAAGTTCATTGTGGACGCTATAATTGGCGCAATTTTTACCTTATTTATTCTCTTTTTTGCCTCAGTTGTCGGCTTCGGCGGATTTATTATTAAAGAAGAAAAACAGTTTAAAAACAAAATCTACCCCCATGTATTAATTGATAACGTCAATTTTGGCGGCAAAACCAAAAAACAGATAGTTGATTACTTCCTGAATAAAACTGCCGCCCTGAAAAAAACGAGCATTGAGGTTATTTATCAAAACGATCCAATCGCTACCTTTTCTGGAACTAACTTGAATCTTAGCTATAATGGTCAAGCCAGCGCCGATCGTGCCTATTTGATTGGCAGGTCGATAAACTTCTTTTCGCGTCTTTATCAAGAATTAGCAGCAGTTCTGAATTGGCAATCCTTTAAGATCGAGTCAACAATCAGTTACGATAAAACCGCAATTCAAGGCTTCATCGATTCCGCAAGTGATCAATATAATAAACCCGCACAAAACGCACTCTTCAAATTTGAATCCGGCAAGGTTGTCAGCTTCAGGACTGATGCGGACGGTTTACAAATAAATACAGACCAGCTTCTTTCCGATATTGACAGCAGTATTTCTCAACTTAAAAATAATCCAAATAATAAAAAAGTAACACTCTCGGCAACAATTCTGAAACCAGAGATTACTCTCGCCAATTCCAATAACTTCGGTATCGAGGAAGAAATAGGTGAAGGACAGTCCAGTTTTAGAGATTCCATACCCGGACGCATCCACAATATAGTTCTGGCTGCAAGTAAATTTAATGGAGTTTTGGTATCCAAAGATCAGGTCTTTTCCTTCAATGACACAGTCGGAGATATTTCCTCTTCAACCGGCTATCAACAAGCTTATATCATAAAAGATGGAAAAACTGTTTTAGGAGACGGTGGTGGAGTCTGCCAGGTCTCCACAACTTTATTTAGAGCAGTTTTAAATTCCGGTCTTTCTGTAGTTTCTCGTACTGCGCATGCTTATCGAGTTGGATACTATGAACAGGATTCGAAACCCGGCTTTGATGCTACAGTTTTTGCACCTTATGTTGATTTCAAGTTTAAAAATGACACCCAAACGAACATTTTAATAGAAACAAGTGTAGATTTGAAAAACGCAATTCTTTATTTTAAATTTTTTGGTAAAAAAGATGGCAGACAGATTACGATCTCTAATATCTCTTTATATGACGTTACACCGCCACCTTCGCCACTTTATCAAGATGATCCAACTTTGCCCAAAGGAACAACTAAGCAAACAGATTTTGCCGCTTGGGGCGGAAAATCCAGCTTCGATTATCGCGTTAATTTAGGAAGTCAAATTTTATCTCAAGCGACTTTTTTTTCCTCTTATCAGCCTTGGCAAGCTGTTTACTTAGTAGGCACGCAGTAAAAATTCTTTTACCTAAACCATCTGGCGCGGCCGAGCTTGTAATGAAGGTTTTTAAGTTTTCGTTCACCGATAATTTTAGCTGGCACCCCACCAACGATTGCGTAGGGCGGAACATCTTCGACAACGACTGCGCCCGCAGCAACGACTGCTCCCCTCCCTACCCTAACACCAGGCTGGATTATAACCCCGGGACCTACAAAAACATAATCTTCTATGTTTACTTTACCCACACTGGGCGAAAAGCTTTCATCGTTGATTTCGTGTTGGGAATTAAAAATCATTACATTGGTTGAAAATGCAACATGATTACCAATGGTAAGTTTGTCCCGACCATCCAAAACCGCGTTTTCTCCGATTACTGAATCATGGCCTATTGCTATATTTCTTGGATCGTAAAATCTGGCCCCCATGTGGATCGTTGAGCCGGCATCAATCCTAACTCCCCCCAGCCTGTAGATGAGCCTTCGGAAATGATGAATAGGGACGCAACCGGCAAGATGCAGAATATAAACTTCTATCTCTAAAACAATATTTATACAGCGATTGACTATCTTAGACAATATTTCTTTTAAGCTTAGACTTTTTCCAGCTCTATTTTTAATCGGTAATTCCATTTGTTTTATTATAACTCCTCTTGACCTAGGAATCTAGATTTAACTGAATCATTTCGTCTGCCGAAAATGAACCTCCGATTAGCAAAGGTGATAAAAAGTTTTTCTTTGGCTCGAGTTATTCCAACATAAAAGAGCCGTCGTTCTTCCTCCAAGGCAAATTGATCATCAATTGACCTGGCGTGCGGTAAAATCCCCTCTTCCACACCGCAAATAAATACATAGGGAAACTCCAAGCCCTTAGCCTGATGAAGAGTCATTAAACGCACGCCCTCTTTGCCTCCGGTTTTAGCTTTTTTTTCTTCAACGGAATATTCCGTTTCTACGAGCGCCACCTGTTCCAAAAAATCCGTCAACTTAGGAAAAGCAACGGCAACCGATCGAAGCTCTTTGATGTTTTCCAGTCTGGCAAAGTCGTCTTCCTCGTCCGGATTGTAAAGTTTAAGATAACCGGTTGAGTGAAATACGTCATCCATCAATTCGTTGGTTTCTTTTATTTTCACCTGATTTTTTATTTTTTCATATAGATCTTTAAACTCTTCCCATTTTCGTTTGCCGATCTTTTTTACTCTTTCAATAGAAACAGAATCGTTCGGGTTAACTAACAGTCGTAAATACGACAATACGTCTTTTATTTCTTTCCTTTCGTAAAAACGAGTTCCCCCGATTAAAACATAGGGAATTCCGTAGTGTAGAAAAACTTCTTCGATGACGCGTGATTGGGCGTTGGTTCGGTAAAGAACTGCAATTGATGCGAAGGGATTTTGTACTGATAATTCTTTTATTTTATCAGCTATGAAAATAGCTTCGTACTCTTCATTTTCTGCCGCAAAAAATTCAACCTCATCACCTTCTTTATTTTCGGTAAAAAGTTCTAGTATTGGATGGGTCTGATTCTTTGAAATGACTTCATAAGCAAAGTTGAGAATCTTTTGGGTCGATCGGTAGTTTTGCTCAAGATTAAATACTTTTGTATCAGGGAAATCCGACTTAAATTTTTCAAGATTTTTTATGTCTGCCCCGCGCCAGGAATAGATGCTTTGCGAAAAATCGCCAACCACCGTAACATTCTTATATTTACCGCCTAAAAGCTTCGTAAAATAATACTGGGCATAATTAGTATCCTGAAATTCGTCAACCATTAAATATTTATAGCGATTTTGATACTTATCTAATATCTCGCCTTTTTTCAGAAATAAATCTATAACTTTCATTATTAAATCATCAAAATCCAATGCGTTATTCTTTTCTAAAATTTTTTGGTATTTAGCATAAACTTCCGCCACTAATGGAGCATTGTAGTCCGAGAAATAATTGAGATAATTTTTGGCCGGTATTAATTGATTCTTGGCTCCCGAAATTCTATTTAGAAAATAACCGGCAGTAAATTTTTTTGTTTCAAAGTTTTTAAGTATCGATTTAACAACGTCGGTTTGATCACTGTCGTCGTAGATAGTAAATTTGCGATCAATATCAATGCTTGTTCCGTCAATACGAAGTATTTTTGCACAAAATGAGTGAAAAGTCCCTATATAGCCGAGTCTAAACTTTACCCTGTCTTTCATTTCCGTCGCCGCCTTATTTGTAAACGTTATCATCACAATTTCGGACGGCAAAATATTTAGGTTTTTTACAAGATTGCTAACTTTATAAACCAAGACTCTTGTTTTGCCGCTCCCTGCTCCGGCCAGAATTATTGCAGGACCTTTTGCAAATGAAACCGCTTCTAGTTGGTCCTTATTTAATTCGTTGAAGAAGAGTTTTTGCATAAGATATAATTATAAGGTATGAAGTACATAGTTGCTAACTGGAAAGCTAATAAAAATTTAAATGAAGCTTATGAATGGCTGGAAATTTTTTTAAAGCAGTTGGCGCCTAAACCGAATATATCTGTTGTAATCTGTCCGCCTCTGCCTTTGTTAATACCGCTCAAAGAAAAGCTCGTTGGTAGAAATAATATTTTTTTAGGCGCACAGAATATCTCGAATTTTGAAGAAGGCCAATATACAGGTGAAACTACAGTCAAAACTTTAAAGGGGCTGGTTTCCTACGCTATCGTTGGTCATAGCGAACGACGAAGATATTTTCTTGAAGAAGACGATATACTCAGTCAAAAAGTTCAGTTAGCCAGTAAATACGCGATCACTCCGATCTATTGTATCAGAGGAATAAACGATAAAATTCCGCCTGGCGTATCTATGATCGCCTACGAACCAGTTGATGCTATTGGAACAGGACAAAACGAATCACCCGTGAATGTAATCACCTTAAAAAAACAACTTGGGGTTCGAGAGGATTCAATCTTCCTCTATGGTGGTAGTGTCGACCCCAAAAATAGCCAGACTTATTTGGAGCTGCCTGAAATTGCTGGACTGCTTGTCGGGACAACTTCATTAGATCCAGTGAATTTTGCTGCAATTGTTAATCAAGCTTAAAAAAGAAAGGCAAAAAGAATAAATAGACCGGAAGCGCCTATAATTATTATTAGATTTGTCACATACCCGGTAGTTGGAAGGGATTGAATTTTAGTCGGGCTGATCGTTAAACCAATAGTGGGAGATACGCCCGCGGTTGGAGAAACTACTGGAGTCCCGGTTGTATTTTGGGCAAGAATTATTTCGGTTGGAGTAGGGGCAGATGCAGCAACTAACGTTGGTGTGGGAGTTAAAGTTGGAGTTGGAACATCAGTTGGACTTGCTGCGTTCGTGGTCGGAGTCGGATTTGTGGCGGAGGTAAGGCTAATACTGTTATTTCCATTGGTAATTATTATTGGAGTTGGTGTAACACCATTCACAGGATTTATCGGTGTGGTTTGCGAAGTTGAGCTTTGTAGTTTAGTGTAGTGTGTAAACCCAATAAAACTAAGAACGCCGAAAATTATTAGAAAAATGAATAACACGATTATTATCAAATTGTTGGGTCGATAGGATTTAGCTGTTTTTTCCCTAAGAAGAATCTGTCCCTCCTGTACGCTTACATTTGCATTCTCTTGGAATTGAGGAATCTGTGGCTTGGCGGAGCTTTTCTTCTCTTTATTCAAAAGATAGACCTCATAGCCCAAAAAACCAAGAACTACCAGAAAAGCGATAAAGCTCAACTTATTAACAGAAACTAAAAAGGCGAAGATATCCATATAATTATTGTATTCTAATCGGAAGTTAAAATGCAAGCATCAATCCACCACCTAAAATAATAAGGCTAAAACTGGTTACAAGATAAGGAGTTATGCTTGAACCTGAACGGGGCGGAGTCGGACTCAGGTATGAACTGGATGTGGCAACTAAAGTTGGTGCTATTGTAGGTGTCGGAAAGAAAGTCGGAGTAGCCGAAGCTGTTGCTACGCCTAAAACCTCTTCTCCGGATTTAGCTATAGTAAAGTTCTGTTGAATTTTTACCTCTTTTCCGTTTGCATCTTTGGTAATAATTGTAACCGTATGATCACCGGCCGCAAGGTCGCGGTCTAAAGAAACACTAAAAACTCCCGAGGCATCTGCGGTTACGTTAAATGAATAGGTAACGGGTGATTGAATTATAACCGTTACCTGTGCATTGGGCAAAACTACGCCTTTTACAAGTGGCCGCGTCCCGGGGATAATCATGTTAGGTTTGGGATAAATAATCTGAAATTGCGGTTGCGAAATTTGCGTTTCTGCTCCTAAAACAGTTGACTGATTCCCGAAATTATAGTTTTTTCCGATTATTGTTGTTTGAGGCAGTGGACTTAGGTTCTTTATATCGGTGATTACGTTGCTTTTTAGGCCGTCTTCCGTAAAAAAATCTATATTAATTTGAGTTTTCGCATCAACCTGTAAATTATGCAGCGTGGCCTGACCTAAAATATAATTCAAAGGAATTAACCACTCGCCGGTTGTTTTTGTCAATGTTACAAATGGATATGCACCATTAATTGAGAGTAAAACAAGAGCATTAGTTAACGCGCTGCTATCTTGATTAATCAATTTACCATATGCCGGACTCAAACCAGATACTGAAAGGTTTGTCGGCGTCGTTAAAGTAAATGGATCGCCCGACGTGGTTTTTGCCACTAAATGATTGTCACTTATGATTTTGAAATAGTAGGTCGTATTTTCATTTAAGTTTCTTAGAATTGCAAAATGGAGTTGATATGGAGATTTACTCGTGATGAGGTCTCTTTCATCTATCGCTATGTTATCAAAACTATCTTTTTTATTGCCATAGATAACCCAGCCAACTTCTTTTTTTTCAGTTTTCCAAAAAATACCAGCCTGGGTGGGTGAAAGGTTCACTACCTGTAATTGTGTTAAGGTCTTGTTCTTGGCCCGTGATGGAACTGTTGTTCCACTAAAAAAACGCGTAAAAAAAACAATTACCGCTACTATTGCTATGAAGACTGCAACCGTAGGAATCTTCGTTTGTCGTTTTTGAAAGACATCTAAATAACTCATATTATGCTAAGGATTTTTATTTTTAATTATCTGCAAAATTTTGGGGTCTATCTGCAGATGAGTTAATGGTGTTCCAGCCTGTGTATCAATAGAAGACGGTATCTGAACACGATAGATATCGATTATCATCCATGCGACAATGGTTAAAAAAACCGTTACTGAAATCCAGAATAGTTCTTTTTGATTCATAAATAGTATCCTTGAATTGTTAGCTTGATTTTAAGATGGGCACTGTCCGTTGCTTCCTTACCTCTGGTGATTTCCACCGATTCAATTGACTTTAATCGCCTTTGGCTGTACAGGTTTTTCATGAATGCATAAACCTTATCGAAACTTCCAGTTACATCAACGGCCATATTTAGCGATTTTATTTTACCTTGGCTAACAATATCTTTTAAATTAACGTCATTAATATTAATGTTATCTATATTCAACTGATTGGCTTGTGCAGCTGAATTGATATCAGATAATACTTTATTGACCTGAGGTGTTGAAGAAAAAGCCTGCTCTAAAAGTACCAGATCGGCTCGGTTCGCTTCAAGCGTAGATTGAAGGTCTACAAGACTTACGATCTGTTTTTCATAAAAAGAATCTGCACTTTGTAGTTCATTGATTTTGGCCTGGGCAGAAAATACAGAAATTAGGTTTGGCCGGATAATAAAAGCCATAAAAAAAGAAAAAGTAAAAAAGAAAATAATAGCATAAGTATAATCTTTCGTTTTTTGACTAAAGATGTTTTTTATGAAAGTTTTTTTATTCATATTTTAATTAAACTGGTTCAGATTCAAAGAAAAATCATAACCCGCATCTGTTTTTTTTATGCTGGTAATATCAATTAGACTGAACCTCTTATCTTTCTTTAAGCGTAGATAGAATACTTGGAGCGCTGCAACATTTTGAGTAATTCCTTCGGTTTTAAGATTACCAACATTTATAGTCAGCTTGTTTAGGGTCAAGTCTTGCGGGAACACCGACAAAAAATAGTCTACCATCGAAACAGTTTTATCCTGATTTGTGGTGATTGTTTCTGCTTGTTGAAGTTTAAAATTAACATCATGCGCCTCCTGAATTAACGGTTGTGAAACAGTTATTATTTCCTTTTTTTGAGCCACTGCCTCGGTAAGATCGACAATTGCCTGATCAACTTTAAATTTATAAAAAAAAACGCCAATTACGACTATTTGCGTTATTACAAGAATATAACGCAAATAGTTTAAAAAAAAATATATCGTCCTGTCCAACCATGACGACTGCCTAAGGGATAGAAGATTTATTTTATATTTCATTTTTTGCCCGATAGTAACTTAGCTACGCGTGACTTTAGTCTGGCTGCTTTATTTTTATGGATGACGTGCTTTTTGGCTGCTTTATCTATAGCTTTGAAAACAAGTTTCAATAGATTCGTTTCTTTTTTACCGCCTTTTGATTTTTTAATTTTGTCTATAAGTTTTTTATACGTCGCTTCATATTTTGCATTACTAGCTGTTTTCTTTTTGTCTTTCCGCATTTTTTTCTTAGCTGATTTAATTATTGGCATATAAATTACACCTCCTTAAATGCTGTAATCTTTTTCAAATATTTTTTCTCCGTAACTTCCTGTAAATTTTAATGTCAATTTGATCGATCCTACAACTTCGTGATACACACATTTACCGGACGAACAAGTTCCTAAAGTTATTTTTTTATCAAACTTGGAATCACCTGCAATATTAATTGTACCTATCACGCCTTGTAAACCTTGATCTTTTGTCTGATAGGATAGTTCATAATCAATCGAATTCGTGCCCGAAGGAATTGCTTTTATTAAGAGCTCAACCTCATGTCCGGCTGGGGTTAGCGTGAGACTTACCTTTACAGATGAATCAATAGTTGGAATTACGACTTCGGTAGGGCTAATATTACTGCTTCCGTTCTGAGTAATACCTTTTCTTGTCATGAGCCACGCCCCAACCAATAACAAAACTACAACCAAACCGCCAACGAACATTTTCATCCTTTTATCTAGCTTCATACGAGTTTTTGGGATAAATAACTTTTAAGGTTGTTAATAGTTAATCTTTCTTGTTTCATTGTGTCTCTGTCCCTAACTGTCACTGTATTATCTTTAAGAGTATCATAATCTACAGTAATACAAAATGGTGTTCCAATTTCATCTTGTCTACGATACATTTTACCGATATTACCGGCATCATCAAACTCCGCTGTAAATTCTTTTTTTAAATCCATATAAATAGATTTAGCAATTTTTCTTATGTTTTCATCTTTCTGGAGTGGAAATACAGCTACTTTAATCGGTGCGATCTTACGGTTCAACTTTAAAAAAACCCGCAGTTTTCCCTTGACCTCTTCTTCTCTGTAGGCATCAACTAAGGTTATTCCGACAAGTCTGGATAGCCCAAAGGTTGGCTCAATTACATGAGGTATAAATTTTTTCCCAGTTTTCGGATCGGTATAATTTAGGTCAACTTTTGATTGAGCCATGTGATTTTTCAAATCAAAATCGGTTCGATAGGCAATTCCAAACATTTCTTTCCAGCCAAAAGGATATTTATATTCGATATCCATAGTTTTCTTAGAATAATGTGAGCGTTCAAACTCCTCATGTTCACGCCAGCGGAGGTTTTTTTCTGCTATTCCGACATCTCTTATCCACTCCCACATTGTTTTCCGCCAATATGCAAAAGTTTCTCTCCAGCTTTCTTCTTCAATAAAATACTCAAATTCCATTAGATCAAATTCTAATGTGCGATGGACAAATTGTCCCATCGTAATCTCATTTCTGAAGGCTTTACCCTGTTGTGCAATACCAAAAGGAATTCGTACCCGCATTGTGTCGATGACATTTTTAAAATTCAAAAAAATTCCCTGAGCTATTTCTCCTCTTAGATACGCTTTTGATTTTGTTTCTTCAACGATTCCTATATGGGTCTCAAATAACAGATTGAAACGCCGCACTTCTGTAAAGTTTGACTCTCCGCAACGCGGACACTTGAGTTTTTTTTCTTTTATTATCTTTGTCAATTCCTCAACTGGCAGACCTTCAACTTTAATATTTTTTACAGAATCCTCTATTAGATGATCAGCGCGCGTACGATAATGACAGTTTCTGCAGTCAATTAGAGCATCGGTAAAGTTTTTTACATGACCGGAAGCTTCCCAGACTTTGGGATTTAAAAAAATTGAGGCGTCGATACCGACCATATCGGATCGATCCAATACAAAAAGTTTCCACCACCAATCGCGCAGATTATTTTTTAAAAGTGTTCCGTAATGACCAAAATCCCAGGTATTTGCTAGGCCTCCATAAATCTCTGAAGATGGGTATACGAAGCCCCGCCTTTTAGCTAAAGCGACAATTTTATCCATATTAAAGATTATATATCAAAAGCCGGCAGTTTTTCATCGATAATTCCCTCTATTGTAGAGTAGACATCGGAAAGTGGTAATGGTTCGTGATTATAGCCCAGAATCATGAGAATTCTATTGAGATATTTCGCCAATAATGACACATCTGGAACTTCAGCCCTAGATAGATCAACCAGAAATCTTTTAATTTCGGTGTAAAGTGTTTTTTCATACTGTCCTTCTGGGGCGAGCCTCTCAACCACAAAAAGGACTAAGTAAAGGTAATTTATTTTATCAGTTTTGTCCTTGATATTGGTAAAGCCCGATATCAATCTAGTTTCCTGTAAATAAAATCTATCATCTTTTTTATAAAGGATTGTGTCAACAAGATTGCCTGTTTGAGTATTTGGCAGTCTGCGACTGGTAATTTTTTTTATTCCTTTGCCAAAAACGTTAATTTTTCCTAACTCGGCGGTGAATAGTGTGATAATAATGTCTTTATTAGGAAGATTTCTTTTCCGGAGAACTATTGATTCCGTTTTGATTGTTTTGGGCATCTTTCGATTATATCCAATCGGCAATGCTTTTTGCTAATTTTTTTTCATAACCATTGAATCCGTGATCCGCGCCTTTTATCAGCTTAAATGTGAATAACTTTAGATCGGAACTTTCTTTTTGCAGGATTGCCAGGCAGCTTGGGACGTCTCCGTAACAATATTCGTCTAATTCCCCGTAAATTATTAAAGTCGGCTTAGCAATTTTTTTATATTCCTTAAATAATTGTTTTTTTGAGAGATTTAGATTATTGATATATTCATTAAAAGGAAAAATATTATAGTCACCGTCGGGATTTATAGTGTCATAAAGCGATTGGTAAGACATAATCTCGGTTGTAATAGTCCGTGGCACAAGCTGCGCGCCATTCCCTTTATTTACTTCTTCTTTGCAGCGTAGCAGCGTAGATTTGAACTTTTTCCCCGTCATAGCCTGGAAATACAAACCAGTATCGTCGCCGCCTGATAGAAGGATATATTTTGATATATTATTATCCTGTTTGTAGTAATTATAAACAACAATCTTGTTGGCACCCGTCGATATACCGATCAGATAAAAATCTTTGTAGTTTAAAGCTTTGAGAAACTTTATCGCACCATCAATATCGATGACGCAGTCCTTTATGAGTTCGTAAGTTGTTCCCATTTTTATTCTTTTGTCTTCACCGTTCTCTTTTAAGTGAAAGCTTTTTATATAACCTGAACCTCTATTATTGAATGGAAAAAAAGCTAGATTTTTTTTATTTAATGCAGCGCCTATTTCATTCATCAGGTCAACATCATAAATAACTGAGGAGCTACCGTTACCGTGAAGAAAAATTGCTATTTTATCGGTTTTATGTCCAGGCTCATAAAGAAAACCTGGTAGTTCAAGCTTATCTTCTGTCTTAAAAGAAACCAATTTCATCTAGTTTGCTTTAATTATCTCGTCTACATCCAAGTTGTTATCGTAAAGTGTTTTCCCGTCTAGTGAAACAATCCACTTTTGGTTATCAGTACCGGCTTGTTTTTCCAGCATTATACTGTAATTATTCGTTGCAATTGAAGCCGGGAGAGTATAGCTCAGCTTTACCTCGGCTTTCCCTTCTGGATAGACAATAACGAATCCTTCAAAAACTGTTTTTCCCAATTCATCGTAGGTTTTAACTGGCATTAAGGAACCCTGGAAACTGCCAAGTTTCGAACCCTGCGGAACATAAACCCTAATCCAATTGCGCAGAGGTGCGTTTAAGCACAAACCGCCCCTCTCCAAATTACAATCTGATTGCGGATAGGGGTTTCTAAACTCGACCGTAACATTTTTTGTAATCTTTCCGTTATCAGATGTCGCTTGTGAGGTAATTGTTTCTGTGGTGAATAAGTTTGACTTCGCACCAGCAAAGTTGACATTGACAACGTCCAGGTAATCTCCGCTATAATTATTAATTGTTCCACCAAAGTTGAGCTTCTTTATAGAATCCTCGAGCGCTGGATCAACAAAGTAAACTAGGATATGTTTTTCCTGAAGATTTTTAAACATCTGCTGTGTCAATGTACCCCAGTACCGCGTGGGAGAAAAACCAATCGCTTTATAAAATAGAGCATACATAAGATCGCCTAATATGCCTTTTCTATTAGTTTTGACGTAATTGACCGGTCGATCTACCAGATCAAACAGGCGGTATAAAACCTGGGCGCAGTTGCATTCCGGCGTTTTGTTTGCCGAAAAAATAATTCCATCGGCCTCAGTATCGCCAAAAATTGTGAGCATGTCAACCAACACTTGTGAATCAATTGTAATAATGCCGTCATATTTAACCTTCTCGCTGCTATTTTTGTAAAGAGAATTAAACAGCGCTACCGACGTCGGCAAATCAGGCGACAAGTTGCTATCACGGATATAAAATTTATTCACATTTTTGTGATAGGTCAAAATTTGGCTTGGAGCCGTTGGATGAACTGCGATACTATTATCAAGTGAATAAATATCTTCTGATCTCTCAATCGATATCTTGCCGTCTTTGACTGTAAATACGCCGTAGGCAGTCAAAAATCCGCCGGTAGCCCGAAGTTCCTTATCGTCTTGAAAAAGAATAAGATAGGTTTTTTCTTTATTCTTGCCGAGCATCTCTGGTAGGCTCTTGATCAGAGGTTTTGCGTTGACAAAAAGCGACGCAATGCCGTCAAATTGTTCTTTAATATTGGCTATCCGCTCACCGACTAAAGTATTCCCAATTTTTCCCGGGTAACGACCTGGGTCAATTTTATCAAAACGAATCTGTGCCTGGTGAATATCCTCGGATATCGAATCTATGTTGCCTAAGACTTTGTCAAGCGTTAGAACGGCTGTTTGTAAACGATCTTGAGCTGATTTTTGCAAAAACGAGGCTTCGCCTTTTTTAAAACCAATAAGATCAGCATAAGGAGTGATCGCCGTTACTGCTTCTTTGGCTGCCAAAACTAAATAATGACCAGCTTCAACACCATTTTTGAAATCTGACACATAAGGTATTATCGAAACCCAATAGATGCCTTGCGCACTTTTTTCAAAATCGGTATATTTTGCCTGAAAACTATTGAGATCCGAGTTTAAAAGATCGATATCGTTTTTTGTAAAATCAGTCCGTAATAAACGGGCTGAAGCCAACATTGCGCTTGCCTTGCTTTTTATGTCAAGAACCGGCCTTACAATAAATAACAGAACAAGAATTACTAGAATAATCAAGCCTCTTAATAACCACAGTTTTTTGTTTGTATATTTCATATTTAAACCGCTCCTTCTCCTGTAATCATAACCCAAGGAGTTTTAAGCATAATTTTTAAATCCGATGGCAAAGCCATATTATCTACATATTTTGCATCAATTGCAATCCTTTTGTCAAACTCTATCTCAGAACGGCCTGTTACCTGCCATAAGCCGGTAATTCCAGGTTTGACTGTCAACACCTTAGTTACCAGTTTTTGGGTATGAGGGAATTTTTTCTGTTGGTCGTTCAGCTCATCTGGATAGTAAGCCCGCGGCCCGACCAAACTCATATCGCCTTTTAGAACGTTGACAAGCTGGGGTATTTCGTCGATTGAGTGTTTACGTAAAAATTTGCCAACCTTTGTAACCCTTGGGTCATTACGCAGTTTATAACTTCCCTTTTTATATTCCTCAAATAGATGTCTAAATTTAGGTTGGTGACGGAGAAGAAAGTGGGCGTTAACTATCATCGATCGAAATTTGAACATTTTGAATTTTTTCCCATACTGTCCCACACGCTCGGGTACATCGGCTAAAACCGGACCGTCAGAATCCAGCTTTATAGCAATTGCCGTAATTAAGCAAACGGGCGAAAAAATTATTAGTAAAATTAAAGCTCCTACGATGTCAATAATTCGTTTCATTCTTATTTAACTAAATCAATTTTTCATTTTTTGTTCCCTCAAAACTTTCCACCAGTTTTTTAATTTTAGGAACAGACGTTTTTTTGGCGACTAGCAACACGTCGCCAGTATTGACAATAATAAGTCCATCCAGGTCAATCCCGACCATGAGCTTTTTATCTTCGTAGTTATATAATAATGAATCCCGTACATATTCGAGATAAACTTTTCCTCTGATTACATTTTCATAGGGATGATTTTCCAGAGCCTCCTTTAAAGACTCCCAGGCACCAATATCACTCCAGCCTATATCTTCGGTTATGACCTCCGCATCTTCTTTATTTAATTTCTCGAGGATTGCGTTGTCGAAGTTTATACTTTCAAACTTAGAGTAGTATTTTATCAGAGTTTGATTAAAATCTTTTTTGCCGAAATGCTCCAGGATCTTTTCGCTATTATTGTAAACTTCAGGCGCTAACCGCGCAAATTCCTCACAAATAAAGCGCGGCGTTGTCACGAAATACCCCAAATTCCAGGCATACTCGCCGGAGTTGAAAAATTTTTCCGCCAGGTCTCCATCAGGTTTATATTTAAATCCCTGAAATGCAAAGAAGCCTATTCCGTTTTTTTCCTGGACTTTGGTCCCGAGATGGATATATCCAAGATTAACGCTCGCGTAACGCGGCTTATGGGCGATAAACACAATTTTTTTTGGGTTTTTTTGTACGTATTCATCAGCAACACTTAAAATTTTCTGGAAATGACTGACTTTTTTTACCAAGTGATCACTCCAAAGGATTACAACTGGTTCGTCCGGGTTATCTCTTCGAAACATTCCCATGACTAGAGCGATTGCAGGTCCGACGTCTTTTTTCTCCGGTTCAAAAAGTAGATTCTTTTCCGGGATTTTGGGAAGTTGTTGCCTAATGATATTTTTATAAGCAGTGTTTGTAGCTATAAAGATGTCTTTCGACTGAAAAAGTGGAATTAGACGATCTACGGCAAGCTGGACAGTTGATTTATCACCAACAATCTTTTCGAATTGTTTGGGGGATTTTTTTCGAGACAGTGGCCACAATCTTGTTCCAGATCCCCCGGCAAAAATTACAGCTTTCATAGATTTGAAATTTGAACTTTAAAATTTGAGTTTATAAAATCGTAAAAACTGTTCCTAAAAACCTTTTTATCAAACATTTCAACATTGAGATGTCCTATCCTTTTGTACTGCGCCTTAATATTGTATTCTATCTTTTCAAATCTTGCAAGAGCGCCCCTGAGTGATCGTTCGGACTGATTGGCAAAGAATAACCCAGTTTTTTCTAATTCAATTGTTTCAGTTGCCCCACCTTTTTGATATGATACGATTGGGCAACCAAAAAACTGTGCTTCCAAAGCGACATAGCCAAAATCTTCTTCTTGCGGCATAATAAGAGCTTTTGCATTTCTATACAAAACCGCTAATTCTTCATCAGTTATGTTCTTCATAAATATGATATTTTTTTTGGCGCTACCTTTTAAATAATTTTCCTGGGTGCCTGTCCCGACAACAATCAAACTGTCTTTACGTTTATTAAATGTCTTGATTACATAGTCGACTTTTTTATATGGTTCTAATCTAGAAACAACCAGAAAATATTTTTGGCTTTTAAACTGCGGTTTTGATCTGTGATTTTTGATCTTTGATTTTATGTTATTCCAATAATCCAAGTCAAACGGCGGATATATAACCTCTGATTCCCGTTTATAATACTTTTTGCAACGTTCCGCAACGGTTTTTGCTATGGAAACAATGTAGTCTGATCTTTGCGCTGCTACCAAATCCCATTTTTTAAGGTAAGAAACATACAGGTTAAATAAGGAACTTTTAAAATAACTATCGGGACTGATCCATAAAAATCTAGTCGGCGTAAGGAGATAACAAATATGCACTGTGTCTGGTTTGGTAATGATACTTTTCGCAAACGAAGATGTAACGGAAATAACCAGATCATAGTCAGAAAAATCGAAGGACTCAAAGGCAAACGGATAAAAAGGTAAAGAAAAAACTCTATTTTTGCGGATAAAGTCTGGTAGTTTTTGGATAAATGAGGTATTAATTTTTATTCCCTCTGCCCATCTGGCTTTATCTTTGTCATAATAGGAAGTAAAAAATTCAGCCCTGGGAAACATCTCATGAAGTTCCAATAAAACTCGCTCTACTCCTCCCCACTTGTCAATCCAGTCATAAACAATGGCTATTTTTAGCTTGTCAAACATTACATAATTATACCGAACCTGAAGCTTCAGAAATATTTTTAAATCCATCTCTTTTTAATAATTTAATGAGGTCAAGATTTATTTCAGATACCAGCTGCGGTCCCCGGAAAATAAGTCCAGTGATCAGTTGAACCAGTGACGCTCCAAGTCTAATTTTTTGATAAGCGTCTTCAGCTGAAAAAATTCCTCCGCAGCCGATAATGACCAGCTTTTTTTTATACTTTTTATAAGCGAGTTTTATAAGTTCATTCGATCGCTTTTCGGTTGGTTTACCGCTAAAATTACCAACTTTAAATTTTTCTACTTCTCCAACGTTTAGGGCCGGATCTTTTCTGTTTTTTTGCAGATTACCAAAAATAATCCCTTTTATGGAAAAGTTGGCAATAACATCTAACATTTCCAGAACCTCCGTATCAGTTTTTTCAATCGGCATCTTAATAAATATCGGCTTTTTTAAGCGAAGTTTCTCAATCTCAGTTAATAATCCGCGAAGGTTTTTCTTCGGATAAAAACTAATCTCACCAAATAAATTTGGACAGCTTATATTTAACTCGTAATAGGAATTATTAACAGATGATTTTTCGAATAATGTAAACGCGTTTACAACATCCTCAACGCTCTCTTGCTGGGTTATCAACTTTCTTGAGTTTGTCCGACCAATACTTATTCCGATTGGAATATCAAACTTTAACTTCTCAAGTTTTTCTATTGTTTTTTTGGCGCCTAAATTTTTGAATCCTTTATTGACCATAAGGGAACGCGAGCGGGGTAAGCGGCCAAGCAGAGGTTTCGGATTCCCTTCATAGGAACTATTGGTTATCGTCCCTACTGTTTCAAAACCGAAACCCAAAGCTGGAAGGAATTGTGTAAGTTTTGCCTCGTAATCAAAGCCTGCCGCCAATCCAACCGGCGATTTAAAATCTATGCCTGCAATCGACTGTTCAAGGCTCCTGTCTTTGACCTTGAATACACTACCAGTAGTCCTTTTGACAAAAGAAACCTTTCCAAAAAATTCACCTGCGCTGCTAATCGATTCGTGCACTTTTTCGGGATCAATAAGGAAAAATATAGGCTTAAAAATCGTCTTATATAATTTACTTACAAAATCAATAAAAAATATCCTAATTTTAATTTTCACCTTATTATTAAATAATGTTTAACTCACAATCTTTAGGGCAGCAATAATCATTACTGCAGTTGCCGTAAACCGTATTGCATAGACTTTTATCGAGTGTTTTTCGAGAAGTTTTGGGGCAAAAATAGAAAACAAAAAAGCTAGTATCATTGAAAATGGCGTATTCATAATTAGCGACGTTATTCCTAAATTAACACCATACGCTACATTTGCTGAAAATTCTGTAATCGTTGAGAATATTCCCATGACGCCAATTGGTAGGATCTGCTTTATTCTTAATCTTTTGAGATCTTTCTGAAATAATGAAACCGTTGGAATAAGAAAAAAAATATTAAATATTGCTATCCAAAAATTATTGGTCCAAAGTGTATTTTTCTGAAGTGAAACTTTAATAAAAGCGTTGTTTATGGCTAAGAAGAACACTGTAAGAAGTCCTATTGCAATAGATCGCTTAAAAAAAGATCTCAAACTAAATTTTTCATCCATTGAAGTAAATATCCCAGCAATTAGAATAATTACTGCAAAAAACAATTGCTGTAAAGTTAACCTTTCACCTAGAAATGCTGTTCCTATTAAAAGCGCAAAAACTCCCCTAAAGTTAAATAAGGGCGTCAGGACTGAAACATCCAGCGAGTAGGTTGAAAATATCCATAAGATATTGAATAATGTAGAAAAGACTGCAGCAAGAAAGATTGGAGTCCAGCTTCTAGGTATACCCGCGTGGAAAACTATTGCGAATGGTATTGTGAAAAATAATGTAACGGTGACTAATAAAAAATTAAAAAGCCATGGATTAGATATTGAATGCTTACTTGTCAGTTTAGCAGTAATAACAATTAATCCTGATGCAACTGCTCCTATCCACGCAAAAAAATAAAATGGCATAGTTAAATTTATTTTTTTAGTTATAAATTCTCTAAGTACACCCTTAGGGTGTCCCGGGTCATTTTCTTAAATGAGTATTTCTTTAGTAATTTTTTATAGTCAACGACTTTTTTTGTTTTTAAAAACTCATTAATCTTATTCGTTATATCTTTAACATTTTTTGGGTCTAATTTTTGATAATTTCCGTCTAAAAGTTCATGGAACACTGGAATATCCGAGGCTATAATCGGCAGATTGAAATAGGCAGCCTCAACTAGCGGCAAACCGAAACCTTCGGATAAGGATGGGTGAATAAGCGCCTCGGCATTTTTATAAAAAAAAATCAAGTCGCTCACTTCCGAATTATGATAAAAAACTATTCTGTTTTTAAGACTCAATTTATCAACTAATTGACCCAAACGTTTAGCGAAGAAATCTTGCGGACCGACAAGAATTAGTTTCGTGGCAGTTTTTAATTTACTAAACGCCTCAATTAATTTTTCAACGTTTTTATGCGGATAAAAATTGCCCACGTAAAGAAAGAAGGGCGAGTCAAACCTTTTTTTAAGCATAGTATTTTCCGCTCCGTCAATTAACTCGTAATTAATACCTTCGTAGATTGGGTTAATTTTATTTTCAAATTGCTTCCCGTAGAAATCAATTAGTTCATTTTTGACAGCTATCGACGGAGTGATTATTGCGTCTGCATTCTTTATCTGAGATGCTAAAACATATTTGAAAACTCTATATTTGAGTTCGTAAATGAGCCGATTTTTTGCCGAGGCCCTTCCTGTTTTAAAAACAAGCGGTGTTGTATCATGAATTGTTGCGATAAATTTCTGTTTATAGAAAACCGGGTGACTAAAATACGTAAAGTGCATGAGATCAAGTTTGTCTTGATTTAAAACGTTTAAAAACCCAACCTGTTCGGAAAAACTGTGCCAATAGTAAGGAATTTCTCTTTTCACAAAATTTTTATTGCTGAAATGGATGTTGTCTGAATCCTTTTCAAGAATATAAACATAGAATTGCAAGTTTTTTTCTTCTATTTCTTCCAAAAAATGGAGAAAGTTCCTGGTGTAAACCCCAACTCCTGTTTGGAAATAGAGCCGTGCGTCAATACCTATTCTCTTCATGTTTTAAGGTCGATCAAAAAATAAACAACGGAATTAAAAAAATCCGGGTAATGATCTGCATAGTGTTTTTGATAAAAAATCTTCATTGCGTCGTAGAAATATTTTTTCATAAGCGTTCTCGTCTCGCTATCATTTTTTTGTAGCCCGCTTTGATATTTTAAATGCAGGGCTTTGAATTTAGGATAGAAAACAATCTTCTTCCCTTTTTCTTTGATTCTAAAAGATAAATCCAAGTCTTCTCCATACATAAAAAATTCTTTGTCGAAACCGTTGACTTCTTTAAAAAGTGAACTCTGCACTAAATAAAATGCCCCACTTGGAGAATCAATTTCTTGAATGATATCTTTATCTAAATAGGTGAGATGGTATCCGCCAAATATTCTGTTCAAGAACGGAAAATTGCCAAATAATTGCTCAAGTTTTGTAAAGTAACATAATGATCTCCAAAGAGTCGGAAAGCCTCTATGACAAGCAAGGTCACGCTTTCCTGATGGTCGAATTAATTCAACCGTTAGAACACCAACATCCGTATTTTGTTCAAGATAACTAACCAGCTCAGAAAAATCTACGCCTTTAACGAGTACATCGGAATTAAGAAACAAAATGAATTTGCCGGCTGCAGTTTTAGCCGCCTGATTATTGGCAGCGCCAAAACCAATATTTTTTTTATTAAAAATAGTTTTGAGATTTGAGTTTTGAGATTTGAGTTTTGAGATTTGCTGTTGGCTCCCGTCCTTTGATGCGTTATCAACCACAATAACTTCATAGCTCAAAGAGCTTACGGATAGATTATCTAATAATATATTTAAACACCTTAAAGTTATTTCTTTAGTGTTATAAGAAGGAATTATGACCGAAATATCAACCATAACTTGATTATATATTATCGTTTCGGAGACTGCTTGGCTCGTCTGGCCCGACCAGCATGCCCGACTTTCCGCCTTTCACGGGTTCGCGGGTCTCTGGTGAGTAGTTTTTGCTTTTTTAAAGTTGTGTGGTAAGCGTCTTTATCTACTTTGTCCAAAGATCTAGCCAAACCATGGACAATTGCTTCAAGCTGGCCAGTTTTTCCTCCACCTTCGGATAAAATTGATATTGCAAATCGAGCTAAATTACTTGTAAGAGTAAGAGGTTTCAAATATTGTAATTTTTCGTATTCCTGCACAAAAGTTTCCCCGATTGGTTTCGAGTTAAGATAAATTTCACCTGCTTTTATCTTGTTGCCGTCAATTGTCACTACTTTTTCTTTATCAAGGATATAAAGTCTAACTCTGGCTCTCGACTCTTTTCTTCGGCCGACTGCTTCGTAATATTTTAAACTTTTTGCTTTTTTTGGCATATTTATTTAAATTTTCGTCTAAAGGACGATTAACTTTTAGCTGAAAACTTATCTTTATAGGGATGAGATCCATCTGCAAAAATATGTAACCTAGCAATTCTTCTGTCCCTAAGTTTATTTTTTGGCAGCATTCCAAGGACTGCATGTTTAATAATCTCGGCAGGATTCTGCTCAAGGAGGTCCCCGGCTTTAACTGTTCTTAGTCCTCCCGGATAACCTGAATAATAAGTATAGGTTTTTGTGCTTAATTTTCTGCCGGTTAACTTAATTTTTTTGGCATTTACTATAACGACGTAATCGCCTGCGTCAAGATAAGGAACATACGTTACTTTATTCTTACCCTGCAGTAGCTTTACAATCTCCGGGACAATTCTACCCAAAACTTTGCCTGACACATCGACCTCGTGCCATTGTCTTTTTAGGCTTTTTTCTGAAACTGCTTTTGTTGATATTTTAGTCCTAACCATAAGATTATTTTTCTACCGGTTTGGTCGGCTTGGTCTCGACGACTATCGGTTGAACCCATTCCAACTTTGAGACTATGGCCCCATCGGAAGTTCTCTCATTAAGTTTTGATAATTTAACACAGCCGCCGGCCCGTGTTTTAAAAACCGGACCAACCTCCAAAAAAAGTTTTTTTACCAATTGGCGATCGCCAAGTTTACTCAGTAAAAAATTTTTGTTGGCTTCTTTTTTCTCCTTGGCCTTTTCGACGTATGCCTCGACCAATGATTTTAAAACTTTGGCTCTGCTAGTTGTGGTAGTCAATTTTCCATGGGCCAAAAAATTAACCACGAGTTTTCTCATTAACATCTCGTTGGCGTCTTTTCCCTGCTTGAATTTAATTTTTTTTACTCCGTGCCTCATAAAATTTTGTTAACTTAATTGCAATCCCATTTTTTTAAGTTCAGCTTCGATAAGCTCAATTGACTTTTTACCTACACCTTTCATTGTCGTAAGTTTTTCACGTCCAGCTTTTATCAGATCAGCCACCGTTTCAATATTTTCTCGCAAAAGTGCATTGATTACCCGCGATGGCAAATTTAATTCGTCAATAATTACCTCGTAAAGTTTTCTGTCGATCTCTTCCTGTTTTAACTCTTCCCCGGTTTTTTCAACTTTATTCTCTGGAGTGTCTTGGCCAGATAAAATAAATTTAAAATACTCGGAAAGTTCGACCGCGGCCTGACGAACCGCTTCTTCGGGATTTATACTGCCATCTGTCCAGACTTCTAGGATGAGTCTATCAAGATTGCTCTTCCTCCCGACTCTTGCTTCCTCAACCTTGAAATTAACCTTTTTAATGGGTGAGAAGAATGCGTCAACGGCAATATATCCACTCTCCTTATTCTCTATGTCTTCGGAAGCAGCATAACCATAACCTACCTCGACTTTCATCTCAATCTCAAGTTTCTTTTTCGGATCAGTAATCTCGCCTAAATATAGGTCTTTATTAACGACTTCCGCTTCGCCTTCGACATCCTTACCGTAAAGTTTTTTTGCCCCTTTGACTTCTAATTTTACCTTAAAAGGCCCTTCCCCAGTCGACTTAAATCTCAATTGTTTAAGATTCAAAATCAGATCGAGCGCGGACTCCCGGATGCCGGGCAGTGTCTCAAATATATGGTCGGCACCATCAATTTTGACGCCAGTTATTGCCGTTCCTTTTAAAGACGCTAAAAGGCTCCGTCTTAAACTGTTTCCCAAGCTGTGGCCAAAACTCGTTGGCAGAGGCTCGATAATAAATTTCCCGTAATTTTGGGTCAATCCTTCATGGCGTGTTACAAAATTTGGCGTAACCATATGATCTATATAATTAACTTTTAAATAATAATTAATGATTTACCTCGAATAGAACTCAATTACTAACCTTAAATTTATCTGTTGACCGATCAGGTCGCCGGTTGGCTCGGTTAAAAACTTACCAGTTATTGCCTTACGATCCAACCATTTTGGCAAAAGTAAATCCTTATTTGCCAAACTTTTTTCCACATAGGGAATTTTTGTTGTTTTTTCGTCCCGCAATGTCACAAGATCGTTGGCTCTCAACTGATATGACGGAATTGTAACTAATTTGTCATTGACCTTAACATGCCCGTGTGTTACAAACTGGCGTGCCGAACTGCGAGTCGGCGCAAATCCTAGTCTGTAGACAACATTATCAAGTCTTTTCTCTAAAAACTTTGACAGATGTTCCGCCGTGTTACCTTTTTTCTTAATTGAAAAAGTAAAATATTTTTTTAACTGTTTCTCGCTTAAACCAAACATATAGCGTAATTTCTGCTTCTCCTGAAGCTGTGTAGCGTGCTCAGTGATCTTTCTTTTTCCTTTAAGTCCTTGTTGACCTGGTCTAACATTAAGTTTTTTTAACAAACGAGCATGTGACTTGGAACCCGGCGTCTTCAAACCCAAATCGACACCTTCTCGTCTGGCTAGCCTGTTGCGTGGTCCTGTATATCTCATATTTTAAACTCTTCTAATTTTTGGCGGCCTCACCCCATTGTGCGGGACCGGCGTAATGTCAATAATCTTCGCAATATCAATATCTGAAGCTTTTACCGAACGAAGGGCTGCTTCTCTACCTGGGCCAATGCCCTTAACTAATATATCGGCAGTTCTCAAACCATAATCTATGACGGCTTTTCTTAAGGTAGCTTCGGTAGTAACAGTTGCCGCGTAAGGGGTCGACTTTCTTGTCCCAACAAACCCATGCATACCGCATGAACCGACTACCAAGGGGTTACCCTTTTCGTCTACAACTGTAATTAATGTGTTATTAAAAGTCGCAGTGATATATATTCTGCCTTTTTCGGAAATTCGTTTGGTTTTTTTCTTTGGCATATAAATTAGGCTGAACTTTTACTGGCTCCAGGGGTTGGAGCTTGTGGCGTTTGCGGCGCTCCTCCAACTTTTTGCTGCTCAATCTTTGCCCAGGCTTCTTTGCGAAGCGCTCCAACTGTTTTTCGTTTACCCCTTTTCGTACGCGCATTGGATCGGGTCCTTTGACCCCGAACCGGAAGTCCTTTGGCATGCCTTATACCTCGATAACTTCCAATTTCTCGCAACCTTTTGATATTACCATTTACCTCTTCCCGTAATTCTCCTTCCACTAAATAGTCTTTTTCAATAACTGCCAGTATTTTTTTTACCTCTTCCTCACTTAGACTCGAAACTTTTTTATTTTTATCAATATTTGCGAGCTTTAGAATTTTATTTGAAGCCGGAAATCCGACTCCATATAAAAGAGTCAGACTATATTCTATTGATTTATTGTCTGGGAGCATAATCCCCAATAACCTTACCATATTAACCCTGCTTTTGTTTGTGTTTGGGATTTGAACAAACAATATATAACGTACCCTTTCTTTTTACTAATTTGCATTTTGGACACATTTTTTTTATTGATGCTGCTACTCTCATATTAGATTCGATAAATTATCCTGCCGCGATTAAGATCGTAAGGCGTAACTTCAACCCGTACCTTATCACCTGGCAAAATTTTGATATAATTTTTTCGCATTTTTCCCGATAAATAACATAAAATTACCTTTTCGGAATCATTTAATTTAATCCGAAAAAGGGTATTCGGGAGGTTTTCTACAACCTCGCCCTCAACCGTAATGAAATTATCTTTCATGCCACTTCACTAAAAATATTAATGTTTATCATAAGTTTCGTTAGGCATGATCCCGAACGTAATCCAGCTTAAGCTGGATGAAGTGGGATCATAAAGTGTATATTGTACCATAAAATCACGTCAAAATTAAGGTGTTTTTCTTGGTTATAGCGACCGTGTGCTCAAAACAAGCGGTCAGACTTCCGTCGGCGCTGACGATAGACCAGTCGATACCTTTCTCATAGGCTATTTTTCCGGTACCCATAGCGTAAATAACCTCAATAGCAATCACCAAACCCGGTCTTAACATATAGGTTTTATCTTTGGGCATATCTAGATATCCTGGGATAAATGGATCTTCGTGAAGATCTTTTCCTATTCCATGTCCGGTTAGCTCTTTTGTAATCGCATAACCGTTTCTGGTGATCTCTTTTTCAATCGTCTCCGATATGTCGCCTAGTCTTTTACCGGCTTTGGCCTGCTCAATTGCCTTGCGTAATGCAGTTCTGCCTGTTTCTAAAAATTTTAAAGTATCCTTATTCTCGGTTTTACCAACCACAAATGTATCAGAATAATCGGTGTGATAACCTTTAAAATACATACCGATATCAACAGTTAAAACATCGCCATTTTTCAAAGTACGCTCCGCTGGTGGGGTATGCACAACCTGTTCATTGATAGGCAAACACGTTGACCAATGATAACCCTGCACCTTCTTAAACGATGAACTACCTCCATTTTTTATAATTAATCTTTCGGCTTCTTTGTCAATAAAGTCTGTGGTAACGCCTACCTTAATCTTTGGAATCAGCTCAGAAACCACTTTTTTAAGCCTCGCACCGCCTTCTTTCATCACTGCTATTTCTTCCCCGCTCTTAAGTTTTATCATCTACTATACCTTTTATGAAAAATAAATGCTTCTATATACAGCTTCTAATTTGTTGTAAAAATCTTCAATTGAAAAATTGTTTTTAATCAAAAAATCAGCAAAGGCAATTGTTGGTCCCATATTTATACCAACAAGTTCATTAATATCTCTTTTTTCTCCATAAACGATGTGGCGATGTTTGCTCTCTGCGATACGCCTATAGCGTGTTTCTTTATCTGCGAAAAGCGCAACTATTACTAATCTCACTTCAGGAAACTTTTTTTTAAGGTAAATATATTCTTCCCAAGAGCGCATTCCATCAATAATCGCTATCATATTCTTGTCTAATGCTTGTTTAATCTTTTGCTCGTTTAAAACCGCCAATGCTTCTATACCATGTTTTGCCCGCATAGCTTCCCTCACTTTTTTGTGAACTTCTTCTGAATGTTCCAGATGATTTTTGTCAATATATTCAATTATAATTTTTCCAAAATTAACTACCGGCAACCCTTTCTCTTTGAAAAAGTTTGCCGCTACTGTTTTTCCGGATCCGGGCAAACCGACAATTGCAATCAAAGTTTTATTTTTCAGTTCCCAAGAGGTTATCTGGTTTTTAATAAGTTGCTTACCTACGCTCTTTAATATCTCCTCATTGACCTCTTCAATCGATTTGGTACCATCGATAACCATGAGTTTTTTTTCAAGATCGTAATAGTTGACAACCGGCTCAGTAAATTTATGAAATAGATCTATACGTTTTTTCAAAGCCGGCAATGTCTCATCAGCTCTTTGAGTATCATCCCTATGGAAAAGTCTCCAAAGCGCCTCCTGTTTTGGAACTTTAAGATAGATTACTTTATCAACATTATTTTTGAATTTTTTTGCCTGCAAAAGAGTTCTCGGAAATCCATCGAGAATATAGCCTTTTTTGTATTCAGGTCTAGATAAATAGTCATTGACAATTTCTATAGTTTTGTCGTCCGGAATGAGCCATCCCGCATTCATTGTTTCTTTTATATAACGTCCTAAGTCAGTCTTTTCCTTAGCGATTTCCCTAAAAATGTGGCCGGTAGAAAGATAAGGAATTTTCAACTGTCTTGATAACAGATTTCCTTGAGTTGATTTTCCCGATCCTTGAATTCCAATAAGAACCAGTTTCATAAATTGAAAATTGATAACATTTAACTTAATTTTTTAACTTCCTTATGTAAAGTCCGCTTTTTACAATGGTTGCAGTATTTTTTTAAGTGCAGGCTTGTGGTTGTATTGATTTTATTCTTTGAAACGACATAATTTTGTCGTTTGCAAACTTCACAACTCAGTCCAACCAGTATTCGTGAACCTTTTTTAGCCATATTATTTATCTGACAAACTTTTCATAACTTCGCATGACAAGTTGCGCCTCGACCATTTTAAATGTTTCGAGAATTACCGAAACAACGATCAGGATTCCGGTTCCGCCAATCACCAAATTGGTGATTCCGGTTAGCTTAGAAATAATTGCTGGTAAAATTGCAACTACACCTAAGAAAATTGCCCCAACCGTAGTTATCTTATATAAAATTTTTCCTAAGTATTCTTTTGTTGCAATTCCGGGTCTTATTCCTGGTATAAACCCACCGTTTTTCTGGATCTCTTCCGAAATCTTTTGCGGATTGAAAACAATGACTGTATAAAAATAAGTAAAACCGACTACTAAAATGAAGTAAAAAAAGTTGTAAAAAAATCCTGATGGGTTAAAAAGTTGTACAATAAAAGAGGCTGTTTTAGCAAGAATAGGATTTTTTGCATAAATTAAAAAGTTACCCAAAAGTTGGGGAAAAAGAACAAAAGACACAGCAAAAATAATTGGTATCACTCCTGCCTGATTTAGTTTGAGCGGTAAATAGTTAGTCGCCGCTTGATAGATGCGGTTGCCTCTGATCCTTTTAGCGTAATAGACAGGAATTTTTCGCACAGCTTCGTTGATGAAAACAATTGCTGTTATGACGAAAACTGCCAATACCAAAAAGGCAATAACGTTAAAAAGTAGTTCTTGATTGAAGGTTGAAACTGTACGACCCAAAGCTACAGGAATTCTTCCAACTATACCGGCAAAAATTAAAAGCGAAATACCATTCCCTAGTCCGTATTCTGAAATAAGCTCACCAAACCAAACTAAGATAAAAGTGCCGGCAACCATAGTAAAAATGAATGAAGCGAATTCCAACGGTGATAACGCGGTTATAATTTTCTGATTCTTGAGAAGGACAAAGATACCAACTGACTGTAAAATTGTTATCGGCAAAGTCAAGGCCCGAGTGTACTGATTAATTTTGTGTCGGCCGTATTCTCCTTCTTTTGTTAACTCCTCCAATTTAGGAAAAAGGACCGTTAAAAGTTGAATGACAATCGAAGCATTGATGTAAGGGTTTAAACCTAAGGCCATAACCGAAAAGTTAATAAGGGTCCCACCTGAAAAAATATCTAATAGTGACAAGAACTGATTCTGGGCGAAAAGCACCCGCAGTTTGGCGAGATTGATGGCCGGCACCGGCAAATAAGCGAATATCCTAAATACCAAAAAAATAAACAACGTAAAGATTGTTTTTCTTCGAAGTTCCCGGTCGTTTACCAACATCTTGAGTTTTTGAGTTATTTCTTTAATCATATTGTTTTCCCGCCCGCACCCTCAACTTTGGCTTTTGCCGCTTTAGAGAGAGGCAATTTAATGACTAATTTTTTTTCCAGCTTTGTCTCATCGGCCAACAGTTTAACTCCAAAATCCTTGGCTTTTTTATCAACAATGTTCCTTTTTATAAGCGTTTCAATATCAATTGTTTCATCTGCTTTGAAAACACTCAAATCTTTTAGATGAATAATTATCGGCTTATTTTTTATCGATTTGTTCCTGCCTTTACCCCGCAGTAACGGAAACTTTTTAATCATTCTTCCTTGTCCTCCCTCAAATGACAATGGAATTGACTCTCTCGCTTTTTGGTGACGGGTTGTGCCTCGCCCTGATTTGGCGCCTTTGCCGCTCCCCAAACCACGTCCCAATCTTTTTTTTCTATTCTCGACCAGCTTTGGTAAATGTGACAAAAAGTCTGTCATATACGAGGTTTTAATCTTTTTAATGCTTCCATAATTGCATAGGTGTTTACGATTTGATTACGCGATCCGATAATCTTTCCCGAGGCATTATAAATGCCGGCCAGATTGAGGAGGACTCTTGCAACGCTTCCAACTTTCAGGCCGGTGCCTTCCGGCGCCGGTTTCAAAAGTATTTTGGCAGCTTTGTATTCAAAAAGTATCTCATGAGGAAGCGTATTTTTGTAGGATGGAACGGTAATCATATGCTTTCTGGCATAACTTATGGCTTTTTTAATCGCCGGTGGGACTTCTTGAGCTCTGCCGAGACCGATTCCAATCTTTCCCTTTTTATCGCCAACGACAACTAGAGCTGAAAAGCTTATATAATTACCACCGGGAATTTTTTTGGACACCCTCCGGATGAGTAAAACTTTTTCCTCTAATTTTGGTTCTTCTCTTACTTCCTCTGCCATATTTGAAAATTAAAAATTAAAAATTGAAAATTAAATCTTTATTCCTCCCTCTCTCAATCCTTCTGCGACTTTAGCAACTCTCCCCGCATAAGGATATCTACCTCTGTCAAAAACCGCTGTATCTATTTTTTTTTCTTTCAAAATCTTAGCTAATTTAACTCCGACCTCTTTAGATTCTACAGTTTTTTTGCCTTTTCCCAAACTCTTAATAGTTGCAACTGTTTTTTTCATCGTGTCATCGATTGCTTGTGCATACGTGTAGCGATTGGAACGAAATACTGATATTCGCGGCCGTTCTTTTGTTCCAACAATATTGCTGCTTACTCGTTTTTTTCGCCTTTCTGATCGATTGGTTCTAACGATTTTCATAAATTTTATGCTGCTCCCGGAGCTCCGGCCGTCTTAGCCTTCTTGCCGGGCTTAATTCGTAACTTTTCGCCTTCATAACGTATACCTTTACCTTTATAAACGTCAGGTTTTTTTATCAACTTGATTTGGAAAGCCACCTGTCCAACCAGCTGCTTATCAACGCCGGAAACAGCTACTTTATTACTGCCTTCGGTTTGGAATTTAATGCCTTCAACTTTTTTGAAAACTACCGGATGCGAGTAACCAATTTTAAAAACCAAATCTTCACCCTGCGATTTTACGTTATAACCTGTTCCGAAAACCTCTAAGCGCTTCTGCCAAGGCTTAAGAACTCCCGTGACAGCATTGTAAACAAGTTGCCTATACAGTCCATGCAAAGATTTGGTTTTTTTAGATTCATCTTTACGGCTAACTACAAGTTTATCGTCTGCCTTTTCTATTTTTAAAACCCTAGGCATCTCTATGATTAACCTGCCCTCCTTACCAACAACAGTAACGGCAGGTTCGGTGATCTCAACCGTTACTCCCGTGGGAACCAGAATTGGCGCGTTGCCTATTTTTGACATAAATAATACTTAATTACCAAATCTTAAATAATAATTCTCCCCCAATTTTTGCCTTTCTCGCCTCGCTACCTGTCATAATACCTTGCGGCGTAGAGAGAACTGCATAACCCATACCACTCAAAACCGGCTTTAATTTTTTACTTGAAATGTAAATCCTGCTTCCGGGACGGGAAACTATCTCAACATCGGTTAAGGCAGCTTGACTATGCGGATATGAAAGTTTGACAACAATCTTTTTGCCTCTGGTGGACTCTACTTTATATTCGGCGACAAGTTTAAGAGCTACCAGCTTTTTTACTATTGCCTCCCTAAACTTTGAATGAGGCGATTCCACCTGGGGAAGATGCGCCATATAACCGTTTTTTATTCTAATGATTAAATCAATAAATGAATTTTCCATATTATTAGGTTGCTTCAACTATTTTCTTAGTAACTTTACCGTGGCTTCTGAAAGTTCGGGTTGGAGAAAACTCTCCCAACCGATGACCAATCATTGATTCAGAGATTAAAACCTCGATAAATTTTTTGCCGTTGTGAATTGCAATTCTCTGTCCAACAAAATCCGGTGCGACTTGACAATCTCTTGACCAAGTTTTGATTGCAGAATTATCACCGCTCTGTTTTCTTCTCAAAACTTTCTGCAATAACTTTTGATCTATGTATGGTCCTTTTTTGACTGATCTTGACATATTTTTACCAAGAAACTTTTTTAACTCCCGGAATCTCACCATTTAAAGCTCGTTCGCGAAAACAAATCCTGCACATACCAAAACGTCTCATATAACCTCTAGCTCTTCCGCAAATTGGGCAACGATTCCTAACGCGAATCTTGTATTTCTGTTTTTTCCGAAATTTTACCTCATCTGATGTCTTAGCCATAATTATTTTTTAAAAGGAACTCCCAATAACTCAAACAGCTTTTTACCCTTTGCGTGCGTACCTGCATTTGTAACTAAAGTAACCTGCAAACCTCTTATTTTATCAATTTTGTCGAATTCTATCTCAGGAAATATTGTCTGCTCGGTAAAACCAAGGTTAAGATTTCCATGGCCATCAAGATTTTTTTCAGAAACTCCACGAAAATCTCTCAAGCGCGGAATAACAACCTTTACCAGTTTTTCCACAAAGTTAAACATTTTCTTACCGCGCAGTGTAACCTTGACACCGATCGCCAAACCTTTTCTTATTTTGAAGGCTGAAACCGATTTACGTGCCAGGGTGATCACGGCCTTTTGACCGGCTATAAGACTTATCTGTTCTTGAATTTTTTCCAAAACCCCTTTGCTGGAAACCGCCTCACCTGCGCCTACATTTAACACCACTTTGATAAGCCGCGGCGCTTCCATCGGGTTTTTTAAACTTAACTCGCGGATTAATTTCTTTTTTACCTCCTGATTATAATATTCTTTAAATGTCATAGATTTATATTTTGCTTTTGCATTTTTTGCAAACTCGATATTTTTTGTTTCTTTCAATAACGTATCCTATCCGGGTCGTTTTTTTACAAATTGGACAAACCAACATAACTTTGGCCACGTTAATTGGCCGAGGCAACTCAACTACTCCCCCCTGCGGGGTCTGTTCACTTTTTTTAATGTGCTTTTTATAAATATTTATGCCTGGAATAAGAACTTTTCCGCTTTTTTTATAGACCTTCTCAATCTTTCCTTGCCGCCCCTTATCTTTTCCGGCAATTATTTTAACTGTGTCGTTTTTTTTGATCTTCATATCAGTAAATTTCCTCTGCCAAACTTGCAATTTTGTTGTAACCCGCATCTTTTACCTCTTTGGCAATCGGTCCAAAAATTCTTGTACCTTTTGGATCCTTTATATCTTTTCCTGCGATTATCACACAAGCATTATCATCAAAACGTATATAACTTCCATCGGCTCTGCGGTGTTCTTTCCTGGTTCGGACAACCACTGCTTGTAGCACGTCGCCTTTTTTGACTTGGGCAAACGGTATTGCCTCCAAAACAGTAATGTTGATAAGCTCGCCAACATATGCATACCTTCTGTTGCCCTTTTTGGTCATACCGATCATCAGAGCTTTTTTTGCACCGGTATTATCAGCTACCGTTAAAACCGTCCTCAGCTGTATCATTTTTTTATTCTATTTTTTTAACAACTATAAAATATTTATCCTTTGAAATCGGTCTAGTTTCTTGGATTGAAACAAGATCGCCGACCACTAACTTTAATTTTTCATTGTGGGCTTTATATTTTTTGTGTCTAGTAATTACTTTTTTATAACGGGGATGTTTAAACTTCCTCTGCACCATAACGGTAACTGTTTTTTGCATTTTGGTAGAAATAACTGTTCCGCTGAGAATTTTTCTCATATTTTATTTATTATCTTTAAGACTTCCCGCAACTGTTAATATCCGGGCCAGCGTCTTGCGTTTTTTTTGTAAAAGATTCGTATCTTTTTGTGGGTTGGCCCCTTTTTCCAATTCCAACTTGGCGATTTCCTGTCTTTCTTTATTGATTTCTTTTCCAAGTTCTTCAACCGACTTCTGTCGTAGTTCTTTTATTGATTTTTTCATAAAGCTTTTGTCATAACTTTTGTTTTAACCGACAATTTTGCTGCAATGCCTTTTAAAACGCTGAGACTTTCTTCCTCGTTTAAACCATCAACCTCGACAAGAACACGACCGGGAACAACTGACGCGACAAAATGGGAAACGTCACCTTTCCCGGCACCCATCGTAACTTCTGGCGGTTTTTTTGTAAATGGTTTATCGGGAAAAATCCTTATCCAAAACTTTCCATTTTTACGGGTGGCGCGGGCTAAAATAACTCTCGCTGCCTCAATTTCTCGATCCTTGATCCAACCATGCGCCAAAGCTTTTAGACCGTAAGCTCCAAAATTGAGCTTGTCGCCTTTGGTCGCTATTCTTCTCCAAATCCCGCGAAATTGTTTTCTATATTTTTGCCGTTTCGGTGCTAACATATTTATTTACAAATCCAGATTTTAATACCAATGTAACCTGATTTCGTCAGAGCTGGATAGCGTGCAAAATCGACGTCTTCTCTAATTGTTGACGTTGGAATAGTGCCTTTAAAATACTTCTCGCGTCTTGATATCTCGGCGCCGGCAATTCTTCCACCCAGTTGAATTTTGATTCCCTTTGCTCCAGCTTCTAACACTCGGTTCATGGTGTTATGGACAACCGATCGGTGAGGAAACTGTCTAATCAATTTATCTGCTATTGATTGACCCACGTAATAGGGTGAAAGATAGGGTTTTTTGACGGGTTCAATCTTCAAATCAATCTTAAAGTCTTTTTTCTTTTTGTCGATTTTAAGGTGTTCTAAAACAAATTTTTTAACATCATCCAAACCTTTGCCGCCTCGCCCAATGATTATTCCCGGTTTAACCGCATAGATAATAATTGTTATTCTATTAATGGCCCGTTCAATATCAACCTGCGTAATTGAAGCAAATGCCAACTTTTTCATCAAGCTTTCTCGAATCTTGATGTCAGATATCAAGGCATCACGAAACTGTCTTTTGTTGGAAAAAAACCAGCGTGAATTCCAGTTGTATATAACTCCCAAACGCAATCCTTTAGGATTTACTTTTTGTCCCACTTATTTTTTTCTTTTTAATTGGTAACTTAGGTTTTGTATTAGTTTCGACTTTCGGATTTCGAGCTTCGGATTTTATCTCTTTAGTTTCTAAAACAATTTTTAGATGCGCCTTCCTCTTTACAAACGGCGCGGCCGTTCCTCGGCCCCCAGCCCTGAACCTCTTTAGTCTCGGCCCTTCTTCAACTGTTAGCAATTTAAACTTCAATTGACTTGGATCGGCTTTCAATACGTTTTTAGCATTATCAACAGCTGATTTTATCGCACTGTAAAGAATTCTAGCTGGTTTTTTTGGCATATACATGAGTTCATCCAGAGCAACCATTGGCGTCAGACTTTTTATGCCCGGCAAAAGAAAACGCAATTTTTTTGGCGATATGTCAAGATTTTTTATATATGATCGAGTTTCCATATTTTAGGATTTTTTTTGAACGATAAACTTATTACTCCATTTGTTTTTCTTCCGAGTTTTTTTACCCCGAGCCGGTTTGCCCCAAGGCGTCTTGGGATGCATACCTTCACCGCTTCTGCCTTCTCCTCCGCCGTGGGGGTGGCTTCTGGGATCCTGAGCTGTGCCTCGTACGGTTGGGCGTATACCCATAAGAACTTTTCTGCCCGCTTTACCAATAATTTCTTCCTTGTGATTAATATTACCTACCTGACCAACTGTTGCATAACAATCCTGAAAAAATTTCCTTACCTCGCCCGATGGTAATTTTAAATTGACATACGGAGCTTCTTTTGCAATAACTGTCGCATAAGTACCGGCTCCCCGCATCATCTGCCCCCCTTTACCGGGATAGAGTTCAATATTGTGAGCATTTATTCCCAATGGAATATTTTTTAGAGGTAAAGCGTTGCCGGTTTTTATCTCAGCTTTTTCACCGGCGACAATCTCGTGGCCCACCTGCAATCCTACCGGATGCAAAATATATCGCCTCTCTTTATCTTTATACTCGACTAAAGCAAGGTTAGAATTGCGATTCGGGTCATACTCGAAACCTATCACTTTAGCTTTCATATTTCTTTTGTCACGCTTAAAATCTATAGCACGATAAAATCTTTTCTGCCTTCCGCCCTGGTGGCGAACCGAAACCGTACCGCTGTTATCCCTTCCCGAATGTTTTTTCAGGATAGAAATCAAGTTTTTTTGCGGCTCAACTGAATTTGGAATTAAAACGTCTTTCATGCTTGTGGAAAAAGATCTATTTTGCCTCGACTTAGTGTAACGTAGGCAATTTTTAATCCCGGCAGCATTTTAGGACGGGACATTCTGCCGACTCTTTTTTCTTTGCCTTTTCTCGTAACTACTCTCACTTTAGCAACTTCAATATCGTAAAGCGCTTCAAGCGCTTCTTTGACCTGATTTTTATTACTTTTTTCATTTATCTCAAACGTGTAGATTTGTTTGGAGGCCAAACCAGTGGCTTTTTCGGTCAACAGAGGCCTGACTAGAACTTGATTAATTTTCATGTTTAATACGTTTTTCCAAAACTTGCAACGAGTCTTCAAGCAATAAAATTTTGCTGCTTTTTAAAATACTGTAAGCATTAAGGGTTTGCACATCGGTCATCTCGATCTTCGGTAAATTTCTTACCGCTAGTATAAGATTGTTCTTTTCAATTTTTGGTAAAACTAAAAGACCCTTAGCTTTTTCTCCAAATTTAATTGCCTTTAAAAAACCTGAGAAATTTTTAGTTTTAGCCGGCATTTTGGCAAAAGCTGTGCTTAAACCCAAAATGTTTCCTTCTTTTGCTTTAAGTGTCAACGATAATAAAAGAGCTTTTCTCCTCTGTTTATCATTGACGCGTAAAGAATAATCTTTAGGTTTGGGACCGCCTACAATTCCACCACCGACAAAGATCGGAGCTCTAATTGGCCCGTGTCTGGCTTTTCCTGTTCCTTTTTGCCGGTAAATTTTGCGTGTCGAACCGGCCACTTCACCTCTCGTCTTGGTTGAGGCGCCACCAATTCTTTGGTTGGTAAGATATACTCGTACATACTGCGCTAAAAGTTTTTCCGATCCCGCAGTAGCAAAAATTTCTTTTGGCAACTCAACTTTTTTTTCAATCTTTCCAGCCGTATCGTAAACATCCATTGTCAAGCCTGCGGCTTTTGTCTTAACAGCTTTTGTTATTTTTTTTGCCGGTATAGCTTCTTTTGTTTTAATTGGCATAGCTTTTTAAAAACTCCTAACCTCCAAAACCCCGCCCCGAGCTCCGGGGACTAAACCCGTAATCAAAAGTCCATCGTCTTTAACGTCTATTACCTTAAGATTTTTCAAAGTTATTCTTCCTCCACCCATTCTTCCGGCCATTCTTTTACCTTTATAGACCCTTCCCGGAGTTGTCGTTTGACCTATTGCTCCCGGGGCTCTTTCGCGATCTGATTGACCATGAGTCCTTGGTCCGCCGGCAAAATGATGTCTTTTTACAACACCTTGAAATCCTTTTCCTTTTGAAGTTCCGGAAACATTTACCAGATCATTTTTTTTGAAGACTAAACTCGGTTTCACTTCCTGGCCTATATAGATTTTGTTCTCACCAAACTCGATTCCTTTTTTACCTTTTTCATCAAGAAGCTTTATTTTTTCCCCATATTTTTCGAGACGGAATTCGCGTAAAAAACGAAGCGGGGTTTTCATCCCCGCTTTTGTAAATTGTCCTGATGTCGATTTTTTAATATTTTGGGTTTGGCCAAAACCGAGCATGACTGAGAAGTAACCATGCTTTTCACCCCATTTAACATCAATAAGATAACAGGGTGATGTTTTAATATACGTAGTCGGCATCCTCAGTCCTTGTTCATTGAAAGCCTGAGTTGTCTCTGATTTTTCTCCTAAAATAAATCCTGACATAATAAAAAAACCCCAGATTGGGGCTTATATTTCCAATCCGGAAACCGAAAATGTTATTAACTACCCGTTTCCCGAACAAGGAAGAGTAACATTGAGGTACATTATATAATACATATTAACTGCGGTCAAGAAGTAATTATTTACATCTTTACTTCTACCTCAACACCGGCAGGAAGTTCGAGATGCATGAGAGAATCGATGGTTTGATTTGTCGGATTGACAATATCGATTAAGCGTTTGTGGATTTTCATGCCGAAATGTTCACGAGCATCTTTGTCGATAAATGAAGCTTTATTAACGACATAGACCTCAACTTTGGTAGGAAGAGGAATCGGGCCAATGATCGAGGCACCCGTCCTGATTGCTGTATCAACAATCTTCTGACAGGTTTCGTCGATCAACCGATGATCGTAGGCCTTTAATCTGATGCGAATTCGTCCTTTCGGCATAATTTAAAAGTGCTTTATTTCAATATTTTCGTGACTACTCCAGCACCAACTGTGTGTCCACCTTCACGAATAGCAAACTTTAATCCTTCTTCCATGGCGACGGGATAAATAAGTTTGGCCGTAATCTTTACGTCGTCTCCCGGCATAACCATCTCAACTCCGGCTGGCAACTTGGCTTCTCCGGTAACATCGGTGGTGCGAATATAAAACTGTGGTCGATAGCCGTTGAAAAATGGAGTGTGACGTCCTCCTTCTTCTTTTGTTAAAACGTAAATCTGGGCCTCAAATTCAGTATGAGGAGTGATCGTACCTGGTTTGGCCAAAACCTGGCCTCTTTCAACGTCTTCTTTCTCAATTCCTCTTAGTAAAAGTCCAACATTATCACCGGCCCTAGCTTCATCCAGAGTCTTCCTAAACATTTCAATTCCGGTAACAGTTGTCTTCCTCGTAGCCTTAAGACCTACTATCTCTACTTCTTCGTTCAATTTCAGAGTTCCTCTTTCAACCCTTCCGGTAACAACTGTTCCTCGACCCTGGATTGTGAAAACGTCTTCAATTGGCATTAAGAAAGGTTTGTCAACCGGTCGTACCGGCTCCGGGACATATTCGTCAACCGCTTTAAGCAGATCTTCGATTGATTTGATAGCTTCCGGATCATCCTGAAGGGCTTTAAGCGCTGATCCCCTAATCACGGGCACTTTGTCCCCAGGAAATCCATATTTTTTGAGAAGATCGCGTACTTCCATCTCAACCAGATCAAGTATTTCTTTATCCTGAACCATGTCGGTTTTATTTAGGTAAACTACGATGGCGGGAACGTTAACCTGACCTGCTAAAAGAATATGCTCACGAGTCTGAGGCATCGGACCGTCCGGAGCCGAAACCACTAAAATTGCGCCATCCATTTGCGCAGCTCCCGTAATCATATTTTTAATATAATCCGCGTGACCTGGTGCATCAATATGCGCATAGTGCCTTTTGTCGGTTTCGTATTCGGAGTGATGAAGGTTAATGGTAACTCCCCGCGCTCTTTCTTCTGGAGCTTTATCAATATCTTCATATTTCAAAAACTTTGCTTTGCCTTTTTTTGACAAAACGTAATGGATAGCCGAAGTCAATGTAGTTTTACCGTGATCAACATGACCAATAGTACCGATATTTAAATGGGGTTTAGTACGTTGAAATGTCCCTTCTGCCATAATAAAAAAAATAAACTAATAAAAAACTGCTCTTCAACTCAATGAATAAAAAAGCAGTTGAAATCCCAAAATAACTTCTTTATGATAAATCTTATGAGGCAAAAAGTCAAGAGCTTTTTACACGTCTTCATCAATAGTCTTCTTCCTCAATCTCATTATTACAAGACTGTTTTAAAAACTAAATTCTCGTTTTCATTTAAATATCTCGTGTCTTTAATCCTGATTTTGAATGCGATACTCATCATTATCGGAGTTTCCTTCCTTAATCCTTTAACGATAAATGATTTGGTGAATAGCTTATCCAATAGTCTACAAAACTATCCTAAGAGTCTCACTATTATAATTAATAAGGGGCGGCTTATGACAACGTACAATCAGCCTTATTTTTTATGGTTAAACTATCAAAACAAAACTACACCTCTTTTGGTTATCGATGAAACTGCTCTTCCGCAAAAAATAAATGAATACTCTAGCTCTATCCTTTTAACCTCCAATTATGCAGTTATAAAAAATATGGATATCCAGGGTGGATTTGATACCATTCCTCTTTCTTATTTTCCTAGTCAAGTAGTTAACAAGACAATGATTTCTGAAGTAGAAGCTAATTTGCAGGTAATTAAAACTTTTCTTTTTCCCTTGTATGCTTTACTACTGCTTATTGTAATAATAGTTTTACCTCTGATTTCATTGGCAGTTACATTGGCATATATCCTTATTGCAAGCGCATTAGTCTATCTCTTCTTTAAAGTTTGGGGAAAAAGCCGCGACCATTTCAGACATATTCACTACAAAAAAATTGTTCACGTCTCATTTCATGCTGTAACCCTACCAATATTAGTTGATTACGCTCTTGGCTTACTCGGTGCAAGGAACCTGCCAATTAGTTTTCTCTTCTTTTTTTTGCTCTTTCTCTTTATTTTTGCTTGGGTCCACGAATCTTATCATCGATAAACTATAAGCCCCAACGACTTGTGATAGAATGCATTGTATGATCCCACTTCATCGAGCTAAACTGGATTACGTTAGGGATCATGTTCAACGAAGCTTATGATAAACATTAATATATTTTTTAGCGAAGTGGCATGAAAACCGGCGACACATATGGCTTGAATTCTGAGCAAGAAAAGGCTGTAAAAATTATCAATAAGCCTCTTTTGATTATTGCCGGCGCAGGAACAGGTAAAACTCATGTCATTGTTGAAAAGATTAAATATCTGATCAAACAAAAATTAGCTAAACCTGATCAAATTCTGGCACTTACTTTCACGGAGAAAGCTGCTTTTGAAATGGAAGAACGTGTTGATCAGTCAATGCCCTATGGGTATTTTCAAACGTGGATCTCAACTTTTCACGCCTTTGCCGATTCTATTCTTAAAGTCGAGGCCCAAAACATAGGTCTTTCTCCAAACTATAGATTGATGACCGAAGCTGAAACGCTTATTTTTTTACGCCAAAATCTTTTCTTATTCGATTTGACATATTATCGCCCTCTGGGAAATCCAAATAAATTTTTAGAAGCTCTGTCGCAACACTTTTCTCGCTTAAGAGATGAGAACATCGCGCCTGATGAGTATGTGGCTTGGACAAGAAATCAAACTCCTCAATCCAGGGAACTGGCTAACGCCTTCAAAAAATTTCAACTACTGAAAATTAAGGCAGGAGTTTTTGACTTTGCAGATCTGGTATTCTATTTGCTCCAGCTTTTTAAGGCACGCTCTAAGATTCTCAAAAAATATCAGCAACAGTTTTCCTACGTTCTTGTCGATGAATTTCAAGATACTAATATAGCTCAATATGAGCTAATAAAACTTTTGTGTCCTCCAAAAAGCCAGCGTCCCTTAACCGTTGTGGGCGACGACTCACAGGCCATCTATAAATTTAGAGGCGCTTCCGTATCCAATATTTTAAGCTTCATGAAAGATTATCGTGGAGCAAAACAGATAACCTTATGCAAAAATTATCGTTCAAACCAGACTATTCTTGACAATGCTTACCAGCTGATTAAACATAATGATCCTGATACGTTGGAAGCAAAGCTTGGTATATCTAAAGAGTTGATTGCCCAAAAAAAGAATATAAATGATTCAGTGAAATTAATTTTATCGCAAACGGTTGAGGAAGAAGCTGATTATCTTGCAGAAAAAATTCTAAAACTTTCTACGTATAAATTTTCTGATTTTGCTCTGCTAGTTCGCGCCAATAACCATGCAGAGCCATTTATCCGGGCGCTCTCAAGGCACGGCATACCTTATCAGTTCTTGGGACAGGGCGCACTTTTTAAACAACCTGAAGTCAAGGATTTAATCGCTTATCTTAAAGTTTTAAATAATCTAGAGGATTCTGTTTCCTTGTTTAGGTTATTGACAATGGATATATTTAAGATTGATTCTGTCGATCTTAACCTGCTTCTTTCTTTCGCAAAAAAAATTAATCTGCCGCTCTTCCAAACCATTGAAATTTATTTAGCTTTTTTAAATAAAACATTATATCGGGAGGAATTTGAAATCTACAGAAAATTTTTGCCTTTGCTTAGAAAAGAAACAAAAGAATCACTCTCAAAGATTTATAATCTTATCAGGAAGCATTTAGATCTAGTAAAAAAAGAAACTGCCGGACAACTGCTTTATTATTTTCTTGAGGACTCAGGAATCTTGAGCAATCTGGTGACTTACAAAACTGAGAAAGAAGAAAAAAAAGTTTTAAATATAACCAAATTTTTCTCCAAACTTAAAACTTTTGAGTCAGAACATGAAAATGCGGGTGTTTCAGCAGCAGTTGATTACATTGATATGAGCATGGAGCTGGGGGAATCTCCCATTGTTGCCCAAACCGATATGACTGCATATAACGCTGTGAATATTTTAACTGTTCATTCCTCTAAAGGATTGGAGTTCCCGGTTGTTTTTTTGGTAAATCTTACTCGGGGCAGATTTCCAACCTATGAGAGAAAAGATGTAATACCGATTCCGGATGATCTTATTAAAGAGATTCTGCCCTCCGGAGACTATCATGAAGAAGAAGAACGCCGTCTTTTTTATGTTGGTATAACAAGGGCAATAGATAGAGTGTATCTAAGCGCAGCCCGTTTTTATGGCGAGGGCAAACGAGAACAACGAATTTCACCTTTTGTTATTGAAACGTTGGGTGAAGAGCTTTACAAAAATAATTTGAATATCAAAAAAGAAGAGAGGGCTCAGTTATCAATTTTTGATTTCAAAAAAGCTGAACAGCCAGCAATTTCGGAAAGAACTTTTATTAAAAACTTTTCCTATACTCAGCTTGAAACATATGAGCGATGTCCATTGCAATACAAATATCAATTCGTTTTAAAAGTTCCGACTCCTCCGGTTGCCTCCGCTTCTTTCGGAGACACAATTCATCGTACGCTACAACAGTTTTATCAAGAATTTTTAACAGATAAATCGCTTGGAGAAAAAAGACTTTTAGAAATTTATAAAACTAAATGGATTCCCTTGGGTTATGCTTCCCCTACTCATGAGAATCGCATGAAAAAGGAAGGAACAACCATGCTACAAAAATTCTTCAATACTTTTCATGATCCAAAAACCAAAGTAATTGATCTTGAAAAACTTTTTAAGATTAAAATCGGAAATGACATCTTTATAACAGGTAAGATCGATAGAGTCGATGCTAAAGGCCGTGACGCGATTGAAATAATAGACTATAAAACTGGTCGCTTACCGAATGAAAAAGAATTAAAAAAGAACATTCAACTTTCTGTATATGCTCTGGCTGCTACAAATCCTGGCCTATACAATAAAAAATTAAATAACATAAATCTGACTTTCTATTACCTTCAAGACCTAAAAAAAATTTCTGTGCGCAAGACCGACGCAGACCTAAAAGCAGTCCTGGAAAAAATTTTAAATCGTGTCAAAGATATTCGATCTAGTGATTTTTCTCCTAAAGTGGGGCCTTGGTGTAATTTCTGTCCGTTTCGTATGATCTGTGAAGCTTGGCAATAAAATTAGAAAACCGCCAGCGAAATAAGGACACTTCCCAGAGCAAGAAAGAACGCTATTGAAGTAAGCTGTAAATGATTTATAAATGAGTTATGAAAGTTATGCACAGGTACAAGTCTAATAAAGTTATTCAGCTTTAATAAATAAAGCCCGATAAAACCTTTTTCCTTTTTAAACTTAGTTTTATTTTTTTGGAAATCGATAAACTTTACCATTACGCGTACTCTTTCACCACTTAATCCCATGAGCTGACCAATAGCACGGAATGTCTTATTTTCTTGTCTAAACTTCCATGCCTGAAGATAAGTTTTTATATCTCGTGCCATAAAAACTATTCAAACAAATAGAGAGCAACTGTCGCATCTTTCTTGAATTTGACAGTAAACATTTCTGCCGTTTTTTGAAGTTTTGATAAGGCCGCTTCTTTCCAGTTCTTTGACATGATAAGTAACGGTGGGCTGCATTAGATCGGTAAGCTGAACTAATTTTGAAATTTTTGTTTTGTCTTTTGCTTTAATTAAGAAGTTAACTATATCAAAGCGTGACTTTACCGAAAGAATTTTAAAACAGTCTCTGCACTTTGTTTTCATTGGCGATGAAAGTTTAACATCTATTTAAAACCTTTTCAACGGATTTATTTTGTATAATACTACCATGACAAAACGGATTGTCCAGTCAAGTTTTTTTTTGCGTATACTTGATACTATTATCCCGCTTTCAACCTGGGTAATCATTACGCTTCCCTTATGGTTGTCACCGTTTCATCCAGCTGTTGTCGCGTATTTTATTATTGCTTTCGACCTCTATTTTTTTTACAAATCAATTCACACAAGTTTTTATGCTGCGCTTTCGTATAAACGAATAGCCGGTAATGAACGTATTAATTTTGCCAAAAAAATTATTAGTGATAATCGGGCTCAGAGCCTTTATCATTTCGTAATTATTCCGAATTACAAAGAGCCTCTCTATAAGCTTCAGTCAACAATTGAATCCCTAATTAAAAATGATTATCCATTCAAGAAAATTTATCTTTGCTTGGCTTTCGAAAAACGGGAAAAGGATGCTTTAGATAAAGAGAAAGCTCTTAAAAATAAATTCAGTAAATCCTTTTCTGATATTTTCGTGTCTTATCACGAAATCACATCGGCAGAAATTCCAGGAAAAGCAAGTAATCAGACATTTGCCGCACGTTTAATCAATCAATATGCCAAGGAAAACAAGATCGATCCGGAGAAAATAATCATTACAACTTGTGATGCCGACAGTCATCTATCAAAAAATTATTTTTCGTACTTGTCCTTCGCTTATTTAAATGACCCAGGCAGACTTTATCATTTTTATTGGGCGCCACTTCTTTTATACAACAATTTTTGGCAGCTGCCTCTTTTTGTCCGAATTCAAGCCACCTTGTCATCAATCGTCAGACTTGCAGTTCTTTCATATAAAGAAAATCTTATTCAGGTTTCCACTTATTCCACTAACCTCTGGCTTCTTAATCAGATCGGCTTCTGGGATGTAAATATAATTCCTGAGGATTGGCACGTATATCTCCAGGCTTTTTTTAAATTTGGCGAGAAAGTAAGAACAATTCCCTTATTTACAATCATAAACGGCGACGCAGTCTACTCAGGAAATCTTTTAAAAACTTTGACAAATCGTTATGAACAAGAAAAACGCTGGGCTTGGGGCGTTTCGGATATTGGATATGCCTTAAAAATGTTTTTTAAAACGCCCAAAATAAATCCCTGGGTCAAAATTAAAAAAATTTTATTTCTTATGGAAACGCACCTTTTATGGCCAACTTCATTTTTCATGCTAACCATCTCTGCTTCAATACCTCCTCTTATCAACCCGGTCTTTAAACGAACGGTTCTCGGCTTATTGCTTCCTCAACTTTCAGGATTAATCCTGACATTAGCTTCATTACTTCTAATATTGTATGTTTATCTCGATATAAAACTTCGCCAAAAGGTCCATTTAAAAACAAAATTAAACGCTCTGCCGCTTTTATTTATTCAGTGGTATTTCCTGCCTCTTGTCTCGTTTCTTTTCTCTTCACTTCCAGCTCTCGAATCCCACACCCGGCTTCTTATGGGAAAAAAGATGAAATATAAAGTTACCGAAAAAGTCTAACTTAAATGCTAAATTGGATTTTCAGCAATACTCCGCTTTTATTTCTCGTTCAGAGTTTATGGCGCGACGAGGCATTTTCTTATCTTTTGGCGAAGCGAAATATCTTTACAATGTTTGTTTTAACAGCTAAAGACTTCAATCCGCCTTTCTATTATTTATTTTTGCATTTCTGGATAAAATTATTCGGCGGATCGGAAATATCGTTGCGGACAGTCTCTTTTCTTTTTTACTGGATAGCGATTTATGCTGCTTTTTTATTTATGACAGGCATTTTACGATTTAAAACAAAGAAGGCTTTTTTATATTTAATTTTGTTTGTAATAAATCCATTTCTCATTTATTACGCATTTGAGGCACGGATGTACTCGATGTTTGCCGCTTTTGCCTCTCTTTCTTTATATGCGTTTTATAAAAAAGATAAAAAACTGTATATCGTTTCAACCCTGCTGGGACTTTACACGCATTATTTTATGATTTTTATTGTCGTGTTTCAGTTTCTTTATTCACGCTTTATAGATTACAAGAAGAAAATTTATTGGTTGCCGGTCGTTCTTTTTCTACCCTGGGTTTTATTTTTTCTTTTACAAAAAGGATTGTATACCGGAAGCTTTTGGATCACCGGCGCAGGGCTGGATACTTTAGTCAGCCTTCTCGGGATAACCTACACAGGCTATGAGGTGAGTTTGAGTTTTTACAAATTCCCAGTCATACTTTTGTCTCTGGCTTTCTTAGTCTTAATAATTATCAGATTTGAAAGGAAGCGTCTTTTTATTTATCTATTATCCTGGTCGGTCGGAATTTCACTATTAATAATTCTTTTATCGGTTGTAAAGCCAATTTTTTGGCCACGTTATATTATTTTTTCCTCGACCGGTTTCTTGCTTCTTCTTATTTATATAATCGACAAGCTTGAAATAAAACTTAAAACCATTGTATTGGCGATTTTACTTTTGGTAACATTACTTTACAATAATCTTCAGGTTAAATACCGAACCAAGTCGGATTTGCGAACAACTATTAACGAGATAAAAGCCAGTGCAAAACCCGGAGATGTTTTATATGTAACAAATGAGCTGAATTTTTTTGTATCGGAATATTACTTTTCGGAAAACCGTGTATACATTTATGGTAAAAACTATAGTGATCTGCCCGACTTTATAGGGAAAGTTCTTATTTCGCCTTCCCAAATCGCAAAATCTCTCCCGGTTTATCCAAAAAAAGCCTTTATCCTTACCTCCGACACGCATTATGAGGTTGAGTCCGCGCTTTAAATTATTTCTTACGTTTTTTGGCGAAAAAGAGAAGATAAATTAATGGAAGTATACCTAATGTATTTAAAACAAGGATTGCGATAAACCAATATTTTTGACCGTTCCTAGCCGCTCGATACAGGGCAATTCCTTTTAAAACCAGCTCAATGGCTACTATAAACAACAGCCAAGGGAAAACTCCAATTCTCCAAGGAAAAATTCCTGTACCCCAGATCCAACTTCGAATCATATATTTTTTAAAAACTATGGGTGATCCTCTTTGTCGCTCAAAGCTTCGTCCTTTGTTTTGTGAATTGTTTTATCTCTGTGTTCTGAGGGTGAATAGAGCGTATAAAGTTTAAGATCTTCTGTGTCGGAAGTATTTATGAAATTATGTCTCACTCCGGCCGGAACCACGATTGCGCTTCCCTCTTTGATGACGAATTCCTCGCCATCAAGTACCGCTTTTCCAGCTCCGGCTTCGATCCGTAAAAATTGGTCAACTGTATGGACCTCTTCTCCGATTTCTTCCTTGGGTTTAAGGCTCATCACCACTAGTTGACTATGAGGAGCAGTAAATAATACTTCACGGAAATATTCATTTTGTTTGGTTTTCTCTTCGATATCTACGATATATCCGCTCATAAATAAAATATAACTGATAATAATGTAATTATACAGCGATTTTAATCGTTTGTTTAATCTTAAGAAAAAGAATTATTACCGTAAAAATAAGAGCAATAATATTGGCTATATAAACAGGCGGGGCGGCAGTAATAAAACCATAAATATCCACAAAAGACGTCCGACAGTAAGGGCGATATACATCGATAACGAAATGTCTTTTGTGCTTTTGATTTAAATGCTTGAACGACCTGGGCAGCATACAAAAAATTGTAAACGCTGCTGCAACTAAGCCAAGAATATTAACAAACCTATTGATTTAAAACTTTTCACCCTCGCTCTTTTCGCCCTGCCTACACCTAAGGATTTAGGGAATCGGAAATCTAAGAGCTACTTTTTTTACCTCCTGTTTTAATCTTAATATTTCTTTATTCACTTTTATCTCTTCCTCAAATCTTTTTATGTATGCCGCGCGCTCTTCTTTTTTAGCTGGCAGCCGGTATTTTTTTAATAAATCGATGACTTTTATAATAGTTTCCCCGATAAACTTCATCTCTTTTTCTTTCATGCCTCGCGTTGTGGCGGCCGGCGTACCCAATCGAACGCCAGACGGATAAAAAGGCGATGCAGGTTCATCAGGCACGGTGTTTTTGTTCAGGGTTAATCCAGCGAGATCCAGGGCTTTTTGCGCAAAAATACCAGAGCCGGGACCAAGAACTTTCGCCAAGCTTACCAAAATTAAATGATTTTCCGATCTGCCACCGACAACCAATAATCCGCCGCTGACTAAAATCTTGGCCAAAACTTCTGAATTTTTTACAATTTGGGCTGCGTACCGTTTAAAATTAGGTTGAATCGCTTCGAACAATGCTACTGCAATTGCAGCCGTTTGATTATCGTGCGGGCCTCCCTGAAGACCGGGGAAAACCGCCTTATTGATTTTATCAGGAAGTTCGGAATCTTTTTTTAGACCTTTTTCCGTAACCATAATCAGGGCGCCGCGCGGACCACGCAGCGTTTTATGAGTTGTAGTTGTAACAATATGAACATACGGGACCGGCGATGGATGTGCGCCACCTGCGATAAGACCTGACACGTGGGCGATATCTGAAGCTAAATACGCTCCCGCTTCCCCGGCAATTTCGGCAAACTTTTCGTAATGAAATTTCAACGGGTATGCTGTTGCTCCAACCCAGATAAGCTTTGGTTTATGCTCCAAAGCTAATTTTCTTATCTCTTTATAATCAAAAAGGTCCGCAACGTCTTTATCGTAAATTCCCTCCGTTTTCAAACCGTATTGAAAGGATTTATAAAAAATACCTGTAGCCGAAACAAAATGCCCGTGCGTGAGGTGCCCACCCGCGACTAAAGCTTGTCCCATGATCGTATCACCGGGTTTACACGTGGCTAAATAAACAGCTAAATTTGCGGGCGATCCAGAATATGGTTGAACATTTGCGTAAGGGACTTTAAATAGCTTTTTCGCTCTCTCTTGGGCGATTATTTCTACATCATCAACATTTTCATTTCCTCCATAATAACGCTTTTTGGGATAGCCTTCCGAATATTTATTGACAAAATAGGACGATAAAACATTACGGACTTCGGAAGAGGCATAGTTTTCGGAGGGAATGAGCTCAATACCTTCTTTCTGCCGCTTTTCTTCTTTTTTAATAAGCTCTAAAACTTTTGTGTCTTTCATGACTTTTTATTATTAAATTAATAATGGGCGAGAAAAAGGAAGAAACATAAATTGAAAGATCTTAGTAAGTCATGCTGGCAGTAATAATAGTAGAATTTTTTCGGTTTTGCAAGAGTATAATATAGATTATGATTTACGCATTGCTGGCGGCCAACATAACAATGGTTGGAACTTTTCTTTTGCGCTTTAATCATCTGCCGCCCCAGATACCTTTATTTTATTCAAAAACTCCCCAAACCGAGGACCAGCTGGCCGATCTCTGGATGATAGTTATCATTCCAGTGCTCCTGAATATTTTTTTTGTTGCAAATGGGATTATTTATCGTAGATTTTTCTTGGGCAACGAATTTGTCAAAAAAATTCTTTACTACTCAAATATTATCCTTGTCATAAGTTTTACTTTTATTTTCATGCGAATAATTTTATTTATCTCCTAATATGCCAATTATTTTAACCCTTGTTGTTAGTTTCGTATTGTCTTTAGTTTTGACTGTACCAACCATAGCTCTCGCTAAAAAAATCAAGTTAGTGACCAATAAAAAAAAGCGCCAGCACCCTGCTCATACCCATGTAGGTTTAGTTCCCCGCGGTGGCGGTGTTCCGATTTTTTTGGCAATACTTATATCGACAATTATTTTTATCCCTATCAACAAAATTATGTTTGGAATTCTTCTTGGGAGTTGTCTTTTAGTTGTAGTCGGACTCCTTGATGATTACTTTGATCTTTCACCCTATCCGCGTTTTATTGCCAATATTTTGATAGCGGCTCTTGTCATCGGATTTGGTTTGGGAATTCCTTATATCTCAAACCCCCTGAGTGGCGGAGTCATCCATCTTGATCAGTGGCAAATAATAATTAACTTTTTTGGGACGCATAAGATACTGGTTTTAGCCGATTTATTGGCAATCGTCTGGCTTACCTGGACTACGAATATGGTCAACTGGAGTAAGGGTGTTGACGGGCAGCTTCCTGGCTTTGTTGCAATTGCGGCCTTTTTTCTTGGTCTTCTTTCAGAACGCTTCACTACCCACGATATCTCAATTCAATCAACTGTCGCATTCTCGTTTATTGTTGCCGGTGCCTATTTAGGATTTTTGCCGTTTAATTTTTATCCCCAAAAAATTATGCCAGGCTATGGAGGCGGTGCGCTGGCTGGATTACTTTTGGGAATTCTTTCGATCCTCTCTTTCGGCAAGGTAGGAACTGCAATCCTTATTTTATCGGTGCCGATGATCGACGCAATCTATACCATTGTCCGCCGGGTCGCAAATCTGCATTCTCCATTTAAGGCCGATTGGGGACATCTGCATCACAGGTTTTTAGAAATCGGTTGGGGAAAAAGAAGGATTGCTGTTTTTTACTGGCTTGTATCTTTGATCCTTGGAATTTCAAGCCTTTTTTTGCCCGGCATCCAAAAATTAATCGCATTTTTAACAATCGCCCTCATTCTTCTTGTTTTTATATTAATAATTGAAAATATGAAGCGGCAAAAACTTTTTAAGGTATGAAATACTTTATTAAAACCTTTGGTTGTCAGCAAAATAAAGCTGATTCCGAACGGATTGCCAGATCTTTTGCAGCGCGCGGAATAACACAGGCTAAAAATTATCAGGATGCCAATTATATTGTTATAAACACCTGCATGATTCGCCGTTCCGCCGAAGACCGGGTCTACGGGCTGGTTAGAAACCTAGTAAAGCTGAAATTATCGTCCAAAGGACGATCGGCATCTGGCCGAAAAATTATTGTTACCGGCTGCATGGTCGGTCTTTGCTACCGGGATAAAACCGGAAAATATCTGGCAAAAGTTAGAGAACTCCTGCCTGATGTTGATGAGTTTATGCCGATTGAGGAGGTAGGATTTGACAACGAACCAGTCCGGCAAAACAAAACAAACGGTTGGGTGCCAATCTCCAACGGTTGCAATAATTTTTGTACATTTTGTGTTGTTCCTTTTACGCGCGGCCGAGAGGTAAGCCGGCCCTTTGAGGAAATTATTAAAGAGTGTCAAAAACTTAAAGTCAGCGGTTATAGGTCGGTAACTCTACTGGGTCAAAATGTTAATTCTTACGGAGCGGATTTAATTATGACAAATAAGGCAGATTCTGTCGCTCATGATACTTTTCCACTGCGAGGCTCTTCCTCATACTTCGGAAATCCGCTTCTCGCGGAACCTTATCATTCGCGACATCTGCCAAAATTTAAACCCGTTTATGTCAAACACCTCGGCCGCTACCGCATCCCGACTCTTTTTCCCTACTTACTGGAGGAAGTTGCAAAAATTGGTTTTGAAAACGTCGATTTTATCTCTTCAAACCCTTGGGATTTTTCCGATGAATTAATAAATGTTATTGCCAGAAATAAAAACATAACAAGGACTATACACCTTCCTATACAATCCGGTGACGATGCAGTTTTAAAACGGATGAATCGATGGTATACGCAAACAGAATATCTTGAACTCATCACAAAACTCAAATCGCAAGTTTTAAATGTTAAATTTACCACCGATATCATCGTGGGATTTTGTGGTGAAACCGAGGAAGAATTTGCCAACACTGTCAAAGTTGCCCAATTAGTTGGATTTGAAAAAGCTTATATATCGATGTACTCGCAAAGGCCAATGACAGCTGCCACCGAGGTTTTTGCCGACAACGTCTCTCACGAGGTTAAAAAAAGGCGTTGGGAAATTCTTGAAAATCTGATTAATAAACCTAATCTAGATAAAATAAAAATGAATAGAATGTATTTATATGGATAAACGGAAAGGAATTCTTGCCAATCTTATACTGTTAACCTTAGGAATTGTCGCAGTCGTTCATATTTTACCCTCAAACGGAACATTTTCCCTAAAAAATCTAATCGCTCGTATTAGTGGCCCTTGCACCTCACCCATTGAATACCGCGTAGGTCAAATAGACCCCAGATTCAATATCTCCGCAAGCACATTTTTAACCGATATTGACCAAGCCGCCAATATCTGGAATAGTTCATATGGAAAAACTCTTTTTACCTACAATTCCGAAGGCGAGCTCGCTGTAAATTTGGTTTACGACTCTAGACAAACTCTCGACACACAAATCAATAATTTACAAAGTAATGTACAAAATCAAAAAGGCAACCTAGATCAACAAATCAGCCAATATGAAAGTCTTGTTGTAAGTTTTAATAGTAAAGTAAGTGATTTTGAAAACCAAATTAAATATTGGAACAGCCGTGGAGGAGCACCACCTGACGTTTATAGCCAGCTGATCCAGCAACAAAAAAATTTAAGTCAAGAGGCGAACAAATTAAACTTAATGGCAGCGCAACTTAATCAGTCTACGGTAAGTTACAACACTCAAGTTGGCACACTAAATCAGACAATTAATGAGTTCAATACCGCCCTTTCCTTAAAACCAGAAGAAGGTTTATACGATCCTAAAACCGATTCAATCAATATTTATTTTACCAGCAGTCAACCCGAACTCATTCATATGCTTGCCCACGAGCTTGGGCATGCTTTAGGCCTGCAGCACAATCCCAACAATCAATCGATTATGTACCCTTATGCGACAAATACTCAAACGCCTACTCAAGATGATCTGAGAGCCTTAAAAACTCTCTGTGGTAAATAATATAGTTCCAAGGTAGAAAACGTGATAGAATAATCCTTATGAAACTTTTGGTTACAGGGGGAGCAGGATTTATTGGCTCAAACTTCATTTTGTACTGGCTTAAAAAATATCCTGAAGATTCGATTATCAATCTCGATAAACTTACCTACGCCGGCAATCTGGAAAATTTAAAAAGCGTTGGCCAAAATCGAAATTACAAATTTATAAAAGGAGATATTTGTAACCCGGTACTCGTCAATTCATTAATGAACAGTGAAAAAATTGAGATCGTCGTTCATTTCGCCGCCGAAAGCCATGTTGATCGTTCGATCGCCGATCCGGCTCCGTTTATTAAAACCAATATAGAAGGTACCTACGTTTTGTTGGAAGCTGCTTTAAAAAATAAATTAAAACGGTTTCACCATATTTCAACCGACGAAGTTTTTGGTTCCCTTCCCTTAAGCTCTAAAGAAAAGTTCAACGAACATACCCAATATAAACCTCGCAGTCCCTACTCTGCATCAAAAGCCGCTTCGGATCATTTGGTACGTGCCTATGCGACAACCTACAATCTACCGATAACAATTTCGAACTGTTCCAATAACTTCGGCCCCTATCAATTTCCCGAAAAATTAATCCCTCTTGCTATAACAAATCTTATTGAGGGTAAAAAAGCCCCGATTTACGGTGACGGTCTTTATGTGCGCGACTGGCTTTACGTAGAGGACCACTGTGAAGCAATTGATTTCATTCTCAAAAAAGGCAGGCTTGGTGAAACTTATTTTATTGGTGGTCAAAGCAATGATATTTCAAATCTCGAAGTTATTAAAAAAATTCTAGTAATTATGAATAAAACGGAAGATTCTATCGAGTTTGTTGAAGATAGAAAGGGCCATGACAGGCGCTATGCTATAGACTGGAGCAAAATTCATAATGAACTCGGCTGGCAACCTAAACACAGTTTTGAAGAAGAACTTAAAAACACAGTCGAGTGGTATATAAAAAATCAAGATTGGTGGCGGAGGATTAAATATGCTTAAAATTGCCGTAACTGGTCCGGATGGCCTGATTGGATCCCGCATTATTGAACTTCTGCAAAATAATTTTTACTTTATCCCTCTACCTTTCAAGAAATTTGATATAACCAAACGAGACCAAGTCAATCAGGCACTTGAAAATCTTTCATTCGATATTTTTCTGCATCTTGCAGCCTATACAAACGTTGCTGCGTCTGAGACAGAGCGCGAAAAAACTTACCAGCTCAATGTTGAAGGAACAAGAAATGTCTTCGAGGCTGTAAATAAAAAAAATAAAAAATTTATCTACATTTCAACGGATTTTGTTTTCGATGGAAGAAACCCGCCTTTTTATGAAGATAGTGTTCCTAACCCTTTGGGATATTATGCGAAAACCAAATACGAAGCAGAAAAAATCGTAAAAGATGCGGCAATGATTGTGCGTCTGTCTTATCCTTATCGAAATAAATTTGCAGCCAAAAAAGATTATGTTGCATCTATTAGAACTGCCTTAGAGGCAGGAAAAAAACTGCGCATGACAACCGACTGTTTTATCACGCCGACTTTCGTCGACGATATAGCGTATGCGTTCAAACATCTTTCCGAGAATTACTCAAGCGAAATATTTCACCTCGTTGGTTCGCAATCACTCTCTCATAATGAAGCAGGGCACCTTATCGCAAAAAATTTTGGTTTAGACGACTCCTTAATTTCACCAATAACTTTTAAGGAATATTTTAAAGATATTTCACTTCGCCCGCAATACTCGATAATCAAAAGCAAAAAAAATAATTTTTATAAAATGGCAAGTTTTGAAGAAGGTTTGAAAAAATTGCTATAAATTTATATTATTTAACACTATGGTCATTACTTTCGTAGGACACGGATATGTGGGCTTGGTAAGTGCCTGTGTTTTTGCAAAATTTGGCAATACCGTATACATTCTTGGACATACAAAAGAAAAAATTGATCGGTTAAAAACCAGCGATCCAATTATTTACGAGCCGGGCCTTAAGGAATTACTTGAAGATAATTTGAAAAAGAAAAGAATTATTCCGACTCTAGATTATAAATCATCTGTTTCGCGCTCGGATATAGTTTTCATTGCTGTTGGAACCCCGCCTAAAAATAATGGCGAAGCCGACCTTACTACTGTTTTTGAAGTGGCTAAAAATATTGCTCAAAATCTAAAAAGAGGATTTACTGTGGTGTCCTGTAAAAGTACTGTTCCGGTTGGAACAAATCAAAAAATTGAACAACTTCTAAAAAAAAATAAGGTTAAAGATGCCGAGTTTGCAGTTGCCTCCTGCCCGGAATTTTTACGTGAAGGCTCAGCAATCTACGACACCTTAAACGCCGACCGAGTAGTCGTAGGATCTGATTCAGAAAAAGCGATCGACCTACTGCTCAAATTGCATGAACCAATTCCTGGAAAACGGGTTGTAACCGATCTGGCATCGGCAGAGCTTATCAAATATACATCAAACGCAATGCTTGCAACTAAAATATCATTTGCTAATCTTATTGCCTTTTATTGTGAGAAAACCGGAGCCGACGTAGAGAAAGTGTTGGATGCCGTAGGATTGGACAAACGAATTGGCAGAATTTTTATGGATCCTGGTTTGGGCTATGGAGGATCGTGCTTACCCAAAGACGTTAAAGCCTTACGCACAATAGGAGCCAATTTAGCTGTCGATACAATATTTCTCGATGCAGTAGAAAAAGTTAACTCACTCGCAAAAAATAATTTCATTGCTAGAATCCTCAAGACTGTAAAAGATAAAAATGTCGCAATCTGGGGACTGAGCTTCAAACCCAATACCGACGACGTCCGCGAAGCTCCGGCAATTTATATAATTAATGCACTTCTGCAAAATAATTTTTCTTTGCATGTCTATGATTCGGCCGCACTTGGCAATATAAAAAAAATTTTCGGCGGCAAACTTAGATACGCGAAAAATCCTTATGACGCCGTATCTAAAACCAGTGCTTTACTTATCCTAACCGAATGGGACGAGTTTAAACAAATAAACCTAAAGCAAATTAAAACCAAAATGTTAAACCCGGTGATTTTTGATGGCAGGAATATTTATGATCCACATGTTATGAAATCACTCGGTTTCACATATTATTCCATCGGTCGTCCATCCGTTAAATAAATATGAAAATTCTTGTAACCGGAGGAGCAGGATTTATTGGCTCACATCTATGTAAAAGACTGCTTGAAGAAAAGCATCAGGTTGTATGCGCTGATAATTTATTGACTGGATCAAAAAATAACATAAAAGAGCTTCTTAAAGAAAGCAATTTCACTTTTATAAAACATGATGTTATTTTTCCCTTCGAGCCGGAAATAGCGGTTGACGCAATTTTTCATCTCGCCTCCCCTGCCTCGCCCAATCATCATAGTCCGATAAGCTATCATAAATTGCCAATGGAAACCATGCTTGTAAACACCCAAGGGACGTTAGAACTTTTAAAACTGGCTGAAAAAAATAAGGCAAAATTTCTTTTCGCTTCAACTTCTGAAGTTTATGGCAATCCGCTTGTCCACCCGCAAAAAGAAAACTATTTTGGCAATGCTTCGACAACTGGACCCCGCTCGGTTTATGACGAAGCAAAAAGATTCGGTGAAACGCTGACGGCTTATTTTTTTAGAAATTTGGGGCTTGATACTAGAATTGCCCGTATTTTTAACACTTATGGACCAAGCATGCAAAAAGTCGATAAAAGAATGATTGTTAACTTTATAAATCTGGCTTTAGAAAACAAACCGATAACTATTTACGGTAGTGGAAAACAAACCCGTTCGCTTTGTTATGTGGACGATCTGGTTGAAGGAATTCTCCGGCTAATGTTTTATCCAAAAACCGAAGGCGAAATAGTCAATCTCGGATCGATTAAGGAAAAAACAGTATTAGAATACGCCAAAATTGTCAAAGAACTTATCAACTCAAAAAGTGAGATAGTTTTTAGTGAAAAGCTTCCTATTGACGATCCAATCAAAAGACAACCTGACATTACAAAAGCCAAAAATCTTTTAAATTGGCAACCTAAAATACAAATAAAAGATGGGCTATCGGAAACTATAAAATACTTCAGAAATTATCTTTAAACAAATGAAAAAATTGACCATAGTTTTGCCGACTTACAACGAATCGGGAAATATTGAGAAACTTATAAACGATATTTTTGCCGAACAAAAAAATATTGCTAACTGGGAACTGACAATTCTGGTTGTTGATAGCAAATCGCCAGACAAAACCGGAGAGATTGTAAAAAAACTGCAAAAAAAATATCATCAGTTATATCTTCTAGAAATAGAGAAAGCCGGGTTGGGAAAAGCCTATTCAGAAGGTTTTCAATACGCATTTGATCACCTAAATCCATACTTAATGATGGAAATGGATGCTGATATTTCACATGACCCCCGAGATATTCCAAAATTTGTACACGGGATTGAAAAAGGTGCCGACCTGGTGATAGGTTCACGTTACATCAAAGGCGGATCGATTCCCAAAGACTGGGGTTTACACCGCAAAATTTTCTCTATCTTTGCAAATCTTTTTATCCGGTTTGGTTTCATGAAGCTTACGATAACCGATTGGACCAGCGGCTACCGGGCGATAAAAAGTTGGGTAATAAAAAATCTAATAAATCACGTCAAAAAATATTCCGGTTATCTTTTTCAAATTGCAGTGATTGATGAAGTTTTGAAAACAGGCGGCCACGTAACCGAAGTGCCTATTAAATTTAAGGAGCGGAAATTCGGCAAATCGAAGATCAGTTTTATCCAATATATTTCTGGCATAGTTATTTATATTCTCACTAATTCTTCCTTCATAAAATTTGTAATTGTCGGCCTTATAGGGTTTGTTATAGACTTCGGAATTTCATATTTACTTATTGAAAAACTGCGATTTACTGTCTGGGTTGCAACCTTAATCAGCGCAGAAACAGCAATTGTTGCAAACTTTGTTTTTAATAATTTCTGGAGCTTTGCTCATAAAAAAATTGAACACAGTTTCAAATCATATTCGGGAAGTTTTATTAAGTTTAATGTTGTTTCATCAGGATCACTCATTATTCAATCTGTTGGCATACAGCTTCTCGTAAACTTTTTGGGTCGAAAACTTTGGTATCTTTACAAAGTACTAATTATTGCTTTTATTATCATTCCTTATTCTTACGTCCTCTATAACAAATTTATCTGGAAAGAAAAGAAGTAGAGATTATTGTAAAGTTGCAAACTCTGCGGAAACCCAACCAGTATCAAAGCTGCCAGAAACTAGCCCGCCAGCATCTCCATTGAATTTTATCTCGTACCAGCCGTCTTTTGTATCTACATAAGGATATTTTCCACCTGGTTTTATCTTTGCTTCTTCCGAAGCTGTGATTGTCGCATCGGCGCGTACGCGTAGCCACCCTTGCGGTGTGTCTTTTATGAGAACCGTTGAAGCAGTACTCGCACTGATTGTAGCCGCCGGAGCTTGTGAAGTTGAAGGACTATTGTTTAATTGAGCTGATTGTGACGCTTGCTGCTGCGACATATCCATTGCCAACTTAAACATTGCGTTTACTTGGTAGTCTGGATCAACGTTTATTTTCTGCGTTCTTCTAAAAAATCCTGGCATGAAAACCGAAAGCTCGTGATCGCCTTTGGGTACATCCTGTAAAATCAAAGGCGCTACTCCTTTTTCGTCGTTGTCTAAATAAACTATTGCCCCCTCCGGATCACTGTCGACTGAAACTGCGCCGTTATTCGGATCTTGGGGAGAAGCTGTCATTCTGGTTGAGGTAAAAATTTCGCCGGCCGATGTCAGGTCGGAAGCCCCAAGTTCCCGATTGACATATGTAAGCGCACTTTTAAAAATTGAAATTTTTCCCTGCCAGGATGCAGTTTCAGTTGCAGTCCCCTCAGGTATAAGTTTTAACAAATACTCTCCTATTTTATACTTTTGATCAAAGGGTGTTTTTCCTATCATTGCATTATCAATAAAAATATTTGTAGTTGGTGAAGATAATATTTTTAATTCTCCGTAATCAGTCTGCCCATTTAAAATAAAAAATCTTACCGCCACAAAAACGCCAAAAAGAAGAATTAGTACCAATAGTAATATTAGTTTAGGTTTCATTATCTCTATTTTAGGATGATATTTTTTCTTATGCAAGTTGTGATATTATATTAACCAATGATTAAAGAAGAGGTGGCTAAATTACTACAATCGGCTAGCGAAAAAGCTGGAGTAAAAAATATTCAGGTTGAATTGGAACATCCGGCTAATCCCCAATTTGGCGACTATTCAACAAGTATTGCCCTTAAAGTTGCAAAAAATCTTAAAAAAAATCCGGTCGAAATAGCCGAAAAAATCTCTGAAAACCTAAGCCAAAATGAATTAATAGAAAAAGTCGAGGTGATAAAACCCGGGTTTATCAATCTCTGGCTTTCCCAGAACTACCTTTTAGATGTTGCCGTTAAAACGAGCGAGGACAAAATAACTTTTTCTCCGTATTCCCTGGGACCGCTAAAAAAGCTTATGATTGAGTTTGCTCATCCAAATACGCATAAACTTTTTCATATCGGCCATCTGCGCAATATTTCTATTGGCGAATCACTCGTTCGAATTTTGCAGGCTAGTGGCAACAGCGTAATTAGATCAAATTATCAAGGTGACGTGGGACTACATATCGCTAAATGTCTTTGGTACATTAAATATAAAACTTCCCAAGGCGAGTTAAATAAAATCAGAAACTCACCTCTTCATGAACGAATAAAATTCCTCGGTGACGCCTATGCCAAAGGTCAGGTTGCCTACGATGAAAGCGTAGAGTATAAAAACCAAATAATAAATATAAACGGGATGATCTATAACCAAAAAGGTGATGTTGTCCCGCTTTGGAAAGAGACAAAAAATTGGAGTTTTGAATATTTTTCCGAAATTTATAAACGGGTTTATACAAAGTTCGATAGGTTATATCCGGAGAGCGAATTTGCCAAAAGAGGCGTTGAAATCTGCAAAGCTGCGGAGGAAAAAAACATCTTGAAAAAGAGTGAAGGTGCTCTGATTTTCATCGGTAAGGAATATGGACTTGATACGCGGGTATTTATAAATAGCTTTGGTTATCCAACTTATGAAGGCAAAGAACTGGCTTTGGCGGAAAAAGAGTTCTCCGAATTTGGCGAACTGGATAAATGCATTCATATAGTAACCCCGGAACAAAAAAGTTTTTTTAACGTCACATTTAAGGTTGAAGAACTTCTCGATGCAAAGAAATTTAAAAACAAACAGTATCATCTTGCTTATGAATGGGTTAAATTAAAATCGGGAAAAATGTCTTCACGAACAGGATTAGTGATCGAAGCTGAGTGGGTAATTGACCAGGCTAAGAAAAAAATAGTGCAGACATTTAAGTGCGATAAAAATACGGCGGAAATTTTAGCTGTCGCGTCGGTAAAATATTCATTTCTCAAAAACAACGTTTTTGCGCAAATAGCTTTTGATTTTGCTGAATCGATTTCTCTCGAAGGAAATTCCGGCCCATATATTATCTATACTTATGTCCGAACGCAAAGTGTTCTTGAAAAGGCTGATGTATCAGCAAGAAAGAAATTCGCCAATTTAAAAATAACAAAAGAAGAAAACGATCTTTTGCGCATGTTTTATCAATTTACTGACATTGTTCGAAAGTCCGGTAAAGATTTAGCCCCAAATTATATTGCCAACTACCTTTATGATTTGGCATCAAAATACAATCTTTTTTACCAAAAACATCCAATTCTTAAAAGTGAGGGAGAAACAAAACATTTTCGTCTCATCTTAACTAAAGCAGTCGGAAACATTATCAAACAAGGCCTTTATCTTTTGGGAATAGAGACCGTCAACAAGATGTAGTAATATGGCATTTTTTATTTGCAGCAATTGCGGTTATGGCTCGGGTTCGTGGATCGGACGCTGCCGTGATTGTGGAAAATGGAATACGCTTAAAGAACAACCAGCGTTTGAAACTAAAAGTAAGGATAAAAACGAAGGGGTTAAAAAAGTAACTCTTACCGCTTTGATAAAAATTAAATCGCAAAAAATTGTACGTTTACCTTCTGGAATTTATGAATTCGATAGAGTTTTGGGTGGAGGATTTGTCCCTGGTGAAGTTATTCTCCTAACCGGCGAGCCGGGTATCGGTAAATCAACAATTGTATTACAGTCACTCCAAAAACTCTCACCAATATATTTTTCGGGGGAGGAATCAGCCGAACAGGTTAAGGACAGAGCCGAAAGACTTGGAATTAATTTTGCTGACTTTCTTTTTTCCAACGATACGCAAATCGAGGGGATCATAGAAAGCATCGAAAATCTTGACGAAAAACCTGATATTCTTGTCATCGATTCAATTCAAACTATGTACTCAAAAGATATCGACTCTTCTCACGGAAGCATAAATCAACTCAAGGAAGTAACAAAAAAATTAATAATGCTTGCTAAAAAAACCAAAATTACGACTCTTATTATCGGTCATGTCACAAAAGAAGGTGAGGCAGCCGGACCAAAAACTCTTGAGCATTTAGTAGACTGCGTAATTGATTTTGAGGGTGAAAAAGTTTCACATTTTCGTTTGCTACGTGCCAATAAAAACAGATTCGGTCCAACTGACGAGATCGGCATTTTTGAGATGCGGGAAAATGGTCTGAAAGAAGTTGCCAACCCGGCAGTTTTCTTGGAAGAGTCAACTGATATTGCTCCTGGCAGGGCTACTGTTGGTGTAGTCGAAGGTCATCGGCCGCTTTTTTTTGAGATTCAAACTCTAGCCGTTTCTACTGCACTGCCTGTTCCACGGCGTGTGATTAAGGGCCTCGACTATAACAAAACTTTACTACTTCTGGCGGTAATTAAAAAACAGCTGAATTTCCCTTTAGATAAATATTTCGACGTCTACGCGAACGTAATTGGCGGTTTTACCATCAAGTCAACAGCTTCCGACCTTGGTTTTATTGCTTCAATTTTATCTTCCTATAAAGATACGCCTCTTCCGAAAAATTCTCTCTATATCGGCGAGGTTGGATTGCAGGGCGAAATTAGAAGCGTTTATTTTGAAAATAAAATTATTCAAGAGGCAAAGCGGTTAGGCTTTGAAAAAATTTACTCTTCTGCTAATCTAAAAAACGTTAAAGATCTTATCAAGATTTTTTATAAAAAAACGTTTGAAAAATAGTCTGTTTTCCATTAGCTCCGACAACCGTAATTGATAAAACATTTCTTCCGTTTTTTAAAGGAAAATTATAATCAAAGATGCCGTTTTTGTCCTGAAAAACCCGCTCGCCAAAAATGGTGACTACGGCATCTTTTTCTGTCTTGCCAACAATTTCAATACTGCTTGTATCTTGGTTAAATATTTTTATCTTGGGCTGAAGAATTGTAACGACTGGTGGTTTTAAATAAAGAAAAAGTTGATAACCAAAGTATAAAAAGAACAGAATAAAAATCGCAGCAATTCCCAGTCTTATCCAACGTTTGGTTGTTGGAACCAAATAATCACTAGTAATTCTTCTTTTAAAACGTACATCGTCTTTCTTCTCGTAATCTCTACGAAAAAAAGCCAGCATTTTTTTGCTATCAAGATTTAGGTAATCGGCATAATTTTTAACTATGCCGGCTATATAGACTCGTGAAGCAAAGTTCCATTGGTTTAATTCAATTTGGCGTAAGAATTTTTCGCGGATTTTTGTCTCTTTTTCAATTTGAGATAAAGTAAGACCCTGTTCTTTTCTTGCAGTTTTTAATGTATCTCCGACCGAGAGCATATATTTTATGATTTTACTCTTTCAACATACTGTCCTGTCTCGGGATTGACAACTATGGTTTCATTTTTATTGACAAATAGCGGAACCATTACTATAACACCGGTCTCTACTGTCGCTGGTTTTTTTGCAGATGTTGCAGTATCGCCTTTAACAGAATCATCTGTCTCGATAACTTTCAACCTAACGCTCATTGGCGGTCGGACATTTAGGGGTTTATCATCGTGAAGGTAAACAAAAATTTTGTCGCCTTCCTTGATGAAATTTGCCGCTTCACCAACCAGGCCGATCGGAACTATATACTGATTGTAGGTCCGTTCATTCATGAAGTAAAGATTTTCACTATCCTTATACAAGTATTGCATTTCTATACTTTCAACTTCGACTGTTTCAACCTGTTCGTTGGATTTATAGGTATAATCGACGTTTTTTCCTGTAAGCATATTTTTTATCCTTGATTTCATTAACGCCGACCCTTTGCCTGGAGAATAAAATTCGGCTTTAACAACCTGCCAAATTTCATTTTGTTGGTAAATAAAATCACCTTTTTTTAAATTGCCAGCATTTATTTTCATAATATATTTATCAACTGTAATTCTTTAATTGATTTTACGTTTGCGAAGATCATTGCCAGCCGATCGAAGCCGACACCAGATCCGGTACAATCCGCAAGTCCATATTTTAATTCACTTATCAGGCCTTTGTCAATTGTATGCACGGTTTGGCCAAGTTTTTTCTTCGCTTCGATTTCTCGCTCATAACGAGATTCCTGTTCTTTACAATCAGTAAGTTCGGTGCAGCACCCGCCAATTTCAATACCGTCGATATAAAATTCTACCCGTTCGGCAATCTTTCCATCGGGCTTCAATTTTGCAAGCGCTGACATCTGGGAAGGATAGTCATAAAGTAATGTTGCATAACCATTTTTTCCTAAGTGTGGTTCTATTTCCTGTGTAATGATCTGAGAAAAAATATCTTGATAACTAAAACCATCTACCCTGTAGCCTTTTGTTTTAGCTTTTTTGAGGAAAATTTTAGCGTCAAATATTTCGTTTTGGGAAATTTGGCTGAATTTTTTAAAAGCTTCTGTCACAGACAGTTTTTCCCATTTTGTAAATGAAATTTTTTTGCCTTGATAAATGATTTCATCTCTCCGATCAAGTTTCTGCGCAATGAAACGAAGCAGTTCCAATAATTCGTCTGAAACGTCCATATAGTTTGCGCCTAATCTATAAAATTCCAGCATCGTAAATTCGGGCGAATGGAGTGAAGAAGGTAGTTCTGAGTTGCGGAAACATTTACTAAGACTATAACAGTTACCCAGGCCGGCAACCAATAATCGTTTTAAAAAAAGCTCGGGTGCCGGAATAAGATAGAATTTCTCCTTGTTGTTTAAAAAATGGAATTCCGTCGCAAATACATCCAAATATGATTCGGGGATAAGTGCGGGTGAAAGAACTGGTAAATTAACTCGGAAATAGCCTTTTTTCTGCAAAAATTCGTGTAAAGCTTCCTCGACTTGGAGATAAATTTTGTAGTTTTTTATATTTTGTAATCTGGTTTGAATTTTCATGCATTACAAAAAACTTAGGAAATATCTCTTTGGAGTTCTTCTAGCAATTTTTTGACTTTTGAAGAAACCTGTTGGGGAACTGTAACTTTAAAAATCACATATTCATCCCCGCGCCGAGAACTGTTAGGATAGGGGACACCCTGACCACGTAAACGAACCGTTGTCCCGGATTGTGTCCCTGGTCGGACCCGTAAACGTACATCCCCATCGATTGTTATAGCTTCCACAGTGCCTCCCAAAACTGCCAATGGGTAGGAAATTTCTTTTTCCAGGTAAATATCCTGGCCCTGGCGTTTAAAGTGCGGGTGACCGGCCACATTTACGACTAGATCAAAGTCCGAAAATCTTATCCTCATCCCCGAATCAACTCCGGCCGGAATCTTGATTGTTTTTCTATCGCCTTTGATTACGGTTTCTTTGGTAACGCCTTTTACCGCCTCATCGAATGTTAAATTGATTTCGTAAACAGAACGTACCGATCGTTTTCTTCCGGTTGAAAAAGGGGATTGAAATCCGAAAAATTGTTCGAATATTTCAAATGGGTCTGAAAAACCACCGAAATCGACGTTCTCGAAGGGCGAACCTTCTCCTCCCGTATTTGTATAGGTATAGGTAAACGGACCTTGACCGTAAGCGTAACCCTGAGATCCACCGGCACCCGGCATACCACGTTGAAAAGCTGCTTCACCATATTGGTCATACATCTCTTTCTTTTTCGAGTCGGATAACACTTCAAAAGCTTTATTTATTTCCTTAAACTTTTCGTTGGCTCCAGCTGATTTATTCCGGTCGGGATGCCATTTTAAAGCCTGCTTCCTATAAGCGGTTTTAATTTCTTGCGCTGTTGCTCCTTTAGAAACTCCAAGAATCTCATAATAGTCGGCCATATCACATTTTAATTAACTACTTCTCCTTCTTCTACATTTTTTTTATCCTTGTCCGCCGTAGATTTATCGGGGGCGGATTTCTTCTCTTCACCGCTTGGGGCCCGGCTCTCTTGGCCCGGTTGATTATACATATACTGACCAATCTTGGAAAGCTCGTCAGAAAGGTCTTTTGTCTTATTCTCAATATCCGAGGAGCTTCCCTTTTCCAAAATATCTTTAAGGTCTTTCATCTTTTTCTCAATTGACTCTTTGACATCCTTAGGCGCTTTATCGCCAGCATCCTTCAGTGATTTTTCCGCGACATAAATCATATTGTCGGCCTTGTTGCGAACATCAATCTTCTCTTTTTCTTCTTTATCTTTTTCAGCATTTTTTTCCGCCTCTTCCTTCATCTTTTCGATCTCGTCTTTGGTTAAGCCGGTTGAACCGGTTATTTTTATAGTTTGAGCTTTTCCTGTGGCTTTATCTTTTGCAGTTACCGTTAAAATTCCGTTTGCGTCGATATCAAAAGTTACCTCAATTTGCGGAACTCCACGCGGCGCCGGCGGAATACCCTCAAGGATAAATCGACCCAGTGATTTATTATCACGGGCCATTGGACGCTCTCCCTGTAATATATGAATCTCTACTTGCGTCTGATTATCGCCTGCGGTTGAATAAATCTCACTTTTTGAGGTTGGTATGGTAGTATTACGCGTAATCATTGGTGTCAATACTCCACCTAGGGTTTCAACACCTAATGTCAGTGGGGTCACATCCAACAAAACCACATCCTTTGTTTCTCCGGTCAGAACCCCGGCTTGAATGGCTGCTCCAACAGCTACAACCTCATCCGGGTTTACCGAACGATTTGGTTCTTTACCAAAGAATTTTTTAACCTCTTCTATTACTTTCGGCATGCGTGTCATTCCTCCAACTAAAACTACTTCTTCTATCTTGGATACATCAACTTTCGCGTCCTTGAGACAGGCTTTGACTGGATCGAAGGTTTTAGTGATGAGATCTCCGACCAATGATTCCAATTTTGCCCGCGTCAATTTCATAACCATATGTTGCGGCTGGTTGTCTTTTACTGTGATAAAAGGTAAATTTACCTCGGCTTCCATTGATGAAGAAAGCTCTATCTTCGCCTTCTCGGCTGCATCTCGCAGTCGCTGCAGGGCTTGCGCATCTTTACGGAGATCAACGCCGTTTTCTTTCTTGAACTCATCAGCTAAATAATCAAGTATTATCTTATCGAAATCATCTCCACCCAAATGCGTATCACCGTTTGTGGCTTTAACTTGGAATACTCCTTCACCCAACTCCAAAACTGTGATATCGAATGTACCTCCTCCTAAATCGTAAACAGCAATCGTGTGGGCGTGTTTTTTATCCAGACCATAAGCCAATGCGGCAGCTGTTGGTTCATTCAATATCCTAACAACTTCCAGCCCTGCGATTTCTCCAGCTTGTTTAGTTGCCTGGCGCTGTGAATCATCAAAGTAAGCAGGCACCGTAATGACGGCTTTCCCTACCTTTTCGCCTAAATATGCTTCTGCATCGGTCTTTATTTTTTGTAAAATCATTGCCGAAATTTCCTGCGGAGTAAAGGTTTTCCCGTCGACTTCGACATCTGCCATGTGATCTCTTCCGTCTACGATTTTATATGGTAACCATTTCATATCATACTTAACTGATGGATCCGAATAGCGTCGCCCCATTAAACGTTTGATGGAAAAAATTGTGTTTTTCGGGTTGATAACCATCTGTCGTTTTGCAACATCGCCGACAATATGTTTGATTGGGTCGACCACCGAAGGAAAAACGTTTCTGCCTTCTTGTGAATAGATAACTTTAGGCTTTCCACCCTCCATAACTGCGACACAAGAATTCGTTGTACCAAGATCGATGCCGATTATTTTTGCCATAAGATTAAAATATAACTTTTAATTTTTAACTTTTTTACTCACTTTCACCTGTGCAACTCGTAAAATTTTTCCTTGGAACTTATAACCGTTTCGTAAAACTTCAACGACTATATTGTCTTTTTCTCCAGGGACCATATCGATTGCTTCGGCTAGATGCGGATCAAACTCTTTCCCCAAAATTGCAATTTCCTCAACCCCCGTCTCTTTCAAAAAACTAAAAAAACTTTCTTTAACAATTCGTAATCCTTCATCCTTGATAAATACTTCGGCTTTTCCAATATGATCTATAACTGGCAAGAGTTTTAAAATAAATTTCGCTTCGCCGGCCTTTTCAAAATTCAATTTTTCTTCATTGGCTCTTTTTTCAAAGTTCTGATAGTCTGCCAAGGCGCGGTAATATTTATTCTTATACTCCTCAACTTCTTTTTTAAGTTTTGTCACCTCATCTTTTTTAACTTTCTGATCATCTATCATAAGAATTACTTTACAGTCCCTGATTTTTAATGATATCTCCTAAAAGGGAAGAGAAGTACTTTATCTGTGGTATAACAACTTCATAATACATTCTTTTTGGACCAACCACACCAATAATCCCCTTAATCTTGTTGCCCTGGAATTCGCCAAAGACACTTGCACACCCTTCAAAGACTGGGTCGCCAAAATCTTCTTCGCCCAATATGTAAAGAATTTCCTCCTCTAGTCTGGGAAATCTGTCAAGAATTCTTTCCCAAAACTGAACTTCATCCAATCTTTCAAATAAATTTTTTGACAGTTCCAGATTAAAAAACTCCTGCGTGTTGAGGAGATTAGAAACGCCTGAATAGTAAACATCGCCCACATTGGTAGCAACCAGTGAGAGAAGTGAAGTCTTTTGCGAAAGAGTCTTGGTTGCCTGTGACAATAAGCGATGCGCCTCATTCCGCTCATCCCAGACGCTGTTTTTGTAGGAGACCTCATCGGAGGTCGTAAGCTCTTTTTCCTTCATCAGGTTTTTGATGTAAAAACGAAAGCCTTTGGGTGAAGGAACCCTACCTGAAGAAAAATGTGTTTTTTTTAGATAGCCTTTTTTAGCAAGCTCTACCATCTCATTCCGTATGGTAGCAGGGGAAACGCCGAGTTTATATTTTTTCTCTAAAATTTCCGACCCCACTGCATTACCACTCTCCGTATACTCTTTGATAATGGCTCGCAAAATATCGATCTGTCTTTGAGTTAAGTCTTCCATTGGATTAGCAATACTATACTATGTCTGCTAATCGATGTCAAGGGGAAAATTTGTATAATATTGGCGAATGACAAAACTTGGAGCTCATCTATCTATCTCAGGAGGCTATGAAAATGCCCTTCATAAAATTGTTGCTATAGGAGGAAATTGTTTGCAGGTTTTTTCAACTTTACCCCGCGGTTGGAGCTTTGCAAAGATTGATGAAAAAACAGCTTATTCTTTCCTTAAACTCAAATCGGAACTGAAGATTGATCCTGTCTATTTTCACGCATCCTATCTCATAAATCTTGCGGAGGAAGGAAAGATTGGCCACCTTTCAAAGTTGTCAATCATCTCTGAACTTTCAGTCGCTTCAAAACTCGGAATTAAAGGAAGCGTTGTTCATCTCGGATCATTTAAAAAACATAAAACTGAGGAAAAATATTCTGCTTTAATAACTCATATAAAAGAGATATTAAAAGAGACTACAGACGAATCACTTTTTATTATCGAAAATGCCGGTAATAAAAAGATCGGAAGGAGTTTGGAAGAAATTGCTGAAATTGTGAATGATGTCGGAAGCGAACGTGTCAGAGTCTGTCTTGATACCTGCCATCTTTATTCTGCCGGGTATGATCTATCTACGGAAGGAAAACTCGAGATATTTTTAGACAAATTTGCTGCAAAAATTGGCTTAAAAAGGCTTGAACTTTTTCATTTTAACGATAGCCGCGATCCTTTCAACTCGGGAAGAGATCGACATGAAAATATTGGAAAAGGAACTGTCCCGTTTGGGACTTTCCAACTCCTGCTCCGCCATCCGAAAACAAAACATTTACCTTTTATCATTGAAACTCCGGGATTTGACGGCAACGGACCAGATAAAAAGAATTTGGATATTTTAAAGGATATTAGGCTATAATTACTTCATGTTAAGGTTACCGCAGTTTGTACTCAATTTCTTAAAAAACTTTCAAAAATCCGGGTATAAAATTTACTTAGTGGGTGGTGCGGTCCGTGAGCTTCTATTAAATAATGCGGTTGATAACTGGGATTTTGCGACAGACGCAACGCCCGATGAAATTCTTAAGTTATATCCTGATGGGTTTTATAACAATCAGTTTGGCACGGTCGGCATTTCACAAGAAGTAGACGGAAAAAAATTAATTTTCGAAGTTACAACATTTCGCCGCGAAGCCGAGTATAAGGACTTTCGTCACCCCGGCAAACTTTCCTGGGCAAAAACAGTCGAAGAAGATTTGGCAAGACGGGATTTTACAATTAATTCCCTAGCTTATGACGGAAAAAAAGTTATCGATATTTTTGCTGGACAAAAACATTTAAAAGAAAAATTAATTGTTGCGGTAGGTGATCCTGACAAACGATTTAAAGAAGATGCATTAAGATTGATGCGTGCAATTCGGTTTGCTTCAGAACTCGGATTTTTAATTGAGGATAAGACCAGAGTTTCTATCCAAAAAAACGCTAATCTTATTACTAAAATTTCCTGGGAACGTATCCGGGATGAGTTTTTAAAAATCCTAAAAAGCGAAAATCCCTCCGAAGGCATTCTTTTTTTAAGAAACACTGGATTGCTTGCCTTTATACTACCAGAGGTAGATATTTGTTTTCTGATTCCGCAGAAAAGTCCAAAGCGTCATCATATATATGACGTTGGCACCCACTTGGTGATGTCGCTTAAGGCTTGTCCGACAACAGATGAGATTACCCGATTTGCAACGCTATTACATGATATCGGAAAGGCGGAAACTTTCCGCCGGGATGATAAAACTGGCTTGATTACGTTTTACAACCACGAAGTTGTTGGAACAAAACTGGCAGAAAATATTGCCAACCGCTTCAAGCTGTCCAATAAACAAAAAGAAAAACTCGTGCGACTGGTTCAGTTCCATCAATTTACTGTATCTGAAATCCAGACAGATAAAGCCGTGCGGAGATTTATCAGAAATGTCGGATCGGAATATCTCAATGATATCATTGATCTCCGCTTTGCAGATCGCGTAGGATCAGGAGCCAGGCCAACCTCCTGGCGTTTTGAACTTTTCAAGAAGCGTTTGGTTGAGGTCCAAAAAGAGCCTTTTAAAGTAACCGACCTCAAGATTGACGGCAACGACGTAATGAAAACTTTGAACCTTAAACCTGGTCCAAAGGTAGGAGCTGTTCTCTCTTCTATATTTAACGACGTGGAGAAGGGGAGACTAAAAAACGAGCGCGAAACACTTCTGTCGCATCTCCGTGACCTGGATAAATAGTTGTTGTTTCAGGTAATTTAAATAATTCATCCAACGATCCACGTAAATCATCTTTATTACCGTACGAAAAGTCGGTCCTCCCTACTCCGTCTTTAAATAATGTATCCCCCGTAAAAATAATTTTTTCTTTTGGAAAATAAAAACAGAAACTGCCAGGCGTGTGACCAGGAACTGAAATAATTTGCAATTTAAAATTTTCAATTTTAAAGTTGCCTTTTTTAAAATATTTAATTTCTCTGGGCGCGACAATTTCCGGTTCATATCCTAGAAAATATTTTGCTGTTTCTCTTAATCTTTTGATTAGAAACAAATCGTTTTTGTCAATATATAATGGAACTTTTAGACTTAGCTGGATTTCCCCCGCCGCCATAACATGATCGAAGTGGCCGTGCGTCGCTAACATAGCGATTAATTTTAAATTTCTGCGCTGAATTTCCTCTAAGATAAATGAAGCATCGTCTGCCGGATCAACTATAATACATTTATCGGCATCAATAAGAAAATAGCAGTTCGCCTGAAGTTCTCCCAAAGAATATCTTATTACCTGCATTCAATAATTTTAGCATCACTTCCGTTCACATCCAAACGGCATATTCACAACCTATGGCTTTTCGCGTTTTAGGATCCCATTTATTAGTTGAACACTTTTTAAGTTTTTTGCCGGATGACGTCGTAAAAAGAACCAGCTTTTCGCCGCAGACAGGACAATCTTCATCCAGTGCCACAATGCTGCCTTTTTGCCATTCAACAAAATCACAGCCGGTTGCCTGTCTGGTTTTTGGATCCCAGGATGATGTGGAACATTTTTTAAGTTTTTTACCCGATCTGGTAGTAACCAGCAGTAATGGTGCGCCGCATTTTGGACATTTTTCATCTAAAGTCTCAGGTTCGGAGCCAAACCACCTCACATAGGTACACCCCTCGACTTTTCGGGTTTCCGGGTTCCAGCTGCCTGTAGAACAGCGCTGAATTTTTCGGCCGTCTTTGGTAGTCGTAATTTCTCCCAGTGGCGATCCGCACTTTGGACAAACCTCTGCGTCCCCGCTTTTCTCTTCATCTTTATTCTTTACCATATTTTAAAAATAACTAATAAATAATTCCCTAATTCTTCCAGCTATTATCCAACTTGTCAATGGCTTATATGCTACAGAATTATTTCTTTCGCTTCTCCAACCACACTAAAATTGGCGTTGCTACAAATGGTGACGAGTAGGTACCGGTTATCGTACCAACAAGCAGGGTTGCAACAAAAAAGCGAATTGTTACGCCGCCTAAAAGAGTTAGGGCCAAAAGCATAAAAATAATTGTCATTGAATTATTGAGAGACCGAACCATAGTCTCAACCAAGGCCTTACTTGCGTAGAATTCCATGTCGGCCTTTCCCTCGGTTCGGAAATACTCGCGAATTTTGTCAAAAATAATAATTGTATCGTGGACAGAAAATGCCATTGTTGTTAACAAGGCTGTGACAAACATCGTGTCAAGCTCAGCTCCCAAGAAATGAGAAAGTAATGAATAAGTGCCAATTACGACTAAAAAATCATGGATCATTGCCAAAATCGCGGCAAAAGCATAGTTAAATCCTTTGAAGGCGAAACTCATGTAGATTAAAATTCCGGCAATACCTAAAATCGCGGCAATTAAAGTTTTTTGCAGAGTTTCACTTCCCAAGGTCGGGCCGACTGTTTCGTAACGTAATGTTGTCAGTTCGACACTGAAGGTTTTTTGCAGGCTATTTCGCAGTTGCGATTCTTGTTGGCCACTTATAGGTGTTGTCTGAATTGTTATGTCCTTATTATTACTCTGTACACTTTCTGTTTTGATTTTTAGATTTTCCAAAACTTTGTTCAGATCAGTTACTGGAATCGATTTATTTGTTAAATATTCTAAATTTGTCCCTCCGGCAAAATCGATCGAGTAACGGTATCCCCAGGTTATAATCGAAACTAAACCGGAACCGATGACGAGCGCGGAAATAAGAAAATACAACCATTGATATTTAAGAAAATTAATCATGTTTATACAAAATATTTATTAAGCGCCTGGTAATAACAACTCCGGTGAATAAACTTGTAGCAACTCCTATTGCTAAGGTCAAAGCAAAACCCCTGACCATACCAAACTGTGGCAGAAAACCCCAGTTTAAAGGATTAAATAAAATAAACGCAACCAGAAGCGTAGTAATATTTGCATCTTTTATTGCGTCTAATGCTCTACCAAATCCCAAGCGAATGGCTATATCTAAATCTCTCCCTTTCCTACGCTCTTCTTTTATTCTCTCAAAGATTAAAATGTTTGAATCAACTGCCATACCGATGGATAAAATGAATCCGGCAACTCCGGGAAGGGTTAAAACTATGGGAACAGCGCGAAAGATTGCAAATGAAATCAAACCGTAGATCGCCAAGGCAAGTGAAGCGATCAGGCCCAATCTGCCGTAATAAATAATCATAAATGTTAAAACCATAAGCAAACCAACTGCGCCGGCGTAGATGCTTTTTCTGACTTCGCTCGCGCCCAAGGTTGGACCAATATTTCTCTGCTCTATCAAATGTATGGGTAAAGGTAAGGCGCCGGAATTTATAGCAATGGCAAGTTTATTTGCATCATTTGTCGTAAAGTTGCCGGTAATAACTGCGTTGCCATCTAATATCGGCTGTTGAACAACCGGAGCTGATAATAAACCATTGTCAAGAAATATGCCTACCGGCTTACTGACATTTCTCGTTGTAATGTCAGCGAAAAGTTTTTTTCCGGCATCGCTAAATTGTAAAGCTACTTGAGGTTTTCCGGTTTGCGGATCAAACGTCACGCTGGCTTTTTGTATATCTTTTCCTGTAAGTCCTGTATCTTTACTAAAATTAACGAGTAAAGCTGAAAGTGTCGACACCTGGGCCGAAGGGCTCGCCTCTTCTTTAAAAGTTAGCTGGGCTGTTGTACCTATTAGTCTTGCTGCCTCTTCAACGTTGCCAAACCCTGGTAGATCCACACTAATCCTATAAGTATTTCCTACCTGTAAAGTTTGAACGGTTGGTTCGGACACTCCAAAAAAATTAACCCGTCTTTCTATTATATCCCTGGATGAGTTTAGAGCATCTTGAAGGTCGGAAGCTTTTACTTTTGTTGTATCGGCTTGAAACACAAGACTACTTCCGCCTTGTAAGTCAAGACCTAGATGAGTTTTGAAGTATCTTTGGATCTGAAATTTTCCTATCCTGAGATTCTCCGGCAGATCAATCCAGATTATTAGAAGAAGCAGCAAAAGAGCTACGGCTATTTGGATAATCTTCATTTTAGAAATTCTTCTTCGCCTCCAACTAACATTATTTTTGGTTGTTTTAAAAAGCGCCAGATGAATGGATCGTTATTTTTTTTTCTAAAAATAAACTCGTCTTCTGTCATTACCGTATAATTAATCTCACGGCCAAAATCTTTCTCAACCTGGGAAATTATGGCGCTAATTTCGGGAACTACAACAACTCCAACCACTAAAAAATATATCTCATCATCTTTTATCGGAGTTCTCTTTCCGAATTTTGTCGAAAGAGCCGCAAATTTAACTTTACCGATCTTTGGAATATTATTGTAAAAGAGAGTCGGAAGTTTGTCGATCTTGGAAAATATTCGTAAAAACTCGTCGTAGAAAATATAATTTTTATTAAGGGTATAAAAAATTTTATTGAGGCGTTTTTCTTTGTGCAGAAGTTTTGCAGCCGAAAGTATGTCAAGCTCGCGCTTTACCGCATTGACTTCTTCATCTACATCTCTGACAATTTTACGCAAATAAAGATTTTCTCCTGAATGAAGGAAAAACAGCTCCAAGATTTTTCTTCTAGTCTTGGAGGGAATTATGTGCTCCAACATATATTTTCTATTAGTACGTTACTTTATTGCCTATTGGCAGTATTTCAACGAATATTTCGCCTCGTACCAGTTTTACTTCACTGCCAGAAGTATTATAAAACATCATTGCCGATTCTGCAGTACTTTTTTTCCAGGTAATAGTTTGAGACTTTCCGTTTTGGAACAATAATCCGTTACCGCTTCCTATAACCCCGTATAAAAGATGTTGACCACCTTCGTATCCGTCATTGACAACTGATTCACGGGTAAAAATGACTACAACATCTTTGGCTGTAAGTGATTTACCGGTATTTTTATCTAGATGTGGAACTCCACCGTTAACACGAGCATAACTATTAGTAGTAGCATCGTAGTTCCAAGTAACGCTATAGTCATCAGCATTTGTGTTCCAAAATCCAAAACTAATCTTTGTGACATCACCTCGGGCAGATGCGGCAGAGTCATCCTGAAACTTCCAGGGAGTGAAGGTCGTATTCCAGGCAATTCCCTTTTTATCAACATTGGTTAAGCCTCTATTATCTTTTGCATACTGCCAAAGTTTGGCGGTAGCCGAATAAACGGTATGCTCCGTGACAACTCCAGGCAACCGTTCATAATCTCTCCAATAATATGGAAATGGAACTGCGAATTGATTGAGATCGTTGTAAAGACTCCATTTCAAAGTATCTATTTTTCCCAAGGCATTGGCGTCTCCCGGAGTGTTAGCTCCACCTACGTGTGCATAGAGAGGATTGTTCCCATAACCCTCTAAAAGTTGGATAAAATAAACTCGTGCCGAACGAACCGGGCCGACATATGGAGCATCTTTGCAGTAAAAAATAGCTAAAAATCTGGTAATTCCGCCTTCGGCTACTGCTTCGTAAACAACGTCAGCCGACGATAGTCCTGACTGGGGTCGGGCATCTTTATGGTTTTCTATCATCACACCCAAAGGCCTCCGGATCTCCCAAAGATTTTTTTGTGATTTGGTGAGCATCTCACCATTTATCGGACATTCTTCGGTTTTTGGTTCATTCGGATTAACCGATGGGACGGTGCCATTTTGGCTAGGCGGTGCATAGTTTATGAGCGGTAATGGAATTTTGCCACTGCCGCCTCCGGCAAAAAAAATGTAAGACAATGAACCAGCTAAGACGAAAACGATTATCAAAATTGCTATACCAAGTTTTTTATTTATCATAAGGAACTATTATATATACAATTAATGACTTATATCTATAGCTTTTTTTTCTTCGTCGGAAAGAGAGTACTCCAAAGCCTTCCCTTCCTTAACTTTTTTTGTGTAAACATGCAAACCTTCCCGTGTATAGATAAAATTCATAACCAATCCCGTGTCTTTTTTATCCAAAAAAGCAACGACAAAACTCTGCTCTCCCCCGCTTTTTTCAAACGGATTGAACCTCACCAGTCCAGTTTTCTGAATAAAAAATTGCGATTGATCGGTTAAATGATTAATTGTTTTTTTTATTGTACTTATTTCACTTGCAAAAGTTTTGTCGTTTTGGACTATTTCTTCTAAAATCTCATCCAGCTTGCCTTTTTTCGTTGATGAAACTAGTTGTAAATAGTGATTGCGCGTCTTGAAAAGAATCCAAGAAATAATAATAAGCCAAATAAAAAAAAGGACCGAAACCAGTTCGATAACCATTGCTTTTCATTTTAACCTCTTTACAAAAACCTGTCAACCCCGATAGATTATGATTGATATGTTAAAATTAAAGCGTGCCAAGGAAAACCAAGAAACAAAAACTGCTTGCCGAATATCATAGGAAATTAAAACTTCTTAATGAGTCTGTGGTCTCGCGTCCCTTGCCCCAGCCTCCTCAAAATGAAGATCCAAGACCGAAAATTGAAACAAAACCATCTGAACGACAAACCTTCGTAACGCCAAAACCTACCACTATGACCGTTGATCGTAACGAACTTTCTTATTTTTTTTCCGACCTGAAAAAAAGTTTCATTCTGATTGCAATTATATTTGCAGTTGAAATCAGCCTGTATTTTGCTAGGATTATTAAATAAATTTAGAAATTTGCTTTCGATGGGGGGTGATATGTTATGGCAACAATGTATTGTGTAAAATGTAGAGCTAAAAGAGATGTCGACAATCCACAAAAAGTTACGATGAAAAATGGCAAACCGGCTTTAAAAGGTAAATGCCCAGTCTGTGGAACTGGTATGTATAAGATTGGAGCAGCTTAAGCTTTTAATTTCGAAAAAATAAAACCATTCTCCGGAATGGTTTTATTTTAGTGAAAAAGTCTCCAATTTTTTATAGACAGGTTTCTTCCCGCCCAAAATACTTTGAAATATGTAAACTTTTTTTACCTGAAAGCTAATATCTATCGAAAGTCTATGTAGGCGTTTTTTCAAAACCAAATACTGCTGCTTCGAAGGAATTTTGTATCTTGCCAAGGAAAGGTGCGGCACAAATTTTTTAGGATTTCCAAAATGCTCTCCAAAAGTCTCGCGAATTTTTTCTGCAAGTTTTTCAATCTTTTTTTCCCTACGGAAGTTAAGGTAAATGACAATTTTACTATTCATAAAAAGATCGGCTGTGGTCGAATAAAGATAAAAAGCTTCTTGGTCGTACAAGATTTCTTCCAACTTTTCTTTTATCTTATCTAGTTTATTTGTTTCGCCATAAAAATATAGAGTTATATGATAGTTTTTTTCATCACCCCAACTGAATTGTGGGTATAGCGATTTTATATCTTGGATATCACGTGTAATTTTTGCGGATTCAGATTTTGGAACTTCGATCGCTAAAAATAATCGCATATCATTCGAGTTTTTGAATAATTTTTTGTGTCGAAAAACCTGCAATATTTTTAGAGACAATTTTTAAAATTGCACCTGAATCTTTAGCTTGTTTCGTCTTATTTTCAATTTGAGTATCTCCAGCTGTAACCGCAATGATCGCCGGTCGAACCGCTTTTACCAAATTAAAATATTCTTCATAAGTCCTGAGACGCGGAAGAAGAATTACAAGGTCAACAAAATCCAATGTTTCTAAAATCTTAGCCCGTTGCTTCTGGTCGTGAATTGGAATGCGTTTTTTAATTTCTTTTATAAATTGATCTGACTCAAGAGCTACTGTTAGAAAATCTCCTTGTTCTTTCGCTTTTTTTAAAAACTGCACATGTCCGTAATGTAAAAGGTCAAAACAACCTCCAACCAGAACTGTTTTCTTGGTCCGAAGCTTATTTTTAACTTTTAACAGTTCTTGAAGGCTAAGAATTTTTTTCACTCCAAACATTATACAATAGACATATGAGTTTAAAAACCGAAATTGTCGAAGAAACACAGTCGATCCTTATCGTCAGCAAAAACAGCTATCCATTCTTGGATCTGCTGAGATCTGAACTTAAAAAAATGGGTGCCAATATTTTTGCAACAACGCGTTTGAAACAAAAACTGGACGACTTTGATTATTGTTTCTTTGTTAATGAAAAAAATGTTTTGGAACGATTATCAACTCTGCCGCATAAGAAAATTATTCTTATTTTTTTTAATGAAGAGCAGCTTGCAAAAAAGCAGAGCCGACACCAATCTAAGAATATAAAAATAATCAACATCCAAGGTGGGCCGCCTAAAACTGAAGATATCGATAGAATATTGTGGTTTTCATTTTCCCAAAGCGAAGAAAAAATTCTTAACATCAGGTTTTTAACGCCTAGAAAATTATTTTCGGATGATAAAGTAAGTTTTTTTCCGCGTTTATTTCATAAATTCTTTAATAAAAAAAGGTTGATAATCCTTGCCGTCCTGGTGCTGCTTTTTTCTCAAATCGCATTTCTCTTCCCTCTCGGTTTTTCTTCTCTGCTCTTCTATGAATCGGGTAAAGCTTTGGGCAAAGAGGATTTTTCTAAAACCAATAGTTTTTTAAATGTCGGTAACTTTTTTTTCAACCAGGCTAAATTTTTGTATTCATTTTCCCGTCCCACCTACCTTTTTTTATCCTTAGCAATACTGCCTGATAACTTAATGGATATCAACGATAAGACAAGAGCTCTTATCACTGATTCACAAACTCTTTATCTCAATGCAAAACAGATTTTAAAACTTATTTTACAAAAAAATAAAAATCCTGATGAGAAAAACGTTCTCGTTCTCAGATTAAATACATTAAATTATCAAATTAATACGCTCGAGCAGGATTTAAATACCCTCAATCAGAAGATTCCCGATAATTTTATTTTCTTTAAATCGATCAAGGACAAACTGGCACAGGCAGATGATTTAGCAGCAAAAATAAAAAAAATTTCACCCTTTCTTGCCGCTATACTTGGTGGCACTGAACAAAAAAAATATCTGCTTCTTTTCGCCAACAATATGGAACTCAGGCCCGGGGGTGGATTTATCGGCTCATTTGGGACCGTCACCTTCCAGGACCTAACTCTGCAAAACCTACAGGTTTATGACGTCTACGATGCGGACGGTCAACTTGTAGCCCATGTCGAACCGCCTGTCGCAATAAAAAATTATCTGAATCAACCCCATTGGTTTTTAAGAGATTCTGCGTTTTCGCCGGATTTTTTTGATAATTACACCGAAGCCAAATTTTTTTTGGACAAGGAAATGCATTTGGATAATTTCGCAGGCGGTATACTTATCACAACCTCGGCAATACAAAATATTTTAAATGCCTTTGGCAACATTTACATTCCTGATTTTAATGAAACTGTAAATGCTCAAAACTTTTATCTTAAAGCTCAGATATATTCGGAAAAGAATTTTTTTCCTGGTTCAACCCAAAAGAAAAATTTTTTAGGTTCCCTTACTAGACAGATCCTTCTCTCCCTAGATTCTCCCGCCGGTATTTCTATGCCGCTTCTTGCCACAAATCTTAAAAAATCGCTTGACGAAAAACAGTTGGTCCTGTATTTTGAAGATCCAACCATTCAAAGCTCTATCGATTCATTCTATTGGTCAGGACGACTTATCGAGCCAAAATGCGTTGACGCCGGCAACTGTATCTCTGACTATCTTTTTCCCTTAGATGCTAACCTCGGCGTCAACAAAGCTAATTTTTTTGTCAGTAGATCGATGGATTTAAAAACTTATATCGACAGTACAGGAACAATCAATCATTATTTATCGATTACTTTCCGCAATGATTCACCGGGAGAGGTTTTTCCAGGCGGAACTTATAAAAATTATTTTCAACTTTTACTTCCGCAAGGCTCTACCGTTAAAACTATTACAAAAGACGGAACGCTTGTGGAAGGATTCGATCAGAGCGATCAACTGTTAAAAACGGTTGGTTTTCTGGTTGAAGTTAAGCCGGAAAGCTCTTCGGAAATTAAAATTGAATACACTCTGGGGCAAAAGCTTTTAGGAAAAAGAAACATATATCAACTTATCTTACAAAAACAGATCGGGGCTTCTGATTCCGATATGGTTCTTGAATTTTCTCTCCCCAAAAATCTCTATCCAATCAACCAAAATTTTTCTCCGCTTGTCAAAGACAATACTATATTCTATAATACTAACTTGTCGACAGACAAAATTTTCTTTCTTGAATTAAATAAAAAATAATATGGCAAAGGCTAAGATCACTAAAACTCAATCCCACGAAACTAAGTTTACTCTCGAGGTTACGCCGCGTACGATTTTTGGTAAGAAACTGAAAAAAGTAAGAAAAGAAGGGCTGGTCCCGGCAAATATTTACGGGCCGGAATTTAAATCCCAGTCGATCTCCGTCAACTATAAAGAATTTCTGAAAACCTTCCAGGTTGTGCATGAAACGGGTGTTGTCTATCTTAAATTAAATAAAGAAGAAATTCCCGCCCTCATAAAGAATATCCAGTATCACCCGGTAAGCGATATTATTCTGCATATTGACTTCAGAAAAATTAACCTCACTCAAAAACTGCAGACAGATGTTCCAATTAAAATAACTGGAACGTCGGAAGCTGTAGCTCAAAAAGGTGGAGTACTTTTAAAACAGTTGGAGCTTCTGAAGGTCGAGGCGCTTCCCCAAGATATTCCCCAGTCAATTGATCTCGATATATCTAGCCTCAAAGAAATTGGTGGAGAAATTAAGGTTTCCGATATCCCGCAAACTTCCAAATATAAACTAATGGATGATCCCGCCAAAGTTATAGTTTCTGTGGTTGAGCATAAAGAAGAGAGCGTTACACCCGAAACCACAGCCGCGGCGCCTGAGGTCATAACTGCCAAACCGGTTGAAGGCGAAGAAACAACCGCTGAAGTTAAAGAAACTGCTAAACCCCAACCTGAAGCCGGAAAACCAGCTGCAAAAGCCTCTGAAACTCCTAAAAACCCTGTTCCCTCTAAGCCTGAACAAAAAAAGTAATGTTCTTCCTATTTCAACTTCCTTGTGTTAAAATTAGACACTATGACTATAATAAAATCGGAATTTTCCCTGGCTTTAAACCAGATTGCGACCGAGCGAGGAATTTCTCCAGATGAGGTTATTGCTTCTATTGAGGCTGCAATTCTAGCTGCTTACAAAAAAGAATATCCAGATAAATTTAGCGAGGAAATGACTGCAAAAGTTAACAAAGAAACCGGTGAAACAAAAATCCTTCAAGCTGGAAAAGATATTACGCCGCCTGGATTTGGCCGTATTGCTGCACAAACGGCTAAACAGGTAATCATTCAAAAAATCCGAGAGGCGGAAAAGAAAAACGTAATCGCCCATTACAAAGCTCAACGTGGCATAGTTGCCCGGGGCCGAGTTATCCGTTACGACGGAAGGAATGCTTACCTCGATATCGGACGGGCTGAAGCGGTACTTCCCAAGGAAGAGCAACTAAAAAATGAAGAGTACCAGGTTAATCAAAGTTTGGTGATTTTAATCAAAGATATAACCGAGGATAAATTCGGTAACACTAGAATTGTTGTTTCCCGGACAGATCCAAAACTTCTTACCGAACTTTTCAAACGCGAAGTTCCTGAGATTGCCAATGGCACCGTCGAAATTAAAAAAGTTGTACGGGAACCAGGGGAAAGAGCCAAAATCGCCGTTTACAGCAGTCAAGGCGGTGTCGATCCGGTAGGAGCCTGTGTTGGACAAAAAGGCGTTCGCGTCCAGACAGTGACTGATGAATTAGGAGGTTTGGAAAAACTTGATATCATCCAGTGGAATAAAGATGATAAGTTTTACATTATTGCGGCTCTTTCACCTGCGAAAATTTCACAAATAGAACTTGATAAAGAAAAAAAGACAGCGAAAGTTTATGTTGATGAAAAACAAGCTCCACTGGCAATTGGAAAAAGTGGTACAAATGTCGGTCTGGCCTCGCGTCTAACCGATTACCAGATCGATATAATTCAAACTGCCGTAACAGAAGCACCTACAACAACACCGGAAGTAAAAAAAACTGAAGAAAAAGTTGTTAACTAACTACAATTTATTTTAAATTATGGTACGTTCACCAATTGTTACCATCTTAGGACATGTCGATCATGGCAAAACTACGCTCCTTGATTACGTCCGAAAAAGTAGCTTGACGCAAAAAGAACATGGTGGGATAACCCAAAGTATAGGAGCTTACGAAGTTGACACCAAAATCAAGGGGTATCCGATAAGTAAGATAACATTTATTGATACGCCTGGCCATGAAGCCTTTTCTTTCTTGCGAGCTCGCGGCGCCAATGTTTCCGATATTGCGATTCTAATAATTGATGCAAAAGATTCCGTGATGCCGCAAACAATTGAATCTATTACTCATATTAAAACAGCTAAAATTCCATATATTGTCGCAATTAATAAAGTTGATTTACCCGACGCTAATCCGGAAAAGGTTAAAAACGATCTTTTGAAATACGAAGTTGCGGTTGAGGGCAAAGGTGGTACAGTACCAACGGTTAATATTTCGGCCAAAACTGGCCAGGGTGTGCCCGAACTTCTTGAAAGTATTCTGCTTTTAGCTTCTGAATTAAATCTAAACTATAGCCCTACAAATCCGGTGCAAGCTTACATAATCGAGACAGAAAAGAATAAAAAGGGCATTATTGTCTCGGCCATCATTAAAGATGGTACTTTAAAAATAGGAGATACGATTTTTACAAATGAATTAGCGACCAAAATCCGTTCACTTTCCAATGATCTTGGAGAAACAGTTAGGGAAGTTAATCCGTCTTCTCCCTTTACAGTTCTCGGCTTTGAAAAATTACCGGAAGTTGGTTCACTCATTACGGCTTCGTCGGTTAAAGGACAGTCAGCTACCGTTCTGACTACTTCAGAAGCCAAAAAATTTAATCTCGAAGCCATACTCTCTACTAAACCTAAAGAAAAAAAAATATCCCTTATTATCAAAACAAACTCTCTCGGTTCAATGGAAGCGATAAAAAACGCGCTTTCAGCCAATGAAAATATTGAAATTGTAGCATCAACAGTAGGTGAAATTTCCAAATCCGATGTTTTTCTGGCAAAAAGCACAAATTCAATCATTGTTGGTTTTTCAGTTCCGGTTATCCGAGAGGTTTTGGATCTGGCCAAACAGGAAAAAGTTATAATTAAAACCTATAATATAATTTATGAGCTCTTAGAAGAATTAAGTGAAGTATCGCGTCTTTTAACTGAAAAAGTTGAAGCGGAAAAAAGTCTCAAAGGAGAAGCTAAAGTCCTCGCCAACTTTGTCCGAGAAGGCGAAACTATATATGGCGTTAAATTGACTAAAGGTAAAATTAATTTAGCTGATACGCTCGAAATTTACCGCGATAATAAGATGATTGGGAAAAGTAAATTGGTTTCCTTAAGAATCAGAGCCAAGACAGTTGCGGAAGTTAAGAAGAATGAAGAAGCCGGGATGATCATTTCGCCCCAACTTGACATTCATACCGGCGATGTGGTAAAATCTATCTTATAGTATTATGAATGACAACGTCACCACCCATATCCAAGCCATTGTTTCCAAGGCCAATCTAGGCGCAATCATCCTGCCGGCCAACCCGAGCGCTGATGCGGTAGCTTGCGCTACGGCTTTATACCTGGGATTAACAAAACTCGGTAAAACTATCTCGCTTTGTGCAGCCTCAGCAGTTAACTTTGATCTTGTTGCTACCGATAAAATAAGTGATACCTTGACTGCAACTGGCGACAATCTTGTGGTTTCTTTCCCCTATACGGATGGTTCTATCGACAAGGTTGACTACAATATTTCTGGAAATCAGTTCAATCTAATCGTTACACCTCGGCCTGGCTTTCCTAAACTTGATGAAAAACAGGTTAAATTTAGCTATGCCGGTGGAAATTTGGACTTTGTGATGACAATCGACTCACCGACTTTGAATGCTTTAGGTGAAATCTACACCAACAATCAAAATCAATTCCAGGGAAGAGATATTATAAATATTGACCGTCATCTAACAAATGCTTTTTACGGCACGGTTAATTATGTAAATAAAACCGCTTCGTCTATCTCAGAGATCGGTTTCCATCTTTTAAGAGAATTAGGAGTCGAAATAGACAAAGATATGGCGACCAATCTTTACGCAGGAATTGCAACCGCTACCAACAACTTTACTTCGTATTCGGTAAATGCTGATACGTTTGAAGCTATCGCTCAATTGCTGCGCTTTGGTGCGATTAAAAAGTCACTAAAACCAATTAATCAACCGGCACCTCGTCAGAATTCCTCTTTTCTTTCTAGGCCATTTTCCGAAAAACAGACTACCCCGATCCAAGTAGTTGAAAAAGAATCGCAACCCGAACAGGCTGCCACGCCTCAAGACTGGCTCAAGCCAAAAATCTTCCGCGGCGGCGGCGGAATGGTATAGTATAATGGTTTCGTGAATCTTCTTTTAATCGTTTCACTAATTTTAACTGCCTTTTTTATCGCGCTTTTTATCATTCGTCTGTGGCTCAATAAACTTGAGGAAAAAACTAAAGTATCTGATGAATTGGTTGAGTGGCTCAAAAGCTCAACTCAAAGCGTAGATCGAAAACTCACCGACAGTATGAAGATGTTCAATGAGCGTCTAGATAAGGCTGCTTATGTAATTGCTCAGGTTCAAAAAAATATCGGAGAATTTTCTGAAATAGGCAGATCAATGCAGGAACTACAGCAGTTTTTGCAATCTCCAAAGCTCCGCGGAAATATTGGCGAGCAGGTACTTAAGGAACTTCTAGCCCAATATTTTCCTTCGGATTCTTATAAGCTTCAATACAGTTTTAAAAATGGAGAAAAAGTTGATGCCGTGATTAAAACATCTCAGGGTCTTATCCCGATAGATTCAAAATTTCCCATGGAAAATTTTCGGAAAATGCTGAAAGAAACTAATCAACAAATCAAAGAAAAAAATAAAAAAGAGTTCGTCTCCGATGTTAAAAAACACGTCCAAGATATTGCTAAAAAATATATACTTGCGTCGGAGGGTACTTCTGACTATGCATTGATGTATATCCCTTCGGAAAGCATTTATTACGAAATCATAAGTGACAATGATCTTTTTGATTATGCCGGGCAAAAAAGGGTTTTGCCGGTTTCTCCCATGAGCTTTTATGCCTATATGAAAGCAATTTTAATGTCTTTTGAAGGACAAAGGATTCAGTCTCAGGCCAAAGAAATTCTCGCGATTTTAAGATCGATTAAAAAGGATTATGAAAAATCCGATGAGGCTTTATCGGTTCTTTCGAGACATATAACAAATGCCTACAACCAGATGGCGCAGGTATCAAAAAATTTCCTTTCTTTAGGACAAAAAATTACGTCAACCCGCCTTCTATCCAACGAGAATGATCAAAAGAAATTGATAGAGTAAGCGAAGATATTAAATTTTTTTCCATCTGGGATCCTGAAGATGGGTTCCCCTGGAGAATTAAAATTTAATATCGAGCGAAACAATAATGAAAATAAAATATAAGCACGAAATTAAAAAAAATGAGTCAATAACTGAAAAGGAAATTGTTCAAATACTTTTAAAAAACCGCGGAATTAAAAATGAAAAAGACTTCTTCAATCCTCCCTCCCCGATCACAATAAATCTCTCTGACTTTGGTTTTAAAAAAGAAATAAAAAAAACTTTGGCACTATTGGAAAAAATAAAAAAAGAAAACCGAATGATCGTCGTTTATACCGATTACGATGCCGACGGAATAACTGGTGGAGCAATTTTATGGGAAACTCTAAACAATTTGGGATTTAAAACCATGCCCTATGTTCCGCACCGAAAACTCGAAGGTTATGGATTTTCACTTAAGGGAATTGACGCGGTTAAAAAACAGTTTAATCCGGCATTAATAATTAGCGTTGACCACGGAATCACCGCGCGGGAAAAGGTGACCTATGCCAAGAAATTAGGCATTTCCATAATCATAACCGACCATCATCTCAAACCGGATAAACTCCCGACCGATGCTTATGCGATATTCCACATACCGGTCCTCTCCGGATCCGGCGTTTCCTATTTTTTTTCAAAAATGATTTATGATCATTTTCATTCCGAGCCTGTACACCCTAAGGGTGTACTTTCTGATAATTTTGAAATAGATTATTTGGCGCTTTCTTCAATCGGAACTATTGCCGATCTTGTTCCACTTATCGGACCATCACGAAGTCTTGTTTACTATGGCCTGCAAGGGTTTTCCAAGACAAAACGCGTCGGGATCCGTCATATTTTGCGAGAGGCCGGGATTGAAAATAAAAAAATTTCTCCCTATGATATCGGTTTTATCATCGCGCCGCGTATTAATGCGGTGGGTCGACTCGAACATGCAATTGATGCCTTAAGACTTTTGTGTACAAAACGGGAGGATAAGGCGTACGATCTAGCCAGCCGCGTCGCTAAAAAAAATAGGCAAAGACAGGATTTGGTTTTAAAAGCGGTTGAAGAGGCCCGCCTTCGCGTCGAAGCAACGGTTGATAAACAAAAAAAATTACCTAAGCTTATTATCCTCGAAGACGAAAACTGGCATGAAGGAATAATAGGTTTAATTGCCTCTAGAATTACCGAGGAATATTACAGACCAACAATTGTTTTGACCGAAAACGACGGTTTTCTTAAAGGATCTGCCCGCTCAATTCCTAGTTTTCACATTACCGATTTTTTGCGGGGCCTAAAGGCTGATTTGATCGATGTTGGCGGTCACAAAGGAGCTGCCGGATTTACTCTGGAAAAAAATAAGCTTAAGGATTTTATAAAAAAAGCCCAAAAAAAAGCCGATTCGCTGCTCGCGGAAAAAGATCTTAAAAAAACTATTGAAGCTGACCTTAAAATTCCGCTTACTAAAATAAACTTGCGGCTCGCCCTGGAACTGGAAAAACTTCAACCCTTTGGAATAGGTAATCCTAACCCGGTATTTTACAGTGAAGCAGAAATTGTTGGGGCAAAACTTTTCGGGAAAACCAATAATCACTTAAAAATCTTGGTAAAAGATGCAAATATCAGCGCTGACCCCCTTGAACTTATTTCTTTCAATAACGCCAAACTTTTTACTGAGCTTTCCCGCGGTTTGAAAACCGAAATTGTCTATTCGCTCGAAATCGACAGATGGGGAGGTAATGAAAAATTGCGAAGCAAACTTATTTACATGGATGATTCTAAATCTTGAAGTGAGAAACTGCTTGAGCAATGTGGCCTAATAAATTTAGTAAATTTGCCGCTTCTTTTCTCGAAACGTTACCAGAATGCATTCCTTCAAACTGTTCCCTCGAATCAGCCTCGTTGACTCCTAGACTCATCATATAACGCACATATTCCTCGATTCCTAAGCCGAATAGTTCTCTCTGGGCTACGGCGTCACCTTTTTTTTCCCAATGTCTGCCCAAATCTGGATGAAAAAGCGGTGGAGTTCTATTTCTTCCGTCTTTTATTATTCGTCTATCTTCTAAACTCATAAAAAAACCCCGTCTTTCGCGGGGTGGTTTTTAATTCTTAATTTTGAATTTTAAATTCTTAATTCAGCGCCAACCACCCCACACTTCCACCTAAAGTGGACAAGCGTGGAGACAATAATAAGTTGATACTGATTTCTTCTCATCGTTATAAAAAAGGGCCTTTTAGAGGTCCTCAATTTTCATGATACCAGATAAATCAACCTTGTCAAGTTGAGTTTAACGCGCTATAATCAAAGTTAATGAAAAAATTGTTCGTAGAAGAAACTGTTAATAAAATTGGTAAAGAAGTCGAACTCTACGGTTGGGTTGACTCCAAACGCGATCATAAAAAAATCATTTTTATTGATCTCCGAGACCGAAGCGGCATAGTCCAAATCGTAGGCGATGAAAAGTTCAAAGATTTAACCAGTGAAGATGTAGTTTGGATTAGAGGTTTAGTCAAGAAGCGCCCAGAAAATCTGGTTAATCCTAAAATTAAAACCGGAAAAATCGAGATAGAGGCAAAAGAGGTTAAGATACTGAATAAAACTAAGCCTCTTCCCTTACCTGTTAACACTGACGGTTATGAAATCAACGAAGAGGTTAGGCTTAAATATCGTTACCTCGATCTGCGCAGACCAAGGCTCTACAAAAATCTTGCTCTTCGTTCAAAATATATTGATTTAATCCGGCAGTTTTTTTTAAAAAAGGACTTTTTGGAAATCGAAACGCCAATCTTATCCGAAACTACCCCTGAAGGTGCGCGTGATTTTATCGTACCTTCGCGACTCCAACCCGGCAACTTCTATGCTCTACCTCAATCGCCGCAACAGTATAAACAACTTCTTATGATTGCCGGAGTTGAACGTTATTTCCAAATTGCGCGTTGTTTCCGTGACGAAGACCCGCGAGCTGATCGAGCCTATGGAGAGTTTACACAACTCGATCTGGAAATGAGTTTTGTCGAGCGCGAGGATGTAATGAAAATAACTGAAGATATGATTGTTGAAGTCTATGAAAAACTCCAAATTCCGCTGCAAAAAAAACCTTTTCCTGTTTTTTCTTACAAAGAGGCAATTGTTAAATTTGGCGCTGATAAGTTTGATCTGAGGACAGAAGAAGAAAAGAAAACAAATATACAGGCCTTTGCCTGGGTCGTTGATTTTCCGTTCTTTGAGAAAACCGGAGAAGGCGGTTGGACATTTACTCATAATCCGTTTTCTGCTCCTTTGCCGCAATATATGAAAGACCTTTTGCAGAAAAAAAACATCGCCAACCTTCTTACCAGCCAATACGATCTGGTTTGCAATGGTTACGAAGTCGGTGGGGGGAGCATCAGAAACCACACTCCAGAAGGTTTAAGAGCTGTTTTTGAAATTATGGGATTGAGTAGGGATGAAATTGAGCTAAAGTTCGGTCACATGCTTGAAGCTCTCTCCTATGGTGCTCCTCCGCATGGAGGGATTGCCCCCGGGATTGATCGGCTGCTGACCTGTATCGCAGGCGAGCCATCGCTTAGAGAAGTCATCCCTTATCCCATGACATCAGGAGGAAGAACGTCCGTCATGAACGCTCCGTCTCCAGCTAGCGATAAGCAGCTGAAAGAGCTTGGGATTAAAATCGCAAAATAAATTACAATTGAGAATTATGCGTTACCGCTTTTATTTTTTATTCACTTTCTTTACTTTTCTTTTCCTTTTTTATCCGGGTGACTCGTATTATTTCCATTTTTTTGCCTATAATCGTGCACTATTTGCCAAGGAAGAAAAACCTGCAATCTTAAAAATAGGCCCTGTGCCCTTCCTTAAATCACAATATTATCCATCAATTACCGCGCAGGGGGTTTATGTCGTTGATCTTCCCTCGTTTACACCGGTATTTTATCTAAACCCGAAAGCCAAGTTTTTACCGGCATCAACAACCAAAATAATAACCGCACTTGTCGCTAACTCGGTTTTCAAACCGTACGATGTGTTGACAGTTAAAACCGGAAACGTTGATGGTCAAGTAATGGGACTCGTACCAGGTGAAAAAATTACGGCTGAAAATCTTATGTACGGCATGCTTGTCTATTCGGGCAATGACGCGGCTTTAGCTTTTGCCGACAATTATGGCTATGACAAATTTATCAAACTTATGAACGAAAAAGCCCAAGAGTTAAAAATGACTGGTTCCCATTTTGTAAACCCGGTTGGTTACGATAGTTCGGGACAGTATTCAACTCCCTTTGATTTGGCGTTGGGAGCTCGTGAACTTCTCAAAAACAGCTATCTTTCTAATATTGTTTCGATAAAAGAGATAACCGTTTCGGACACTAACTTTAAATATTTCCACCATCTAACCAACGTGAATCAGCTTTTGGGGGAAATTCAGGGCGTAGGGGGTTTAAAATCCGGTTATACCCAAGACGCCGGTGAAAATCTGGTTACCTTTTATAAATATGCGGGCCATCAATTTATTTTGGTTGTTTTAAAAAGTACGGACAGATTCGCTGATACAAGAAACATAATTAACTGGATTGATTCAAATGTAGACTACTTCAATCCGCAATAAAACTTGGGTCGACTGCTGGGACATAAGCAACAAAATTATTTTCTCCTAAAAATACGTAAACCGGTTCCAAATATTGCTGATACGTATCGGGGTCCAGATAGCCTAAAAACATATTTTTTATGGTTATTTTTTCCTGATTGGGCGGGATTTGGGCAAAAAGAGCGTGTCCGGCCTGAAGCTCTGCCCAGGCCCTATCCCCTGTTCTTAACGGATAGACACCAATTTGATCAGTTGATTTCTCAAAAAACTTAATCTGGGCACGCAGAACCCGAAAACCAGTTTTATTGAAGACGAGAATTACATAATTTTGACTGTTGAAATAGCTTGGAGACACTATTGGAATTGCCTGGGGGGATGCATCGACATCCGGTCGATAAAAATCAACTTCAACTACGTTGGCGTCTTCCGGACGTGTTTCAACAATAAATTTTTTAGTGGCTGGACTATATTTTAAATAAACTATATTGGTTTTGCCTTGCGAAAGCTCCGAAGGATACCTGCCAACCGACTGAAGGAAATTGGTCGCCTGATTGGTAATTTCCTGTTCGGCAGGTATAACCGTATTGAAAAAAAGAAGAAGATCTTGTTGGAACTTATATTCGTAAGTAAAATTAAATGTCCCGATATCAACATTAAGTACCCGCAGGCTATCGGTAAAGGTTGCGTCGCGTCCAGCTAAAGAATAATTGGCAATATTGGTGTTAAATCCTAAAGTCTTGGCCATAAGATAGACCTGTTCGCGATAACCGAAATGTGGAACCTGGTCTGGCAGAAAATAAACATTGGCGGCAGCTGTTGCAGTAACAGGTTGTCCTTCAATCGTATCCAAAGAATAAGTCAATTTGCCGCTAGCAGAAGCATTTTGTAGCAGTGGCGGTCTAATTTTTCCGAAGATTGGATTTGTAACTATTGATGGCGCAACTGGAGTGAGAGAACTAATTATAAAAACCAAAACAAAATACAAAATAAAAACTCCCACAATTCCTAGTACGGCGTGTGGAAAATATTTGCGGCTGTAATAAGAAACCTCCGTAAGAGTCATAAATTTCATTGTACACTTTTTGCTTATTGACTAAAAGAAATTAAATCACTATTCTACTTATATGGATATTGTTCCGGTAAATAAACTTCTTGACCTTTCGAGTAAAACAGCGATTGTAACCGGTGGCGCCTTAGGAATTGGCCATGGCATAACCTATCGTTTAGCAGAGGCCGGTGCAAATGTTGTTATCGCAAACCGCACCAAAGAAGAAGCCGATAAAGTTGTGACGGAACTTTCGGGAAAAGGCTGGCACTTATTGGCCGTACGAACCGATGTCTCGGTTGAGGCAGATGTTAAAACTCTGGTCGATGAAACCGTAAAAAACTTTGGATCGATCGATATTTTAGTTAATAACGCCGGTATCTATCCTTCAATTCCGGTACATCAGATGACACTTGAGGAATTTGATAAAGTTTTAAGTGTTAATCTTAAGGGAGTATTCCTGACGGTCAAATACGTTTCGGAACAGATGATCAAGCAAGGTAAGGGTGGAAAGATTATAAACGTTACTTCGATCGACGCTCTGCATCCGTCTTCAATTGGACTGGCACACTACGATGCATCAAAACACGGAGTCTGGGGTTTCACAAAAAATGTTGCGCTTGAACTTTCACCGCATAAAATTACGGTAAACGCGATCGCTCCAGGTGGCATTGTAACCGAAGGAACCAAAAGACTTCAGGCGTCGGCTCCTCCTCCTCAAGGCGTTGACATGAACAAAATGATGGAGGCTTTCTTAGCAAAAATCCCGATGCATCGGATGGGTGAACCTGACGATATCGGTAAAGTTGCGCTTTTTTTGGCTTCCGAAATGTCTTCCTATATGACCGGATCACAAATCATTGTGGACGGCGGGGTTCTTCTTTCATAAAAATTACTCTTTTATAAGATTGGCTCTATGAGTTAAAATATTTCCCCACGTCATCATTTTTTCCGCCCAATACAAAGTATCTTTTGGTCCATTTTCACCTTCTTTTTTTAATTCTTTATATTCCTCAAGAAAATCCTCAAATGTTTTTCCTAGTGTTTTCGGTAATGATGCTATTTTAATGGCTTTAGAATATTTTGCTGTTTGATTAAGAAATAAACTTATTAGCGGTTTTTTGCCGTCAAAATCATCTGCTGCCCAATCGCCAACTCTGTTTAAATTCATTGCGATATCTAATATTCTATTCCTATTGTCCATAGTCTTATAACAACAATTTTTTAACGACTTTAGCAAACTTATTTCTTACCTCTATTGATAAAATATCTCGGCTGGGATTATTTTGGGCCGGACGGAGATTAATTATCGAGTTATAGTCTATTTCTTCTGAAGTTGACTTCTTTTTTATGACTAAAAGCATTGTCTTATTATATAATATCAATATTCCAGAGGTGGCAGAGTGGCCAAATGCACGAGTCTGTAAAACTCGCGGGGCAACCCTACGGAGGTTCGAATCCTCCCCTCTGGACACAGAGGAAGAATTCATAACTACACTCATGATGTCGCCATCAACATACCGGATGATTCATGCGCCAAATTATGTGAGGATTTTTAATCGTAAAGTTTTATCCCGCCTTTAGGATCAGGAAAATTTGGTTTTTTTCTGTCAATATTTTTTTATTTCACACCCTAAGCTATTCTATCGGCGGTTATACCAGGTTTTAGATTACAAAACACCGGCAGAAATATATTTTCAAAAAAGTTGATCGTTTCTGTCTATCAGTCGTTACAAATTGGTCTTGACAAGGGGTCCATGCACTTTAGTGTATGCCTCTTACCTCCTATGAAAAATTACATCGTCAAATGTCGGAAAACCTTCATTAAGATAAGCTGTTCCTATTTATGATATACAGCATTTAGTTTATGTAAGAAATGGTGCGGATACAAATCAGGAGGGAATAACAAGTCATATGTTGATGGAATTCCATTTCCGCCAGCTAATAGTCTTCTAACAACGTAGTCTTTATCATCTATTCTTGTTTCCAGCCATCCCCAGAATTTACCATTTTCATCAGGAATTGAGTAGAATGGATACATAATAAGCTCTAATTTTTCTTCACCTAACTGATAAATCAACTTAGTACGAACAAACTTGCTTCCCTGCGATCCTTTTCTTTTTCCGTCAACTTTCCTTTCAGTCTTTTGACGTTCAGCATAGTCGTTGGTTCCGTAACTGCGTTTATCTTTTATTGTTAACTGTGTATGGGGAAACTGTGTTTCAAGAAACTGTTGGAACTGGTCAATTAAAAATTCAGAGTTTTCCAAATTGTTATCATCTCGATCTTTGAACGTGATACTTACAGTATGAAAATCAGAAATATCCTTAACCCTTTCTTCAAAACTTTTTCTTAAAAATGAGGTAGATGTTTTAATTGGTTTTTCATCAACTATTACTCTATGTCCTCCCGTTTCTCTTATTCTAATTCTCATATTTTGTTCATCATCCAAACCAATAACGTCTTCCTCAACGACCCGCCCAAAGAAATTATTAACAGCAGTTTGTAGACGTCCCTCCTTTACTTTAGTAACTTCTTCTTGATAGTGTTTGATTCCTGTTAAATCTTTCAGAAGAAGTAATAACTGTCTTCCAGCTTCAAACCTAATTAATATGACTGTTTGGGGTGTATTTTCTTTACAATCAAATCCAGAAAACAAACTCAATAAATATCCAAAATTGGCATTATTCACCTCGTTAAGAAGAGTGAAATCCTGATGAAGTCCTTTTGTTAATTTTGGATCAGCTACTTTTATCTCGTTTGAGAGATCACGAAAGAAATTCTGGACATGTTCTGATACCTCATCTAAATCTGTATCATTCACCCCAAACGTTTCTCTTAATCTATTTCTGAAAAATCGGTCAAGATTCGTTAGTGTTGTCGTTTTTCTTTCGAGAAGAACTTGCGGATCTCTCATCTGCCGCCCGTAATTTTCACTCGTTAATCCTTCTTTCTGTAAGAAATCTCCGAATGTGTTTTTTAAGAAACCGACAAAAATTTTCACTCCTTCCGTTGCCTGATCTAAACCAGACCAATCCATTCCGTGTACAGCTAATTCCGGCAAATAGTACAAGATATCTTTCCCCATGTAGCTGCCATCTAATACTTCAATAAGAGTATGTCTTTGCTCTGTTCCTTCTTCTTTTTTTCTTCGTACTGCGACTTTCAACCCTTTTCGCATATAGTCGCTGACTATAGTCTCATATTCTTTTTCAAATTGTTCTTCGGAAATACTTCCGTTTCCGGAGTTAAAAACTTTCTCAAACCTACCTCGTAAATAATCTTCCATGTGACCCATCCATCCCAGTGCTTTAAGTAGTGAGGCGTCTTTTGTCTGAGCTGCATCAGGCGTCATGCTAACTTTATCTTCTCCATTTTCTCCCAACGTAAGATGTCCTTCAAGGGGGATTCCGTTGATTTGCCCCTCTGTTATTAACTGTTTTAACTCCTCTAACTTTAATGTTGCAACGCCACTCATTTTAGGGTCGCCAACGGTGATTTGTTCGCAGGACAAGACAGGGTTGTAGGTTAATAAGACCTCTCTATTTCCTGATTTAGGGGAAGAATAGTTCCATGAACCAATAACGGTTTGATTTGGGATACCAAAAAATCGTAGTCCTGCTTCCTCACTTACTTCTCGCTGAATTCCTTCTTGCAAGTTTTCCGACGGGTTTAATTTACCACCCAAAAATGTATATCTTCTATCTCCCCTCTCTCTTTGCCCTTTTTTACCAACGTAGAATCGCAGTATAGAAGGAGGATTTTTTTGCTCATGGAAATTATTATATATTTCTTTAGAAGGTGCTAAAGAAACAACTAAAGATCGAACGACTTTTTGCACTACTTCCGGTGATGATTGTTTTTCCATAGTTTAATGTAGCTTATAGTATATCAAAACGTCTTAATTTTGTCACTCTGTTGCTTAAAAGGAGTTTGAATTGGTGAAAAAAGATTTGGGTTGAAATCGGCGAAGAAAAATGTAATAAATTTATCAAATGAATTATGTTACAAATTCAGGAAACCTATATTTCAAATTCAATAACGGATTTTATCCTTCCTTCTTTATCAGTTAATGCTTCCTGAAATGCTTTTGCTGTATCTAAAAATAGGTATCTGTGGGTAATGAAATGTGTTGTGTCAATCGCTTTCGATTTCAGTAGTAATAGTGATTGAGAAAATGAATAAATGCATGTCCATGATCCTTGCACGTGAAGCTCTTTTTTGACAATCTGCATCATATTAATCTGTACATTGTGTTCAAAAACGCCCAGTATCGTGACTTGTCCAGTTGAGCGTGCCAGTTCAGAATTAGTTT
>JAJYOJ010000002.1 GCA_021796235.1 bacterium | reverse complement strand
TTCAAAGCTTCCTATATCGATGATTTAAAAACATTTGAAAAAGAACCTGATGAAAAAGCAATACTTCTTAAAGACTATATCCTCTATAAAAAAGTTTTGGATCTTGAAGGACGCGAAATGGCCGTTGTCTATGATGTAAGGATCATACCGGTTGAGAATAAGCTATTTATCAGTGAAGTTGACCTTGGAAAATTCAGATATTTTGAACGGATGGGATTTATAGGACATTTGGCAAATTTTATAAATAAATTAAGTGGAAATATCAAGGAGCAGCTTGTTTCATGGGATTTTATCCAGCCTTTATCATCCGATATAGGAAGCTTTGAAGGGGAATTGCAGCTGAAACTCCTTAAGGAAAAATTTACCGAAATGAACCCAATTGATTTAGCTGATGTACTTGAAGAGCTTGATCCAAAGCAAAGAAAGAAAGTATTTGGTGAATTATCTTCAAGTCGAGCATCATCTGCGTTGGAAGAGATAGATCCATACATTCAGAGAGAATTAATATCGTCTTTATCTAAAGAGAAATTAGTGGATTTGGTAAACCGTATGACTCCAGGACAAGCCGCTAAAGTATTGGCTAACATTCATTTCAGGGAAAGAAATGAACTTTTAAAATCACTAGATGTTTCAAGTGTCAAAAAAATCAACTCAATCATTGATAAACAGGAAGAAAAAATAGCAGATGATGCAACTTCACAGGTTATAAAACTGTCTCCAGATAGAATGGTCGGTGAAATCAAGAATGATTATGCTGCTTTAGCAATTAACAAAAAAGTAGTGATGTATTTATACATTGTTAACGATAAAGATATTTTGTTGGGGGTTTTAGATATTAAAGAGTTGCTGGAAGCGCAAAATGACAAACTATTGAGCGATATTATGATTAAAAACTACATCAGTTTTAATCAAAAAAATACCTTAAAAGAAGCGCTTAAGATATTTGACCGTTACGATTTTAGGGCGATTCCCGTGGTAAACAATGACCGTAGACTTCTTGGCGTTGTAACATACCGTGATATACAGAAGTTAAAACATACATTTTTGGAATAATATGGAAAAACTACTTCACTATCTCGACTTGTTCAGAATGCCACTTTTTGTCACATTAGGTATGGCTTTGTATGCAATATTTCATTATATGTTCCCGGTTTATTATCTTTCGTTGATAATAATCATAATAACTGTAGTTGTGGGAAGTTTTCGCGTGGTAAAAGATGCCATTATTAGCTTATTTCATAAAAAATCATCTCTCGATTATATAGCACTGCTTGCGATTATTGTTGCGTTCATCAGCCAGGAATATTTTGTTGCAGCAATTATCGTTCTTATGTTGACCGGCGGTCAAACCCTTGAAGAGTACGGCATGAGACAAGCTCGTCAATCATTAACAGCTCTAATTGACAGAATACCGAATAGTGTATTTCTATGGCAAAACAATCATCTGTCAGAGAAAATAGCAGTAAGTAACGTATTAATTGGTCAAACGATTGCAATTCGGAAAGGTGAAGCGATCCCGTTGGATGGTATTCTTATCTCGAATAACGGTATGGTTGATGAATCATCACTAACAGGAGAACCATTCCTGATTGAAAAGATAAAGGGAGATCAAATAAGAAGCGGAACAATCAATATTGGAGAAATGATAGTGGTGAAAATAACAAAGGTAGAAAAAGATTCGACATACAATAAAATTATTGAGATCGTAAAAAAAGCACAAAAGGAAAAGGCACCGTTGATACGATTGGCAGACCGCTACAGCTTTTTTTTTACTGTTATCACTCTTTTGATAGCAGGCGGAGCTTATCTTTTTTTTCACAGTTTCGACCACGTATTGGCAGTGTTAGTTATCGCAACACCTTGTCCGCTTATTTTAGCTACTCCCATAGCGTTAATTGGTGGAGTAAATGCTTCAGCCAGACGTCGCATTATCATGAAAAAAATAGCATCTATCGAAACTCTTTCCAAAATAAATACTATCGTTTTTGATAAAACAGGAACAATAACGTTAGGTAAGCCTTATGTGAAAAATGTCATTATTCTCGATACATCTTACAATCATAACAACGTATGTAGTATCGCCGAAGCAATAGAACGAAATTCACTTCATCCATTGGCAAAATCAATAGTCGAATACGCACGTCAGAAAAAACTTCCATTAAAACATGCGACAAATATTAAAGAAAAGATAGGAGAAGGTATAAGTGGTAATGTTGATGGAATTTCTTACACTCTTTCCAAAATAAAAGAACATACAGGAATGGCAATGCAAATAATAAGCAATAATAAAAGAATTGCCATAATTGTATTTGAAGATAAGTTAAAAGAAGCTTCAAGTGAAATCATGAAGCGTTTACAGCAATTAGGCTTGAAGTTGTATCTTTTTACCGGAGATAAACAAAAAGCAGCAGAAAATATAGTTAAACAATTAGGTGAGGAAGTAATAGTAAGAGCGGATTTAAATCCTGAGGAAAAGAAGAACGGAATTGAAGAATTAAAAAAACAAAATAAAATTATTGCAATGGTAGGTGATGGTATCAATGACGCTCCCGCTTTAGCCACAGCTGATGTCGGTATGGTTTTTAGTCATGAAGAAAATACTGCAGCTTCAGAAGCTGCAGATATTGTATTTTTGGGAGGAGATTTTTCATCCGTGACTTTGGTTATTGCCATTGCGAAAAGAACAATTCATATTGCGATGCAAAGCATTGTATTTGGTATAGGTATTAGTATTATAGGAATGATTTTTGCGGCTTTTGGGTTTATACCAATAATTGTTGGAGCAGTTATTCAAGAATGTATTGATGTTATAGTTATAGTCAATGCATTACGTGCGGCAAAATAGAAAGTTTTTGCTACATTAGTCGTATAGTATTTCCGCCTTGACTTCACAATCCATTCCGATACCTTGTACCTGTATGATACAGGATAATACTACTGGAAAGCTCCAATTCTGCCTATACGCTCGTAAGAGTAGCGAATCTGACGAGCGGCAGGCCATGTCAATCGATTCTCAGATTAAAGAAATGTTGGAGTTGGCGAAAAAAGACAATCTTTCGATAAAAGAAATCAGGGAAGAATCCCATTCAGCCAAAGCTTCAGGCGCTCGACCGATATTCAATAGCCTCATTTCTGATATTGAAAAAGGAGTATTTTCAGGTATCCTGACTTGGGCACCAGACAGACTGAGTAGGAACGCAGGTGACTTAGGACGACTAGTTGACCTTATGGACCAAAACAAGCTGCTCCAAATTAAAACGTATTCTCAGGTATTTAGTAATAACCCGAATGAGAAGTTCCTCCTTATGATTCTCTGTAGTCAAGCTAAACTCGAGAATGATCAAAAAGGATTAAATGTAAAACGAGGGTTACGGGCCAAATGTGAAATGGGTTGGAGACCGGGCGTAGCGCCATTAGGCTACGTTAACATTATGGAGAATAATCGTATTGAATGGATTGACATAGATAAAGAGAGAGGACCAGTTGTAACCCAAATGTTTCACAGGGTAGCTAACCGTGGTCATTCGGGAAGAACCATCAAGAAATGGCTTGATACCATAGGCTTTACTACTAAAAATGGAAAGAAACTATCATTAAGTCGTATTTATGCTACCCTTAAGAACCCTTTTTACTACGGTGTCTTTACCTTTAATGGAATGAAATATACCGGCAAACATCAACCATTAACAACAAAAGAAATATTTAATAAAGTTCAAAATCAACTAATAGTTCCTCCCAGGGAATGGCACAAAAACATCTTTCCTTTTAAATCCGTCTGCAAATGTGGATCATGCGGAGGAAGTGTAACCGCTGAGGAAAAGTTTAAGAAACTTAAATATAACGGGTACTCAAAACATATCTATTACCACTGTGCCCGAGCCATTGATTATGATTGTGAAGAACCGTACATCACCGAAGCAGACTTGATTAAACAGTTGATTTCCCATATTGACCAGATTAAAATCGACGAACGATTGCTATCTAAATCCATCAAATCAGAGATTGAGCGGTTCCATACATTAAGAACGCAAGTGCTTCATCAGGAATATATAACCGGCAATCTGCAAGAAGAGGCGGAGGTATCAGTAGCTTCTGGTACCTTATCGCCAGAAATGGCAAAATCATACCTTCTCCATATTCTCAAAGCCGGAACTCCGGAGGAGCGACAGCAAATCATGGTTGTTATCAGAACCAAATTCATTCTTCATAACCGGGAACTGCGAATAATTTAGCTTTCTTTTCAGAAGGTTTAAAAAAAACTTGACAAGAATTACTTAAAATATATTTATGAAGGGAGGTTTTCTATATGGAAGCTAAACAAATAATTCTTTGGCTTATTCTGGTAGGCTTTCGGCCGGTGCAACGTCTGAAAGAAGGACGTGTTGTCTGGGAAATAAAGTAAGTGGATCCTTATAGCGGTCTTTTCCAACTGTTACAGGATTATCTATTTTTGAGAGTAATTTTGTAAATACATGACAGTTTGAAAGAAAAGGAGAAGGAAAAAGAGATTCTCAGGTGTTTTTCTCTTTTTCCTTCTCCAGGATGTAAAACCGAAAAGTCTTGAATCCCAAGATTTTGAGCAAGCCCCAGCGAGCTGTTTAATGGTAGTATTCAGGTCGCTGAGACGCTCCAAATCAGGGCGGAGAAGGCGGGATTCGAACCCGCGAAGACCTTGCGGTCTTATACGCTTTCCAGGCGTACGCACTCGTCCACTATGCGACTTCTCCTTTGCAGCTATATTTTATCAATTCCCGAGCATTTTAGCTATAATGGTCTTATGGCCATAATCACGGTTAGACGTCTTGTAAAAGCTTACCAAAGTTACAAAAAAGAACCTGGAATTTTTGGGTCAATAAAGTCTTTGGTTAATCGAAAATATTTTGAAACAAAAGCTGTCGACGCCATTTCTTTTGAGATAAATGAAGGCGAACTCGTGGGCTTTATCGGCCCCAACGGAGCAGGGAAGACTACAACCTTAAAATGTCTTTCCGGTCTCTTATGGCCAACAAGTGGTGAAATTTCAGTTTTAGGTTTTACTCCATATGACAGAAAAGACGCTTATTTGAAACAGATGGCAATTGTCATGGGCCAAAAAAACCAACTTTGGTGGGATCTTCCCGCAGTCGAAACATTTCTCCTCAATAAAGAAATCTATGAAATACCAACGCCGGAATTTAACGAAACTCTGGATGAGCTGGCGACACTTCTGGATGTAAAAAAAATTTTAAACGTCCAGGTCCGTAAATTATCGCTCGGACAGCGCATGAAAATGGAGCTGATTGGATCATTACTACACCGACCTAGAGTGCTTTTTTTGGATGAGCCGACAATTGGGCTTGATGTTTTTATGCAAAAAAAACTGCGCGATTTCATCCGTGAATATAACCGCCGTTTCAACGCAACAATAATTTTAACCAGTCATTATATGGATGATGTAAAAGAGCTTTGTAAACGAGTTATCATAATTAGTTACGGAAAAATAATTTATGATGGACTTTTAGAAAATGTTGTCAAAAAATATTCACCGGAAAAACAGCTTTTGATAGTTTTTTCCGATCAGGTAAGTCGTGAAAAACTAGAAAAACTGGGAAAAATTGAAGCTTATGATTTTCCTAAGGTAACCTTAACGGTTTCTCTTGCTCAGGTAAAAAGGGTTGCTGCCAAGCTTTTAGAAGAGTTTCCGGTTGAAGACATCAATATTGAAAATCCTGAAATTGAAGACGTTATACGCAAGATTTTTTCCGGGAAACAAAAATAGCTATGCGCTACCTTAGAATTTTATTTCTGCATTTTGAGCATGTTTTTGAACAACGGTTACGTTCTTTAATCTGGTTCATTGTGACTTTTGTAAACCCGCTTGTTATGATTCTTTTCTGGCGCGGTGCCTTAACAAGCAATAAAGAAATACTTCCGGGTTGGAATATCTCAACAATTACCTCGTATTATTTTTTAGTGGCAATCGCCGGCGCCTTCCTGATTTCCCATATCGAAGAAGATATCTCTGAGTACGACATTCAAAAAGGAGAACTCGTACGCTATCTTGTTAAACCTTTTCCTTATTATTGGATAAAGCTTTTTGAGGAAATGCCATATCGGTTGCTTCAGGGAATATACGGCATAATTGTTCTGGTTATTATTTATTTCTTTTTTAGTAAATTTATTACAATTACCAATAACTTCGTAAGCTTGACATTGGCAGTAATAATTGCGGTACTTGGTTTTTTTTTATCCAATACCTTTAAAGAAATACTGGGACTTTTGGCCTTCTGGATAGTTGAGGTGTGGGGAATCTTTGATGTTGTTGAGGTTGCCCAGGTTGTTCTCGCCGGATTTGCAATGCCGGTCGTACTCTTACCATCGTTTGTTAAAGTCGCAGCTAACCTTTCGCCCTTTGCCTATATGATTTATTACCCGGTCATCGCTTTTATCGGTCGTTTAACAAACCAAGAAGCTCTGAATGTAATATTTATTCAATTCGCTTGGCTCCTTGTTTTGAGTCTTGTTTATAAGAAGGCTTGGTCAGCTGGCATTAAAAAATTTACGGCAATCGGACAATGAAACTAGGAAAATATTTGCGCGTTTACAAAAAAATCATTGATATGAATCTTTCAAGAACAACTGCCTATTTAGGTGGTTTTTACAGTAGGTTGGCAGGTGCAATTGTCTGGTCGTCTTTACAATTTATATTAATTCTTCTTTTAACCTCAAAAACCAAGACTGTTTATGGCTGGACAAGAGATGAGCTAATAATTCTTACTGCTGCTTACACTTTTTTTTGGGGGATTTTTCACTTTATTTTTGCCAGAAATTTTGGTCGTCTTTCGCGAGTTATAGATTACGGAGAACTCGATACTATATTGGTTAAACCAATTGATTCCCAGTTTAGTTTAAGCCTTTGGATTATTAATTTTGCCGGCATATTCCGAATACTTCTGGGAACAGCTGTGCTTATTTATATGTTGATTATTACTCATACCGGCGTTTCTGCAATAAATATAATCGGTTTTTTGGTTCTTGGCCTCTTTGGTTTAGTTCTTATTTATTCCTTTTGGTTTATTGTTGCAACCACGCTTATTTGGTATCCACGCTTATCCAACCTGATCGATCTTCTATATAACGTAAGCAGTGTAAGCAAATTTCCGCCTCAAATGGTTTATGAAATAAAGAACTATTTTCTTTTTTTTCTTGTGCCCTTAACGTTTATCATGGCCACTCCGACTAAAGTGCTTTTGCATAAGGTACTTTTAGGTGATATTTCAGGATTATTGTTTTTTTCGGTGCTTATTTTTTTAATTTCTCGCTGGTTTTGGAAATTTGCACTCCGATATTATACTTCAGCTAGTGGTTAATCAGTATTTGATATAATCATTATTTATGAATAACAAAATATTAATAACTGTAGTTTCTGCCATCGCTATAGTCGGATTTTTATTTGTTGCATACCAGTTAACTAATAACGGACAATCCTCTTCGGTTGTAAATCCCAATGTTAGCGTAATAAACGCAACCGATCATGTGGAGTGGTCGCCAGATAAAAAAAATATTTTGGTTGAGTATGCGGATTTTCAGTGCCCAAGCTGTGCGGAGTTTCATGCATTTTTAAAACAGATGGAAGCTTCAGGCAGTGCAGATTCCAAGATTATCAAAAATATAACTTTTGTGGAACGCGATTTTCCGCTTTATCAAATTCACGATAAAGCCTATGATTCTGCCTATGCCGCCGAAGCTGCCGGACTGCAGGGCAAGTACTTCGAAATGGCGGATTTGCTTTTTACCAATCAACAGAGATGGGAAAATGATCCAAACTATAAAAACACTTTTGTCTCCTTCGCAAAACAGCTTGGTTTGAATGTTGATCAGTTCCAAAAAGACTGGAACTCGAAAGAAGTCAAAGATAAGGTAAATAATGATCTCTTGTCCGGCCAGCAAGCCGGAGTTGATGCAACGCCAACCTTTTATTTAAACGGAAAAAAACTTTCCATTACGTCATTTGACCAATTTAAGACGCTCCTTTTATCGCCATAATGTCTCAACTAGAATTTAGACTCGAGCTTCCTAAAAAAGCCGGGGAGTATGTCTTGTTTTCACTTCCTCAAACCAATCAGTATCAAAAAATAACGAGTTTGGAAATTGAACCAAGAAAGTATAAAAGATTCAAAGAAAACAAGTGGGGGAATGATATCGTATCTTTTACATTAAACGACGTTAAACATTATGCCTGCATCAATTTTAATCACAAAGCTATCTCGATCAATCAGACGATTGACTCAACATTTAAAATAAACGAATATTCAAGAATTACAAATCCCGATCGGTTTATTAATGGTAAGGATGTGCAAATACAACGTTTAGCAAAAAAAATTGTCGGGGAAGAAAAATCGCTCGCTAAGACAATAAAAAACATCTATCGATTTGTTTTAACGTACTTGACTTACGGCAAACCCAACAAAGCACTTTATACATATAAACAGGCATTGAGGGAGAGGACAACAGATTGTGGTGGCTTTTCAACTCTTTTATTATCACTTTTACAATCGGTCAACATACCGTCTCGGCTAGTTGTAGGATATCTTTTACGACCAAGCCTTTCCAAACTTTTTCTGACAAAATTAAGAATCGATTCATTGACATTCCGTTCACTATCCATGCACGTCTGGGTTGAAATATTATTACCGGATGACTCCTGGTTTCCCCTTGATCCTTCGATCGAATGGCAGCGAGTTAATAATTTTACAAGCTCCCAAGGAGACTTTGGAATAATCCCGGATGACCGGCTTGTACTTTCTTATGGGGAAGACTTCGACTTAAATATTGGAACTAAAAATTATAAAATTGATTTGTTTCAGAGCCCTGTATATATTTGAAGGGTGGCGCGGGCGAAAGGGATCCCGGCAGCGCGCAACGGAAGTGAGGATCGACGGGAATGAGAGCCGCGGCAGGACCCTAAAACTTATGATCAGCACAGATTTTGCTCCAAATGAAGAGCTGGATGACGCGTTATTAAGCCTTAAGCTTCTCTGGCAACCGTGGCGATGGAAGACGGGAAAAGAGTTAAATGAGCTCAAAAAGGTTCTTTTCCCAAATCTTAATGTTTCTCTCTTTTTAACCGGTAGATCTGCTTTGTTTCACCTCCTTAAAACTATGAGACTGCCAAAAAATAGTGAAATTTTGATTCAGGCTTTTACTTGCGAAGCCGTTGTACTGCCGATACTAGCAAATAGCTTAAAGGCCGTTTACGTTGATATCGAGAAAAAAACTTTTTCAATGAACCCTATAGAACTGGAAAGACGGATAGGCCCAAGCTCAAGAGTAGTCATTCTCCAACATACTTTTGGTTTGACACCGGCCCAAAGAGCGGAAATACACTCCGTTGTCAAAAAGCATAACTTGGTGCTAATTGAAGATATAGCGCACGGATATAATAAAGATAAAATCGCAGATCGTAAATCGCAAATCGGGAATTCATATTTATTAATGTCTTTTGGGCGTTCGAAGGCTATTTCCTCGGTGTTTGGTGGAGCAGTTGTTTCACAAAAACCGCTAACGATAAACTTGAATATGCCCTCTAAATTATTTATCTTCCGGGCTCTCCTTTATAAACCCCTTACCTATTTTATTAAAAAAACCTATTATATTTATTTGGGAAAAATAATTCATAAAATATTACTTAAATTAAACTTTCTAATTCCTGAAATAACCACTAAAGAAAAGGGTGGGAATTTTGACCACTGGCTCGATAAGGCCTATCCAAACGCTTTTGCAATCCTTTTACTAAATCAGTTGGATAAATTATCACGTGCACAAAAACAAAGAGCCCGAACTGTCAGCCTTTACAATCATTATTTTTCTGGCAATAGCTATGAAGGGGCCCTGCTTAGATACCCACTGTTAATAGCAAATCGCAATCAGATAATAGCAAAGCTTGCTAAAAAGAATATCTTTTTAGGTAATTGGTATGAGCAAGTTGTAGCTCCTATTGCCCTAAATCTCGATAGGGTAGGGTATAAAAAAGGCAACTGTCCTGTCGCTGAAGAACTAAGCAAAAAAATAATTAATTTACCGACGAATATTTCGCTCAAAGAAGCTGAAAAGGTAGTAAAAACATTAAACGACGTCTTATGAAAATCAAAGAGGTTACCGATAAAAAAATCTGGCAAAATTTTTTTGAAGAAGCCGGATCACCTATATTCCTTCAGTCTTGGGAATGGGGAGAGTTCGAAAAACTTCAAGGCTACGAAATATTACGATTGGGAATCTATGACAAAAACAAGCTCATTGGCATCGCTTTGGTTGAAAAGATGAAAACTCGGCGGGGCAATTTTTTGTTTGTTCCATACGGACCGCTAACAATTCAGAATTGTTTTAGCGCTTTCAAAAACTATCTTTTAAAACTGGCTCGGGAGGAAAACTATTCGTTCATTCGTATTGCGCCTAATCTCGAAGCTACGGAAACAAATAGAAAAATTTTTAAAGCCTTAGGGTTTAAAGAAGGACCAATATATATGCATGCCGAACGGATGTGGGTCCTGCCGCTTGAAAAATCAGAAGAGGAACTTTTGGCAGACATGCGAAAGACAACCCGCTATCTAATTAGAAGGATCGACCGTGATGGAGTAACTATAGAAAAAAGAACCGACAAAAATGCCGTCCATGATTTTTACAAAATCTATGAGGAAACGACTAAACGTGAAGCTTTTATTCCGTTTTCAGAAGAATTCATCAGAAACGAGTTTGACGCGTTTAATAAAACCGGAAATGCCTTGTTTTTATTTGGTAAAGTAAGGACTGGGGCGGCTGGACCTGTCTCTTCGTCTTTCCCGTCAGTGCTTGACAGGCGGCGAATATCGCCTGATCTGCGCGCTGCCAGGAGCCCTGACGCCTCGACACCCACCGCCTTAGCTTCGGCTTTAATTATTTTTACAAAAACAACTTCCTTTTATCATCAGGGCGCCTCGATCCACAGCAAAATTCCGGTTCCGTATTTGCTTCAGTGGGAAGCAATCAAGGAAGCCAAAAAACGTGGTTGTAAACTTTATAACTTTTGGGGTATACACGAACCGGGTCGAACTCCTAAAGCTTGGACTGGTTTAACTCTCTTTAAACAAGGTTTCGGCGGAAAACAGCTCGATTATTTAGCAACGCAGGATTTCATTATCTCACCAAAATATTATTTAACTTATCTTTACGAAAAATATTTAGCTTGGCGAAGAGGAGTGTAATATTGACACTTATCTTAATCAAACCATGTTGGCGAATTCACCCCGTGCTTCAGGAGGTAATTTGCTAGCAATAATTACCAATAAACGGTTATTCAAAAAAGTATGAAGATCTGCCTCATCTTCCGGTGCATCTGCCCATAGTTCTTCGGTCATTATCGGTTGTGCTACTTTAACAGTCGTAGCTTTGGTTAAAGAGAAAGGGACTAAATTTCTAACTAAAGTTCTAACCGAAGATAAAGTAACTTTTCTTTCATCGGGATCAAATAAGAGGTATGTGCCCGAAATGGCAATTGGGACAATCAACGTATTAATACCGGCCGCATGTTGTCTCACGACAGTTTCAGTCAGCAAATTTTTGCTAGAGAGCTTCTTCAGTCCGATTCTTTTTCCCGAGCGACCACCTTTTTTCCGCCTGCCTTCCTCGACGGTACCGGCAATAGTTATAGCTAATCCGTGACCATCTTTAAAAGCGGTTAAAAGAGCTCTCATAGAATCGATTGTTGGCGGAAGTCCTTGACCTCCATAATATTTTATGTCTCTGTCACGAGTGACCGGCACTGTCACGATTCCGTTTTTTAATAACCAATCTCTGGTATTGATGTATCCGGCTGTGATGTCCTGCGTCTGTCCACCAGTCACTACCGAAGAGGCCATCGGACATAAGAAATGAGAAAATGCCTTTTTACGAGGGTATTTACCGGTAGAGATATAATCATTGGCGGCTCTTCTGACCTGATTAGCAATAACCGCTAAAGGCATTACGTCAACATGACTTTGATGATTGGAAACAAGTATGACCGGAATACCGGAGGCTATTTGAAGAGCGGTCTGACGTAATGTATCCTGAGGGAAATCCATCTCAACTGAATTGGCAATAATATTTAATGCTCTGTCGATTAAACCTTGTTTCAAATTAGCCTGTTTTACTGGACTGTATCCTTCCTGCACGATAGATAGATTATATATTAAAGTTAGCCCGTATCAAGTGCCTGATTATCATTCCAATAATTATGTTGGCTTATTTTTAAGCACTCCCCAATCTAGCAATTCTTTAGGGGATAGGGAAGAATTAGATTGTTATAAGGCTAAAAAAGGCGGAATCCGGGGGAGAGTTAGCAGGTTTTAAAGGGCTAAAAAGGACCCCGGATCTCTGAAGATAACAGAGAGATAAATTAGGGGAGAAAAGAAAGAAATGAATTATTTTTAAATAAATTTAAAATTATTAATTTCTAATTTTAAACCACTCGCCTGGAACTAGCCACGGTTGACGTCGTAAAAGATACAATTTACGACGTTATACATGCTTCTGCTCCCGGAGTTGTATTTCATTTTTTAGCCGGCTGCCGATTGGGGTATTTTTATTTTTTATTACTACATTTTAGGAGAGAACAGAATCTTTCTCTTCTCTTAACATGACGTGAATAAACTTTATTTTCTCCGGTTATAACTCAGTTATTTCAACCTTTTTTTAACCTCTCTCGCACTCTTTTTTTGAGGCTAAATTGAGGCTAGAAACGTCGTTATATTTAGAACATATAATTGCTCTAAACTATCGATTTCGAGGCTAAATTATTAAGAAATAGCACATAAGGAACGCACGAGAAATAGAACCCTATTAAGTTTAGAAGATAATATTGGTCTAAAATATAATTTTTGAGGCTAAATTTTAATAAATTAGAACGCTAAACAATGTAAGAATGAATGTAATTTAGAGCGTCATACAGATCTAAATTCTAATTTTTAGCCTCAAATCCTGGCAGTTATCCACATAGAGTGATACTCAACTTTGGAGCGTAGTAGCTTACTAAACTTATTAAATTAGCCTCGATTTAAAACTAATAATATTAAGTTTGGAGCCGGATTCTTACATTTATTTAATACCCTATAGTATTTAATATACTATAGGATAAATACTTCACGTCCGTACACTTCCCTTACCCATCTAGTCTGGGCCTCTACCCTGTTCTCTACTCGCCGCCGGGCAGATTTACATAAAGAACTTACCAACTTATAGATAATAATGTGATTACAAAAATAAATCCGAGCACAATTAAATATTCACGAATCGTTTCTTTAAATAACCGTTGGTCAAGGTAGCTGTAACTTAGCCCGCTTAGGGAATATAAGATCCCGGTCAAAAAAAGAGAAAATATTGTGGAGTTAATGGGCACAAACGACATTAGAGATGCTGCTTCAAAAATTACGCTACCGATAAGGAAAGCAAAAAGTAAAAGTCGCTTCTCAATTGTTTTATCGAGCTTTAATGTCCAAAACAGATGAATATCCAACAAAAACCCTATTCCCCCCGCCAAAATTGCGTTGTATAAGAAATTTAGACGAAAAAATAAAATAATATTAAAAAGTAAAAAACTGCACACCGTTTGATAAAAAAAATTAACGGAAAAGGCAGCTCGATAAAGTTGAAGGCTCTTCTCTACCCCGATGTTAAAAATATTTGCCGTTAAAAGAATTGCGTATGTCGAAATTCCATAAATCACGATAAATGGTAATCTCGTCAACCACCTTACCGGAAAAAGAAAGTAGAAAAGATAAAATGAGACAGAGACAACGATCGGCATAAAAAATAAGGTAAACCATTCAATGTCATGAATCCCTTCCAAAACCGAAAAATACGTTAGTACATATGTCGTTACCACCAATAATGGAATAAAAATAAAAGCCTTATCAAAATAGAAGAAAGTTGAAAAAAGCAGTAGGAGCGCCAAACACAAAGAGGATAAAGCGAAACGCAGCCGCTTCTCAATCTTTACAGCTTTTTTTTCTATGAATTTAAGCAAGTGATTGAATTGTTTCATCGGGAATATCAAAATTTCCAAAAACTTTGTGGACATCGTCTAGTTCTTCTAACGAATCTACAAGATTAAGAATTTTTTTGGCATCGCTCGAAGTTTTCACCTCAATCTTAGCTTTTGGCCTGTAATCAAGTTCTACAACGTCTGGAACCAATCCATTCAAATTATCTTTGACGTGTCCTAGAGCCTCGAAAGGTATATAAACGTAATAAAGTTCGTTATCTTGATCAATGTCTTGCGCCATTAATCTCTCGGCAAAATTTAGAACCTTCTCTTCCGAAGTATTTGATTTATGAAATGTAACCAAACCGCATTTTTGAAAAAGATAATCCACAGAACCTTGACCGGCGAGTTTCGCGCCGTTTCGCTCCAAGATATTTTTTATATCGCTTAAAGTTCTATTAACATTGTCAGATGTAGCTAAAATTATAAGGGACACACCTTCCTGAGCAAAAACTTCATACACGACTTCTTTGATCATGGCTTTATTTGGACCGACTCCCCGCTCTATCGCGCGTAAAACATTCTCCTTTGGCATATTGGATTGTTTGGCTTTTTCTACAGCCAAACGAAGCTTCACGTTATTATCTGGATCGGTAATGCCTCCGCCTTCCAAAACTGCAAGCGTAATAATGCGAGAAAGTTTGGAGAAAAGGTTACCGCGCGCCTGGTCCGCTATCCCTTTTTTTCTCTTAATCTGTGACCACTTAGAATGACCTGACATTTCGTCTCTATTATACTTGACAACCAACTAAATTAAAATATACTGTAACATACGACTATGGATATTAACATACTTGAGGAGATCGCAGTAAATGCCGCAATCAATCTGGAATGGACCAAAGCAATTGACACAAATAAGAGAGTTATCAATCTAGAAAAAAACAATTTGGGTGCACACCTACGTTTGGGTTTTGCCTATCTGCAGCTTGGTGAATGGGAAAAAGCTAAAAAAATTTACCGCAAAGTAATTAAAATTCAACCGACCAACAATGTTGCCAAAGAAAATCTTGAGCGTATAAAAATACTTGAGTTAAAGAAATCAAAAAAGAAGGCCTTTACCTCTTCATCTTTAAGCCCAAGCCTGTTCCTTGAAATTCCCGGTAAAACACGCACGGTCGCCCTCGTAAACATAGGTCAAAAAAATATTTTGGCCCAACTTATCATCGGCCAGGAAGTAATACTTCGGCCCAAAAAACGTCGAGTTGAGATACGAACGACCGATCAGGACTATATTGGTTGTCTGCCCGACGATCTTTCCAAACGGCTTCTCTTTTTTTTGAAATTCAAAAGTAAATATAACGCCTACATCAAAGAAGCGGCTCTTAATCGAATAATCATATTCATTAAAGAAGAAACAAAAGGTAAAAAAGTAGCCAAATATCTTTCTTTCCCGCCGCAAAAAATTGGCGAAAGCATTAGTCAGGTCACACTAAATACACCAGAGGATGACACTTCCGACGGCGAGGAGCTTACCGAAAGCGATATAGAAAAACTTGCCGAAACACTAACCTCAGAGGAAAAAGAATATATGCCTTTTAAACCAGAAGATAAAGACGAAAACGAGGATGAGGAGGAATGATCCTGACTTTTATCTATGGTAATGAGTAATTCTGCCTCTTAAAAAAACTATCGTTCCTTTAATTTTCCGCGTTTCAAGAATTCTTCTAACCTCTTTAGGTATGGCAAAATCTTTCATCGATCGCAGAGATAAGATAAATGCGATTACTAGAATTCCTAATAAAATTATTGCAGTTTCCATGTCTTTTCAAGACTACCCAATTTTAAAATTATATCATAAGCGCCTGTGTCCCCGGGTTTTAAAGGACAGTCAAAAAACCGGTTCAAATCGGAAGCAGTTTTTGAAAAATTTTGGGAGTTTTCTAAAACTTCACAGCCCGAGCTACCTGAATCTTGCTGGCTCACATCCCCAACCCTGATACCATTTCCCTCCAAAATATTTGAAAGACTTTCAGCCGTATTATAGTCGTTTGTATAAAGTATTTGAACGTTTTGACTTTCAGTTCTATAGGTTCTTCGATAAAAATAACCCGTATAGCGATTAGCAAACTCTGTTGCATCAAATTGTTCACCGTTGACTATAGGTAATTGATTAATTATTTGAAATGACCCGGTTGTCTTCCCCCAAAAAAGTAGAAAGATGTAAACTCGATCAAAAAAATTGACATTTGAGTTTTCAAGAAAAATTTGCGACAAGGTTGGTAGTTTTAAACCGTTTTCCGAACCCTTTCCAAAATAAATATCAGGGCTCTTTGGATAAAAATAAAAGTTGACAAAACTACTTGTCGCCAAGGAGAATGTTCTTTTGAAAATTTCCGGATCTTTTTCAAGACTGACGAGCTTACCAAATGCCCCAACTCTATATTTGCCATAGCCGCCGGGAACAAGCATCTGAAGATCAGGATAGAAGACTATACTGTAGTTGACGTTGTCAACCAGGCCCAATGAATAAAGAACTGGAATTTTTTGATAAAAAACCAGATTTATTCTATCCTTGGTTTGGAAAAACAAAGAGGAGCGTAACGCGTTAATAACACTTATCAAAATAATGAAAACAACAAGTATAAATCCTATATTTAAGGCTTTTTTTGACCTGTTATTCTTGCCTTTTGATTTAATTATCATAGCATCCCGTGCTCTACCTTTAACCTTTTGATCTCAGAGCTAATCTTATCTGTAGATAAACCTTTGTAATGCAGAACCCTCCTTATTATCGATAGAGAAGCTTCAAACTCCGGCTGCACGACAACCTGAACACCTAAATCCTTCATCCTTAAGTGGTCATCTTCCCGGTGTACACGGGTAAATATGATAATTTTAGGATTTAATTTACGGGCATTAAAAATGATCTGCTCTTGGGAAAAACGTTCCGGAACTGCTGAGATAAGAATACTTGCAGTTTCGCATTGGGCGTAGTCCAAAACATCTATTTCAGTTGGATCTCCATACATGATAGTGACACCTTCCTTTTTGGCACGCTCTACCACATGAAAGTTGTAATCGACAGCTATAAACGGAATGTTGGAAGACATTAGAGCTTGCCCTATATACCTCCCTACCCTGCCATAACCGCAAAGCACAATATGGTTTTTTAAAGGCAAAACATCAATATTTGGAACATCTCTATCCAGCCTGTAGGCTATAAAATTTTCCAGGAAAGGAAGATACTTTTTAATGAATTTGCGAATAATCCCATACATTCTATCCTTCTCATGGATAAGAATCGGAGTTAAGAACAAAGTTATAAGAACCGACGTGATGGCAAAATAGTAACTGTCCGACCGAATAACGCCAATTAATAAACCTTGATAGATCAAGATGAAGGCGTCCTCACCTATTTGAAACAAAAGCACAGATAACGAAAAAGCTGTGCGGGAATGGAATTTGAAAAATAGGTAAATTAAAAGCACGATAACCATTTTGATAAGAATTATTGCGACTGTAAAAAGCAGTATCGGGAGAAGGTGCGTAGCCACAAAGCCAACTTTGACCGTAAGACCTAAGAAAACAAAGAACATTATTAAGAGAAGATCGCGAAGGGGTCTTATCTCCGAAAAAATATGATAGTGCTCGAGTGTCTGCCCGACTAAAACTCCGGCCATGAAAGCTGCCAACAAGCTTGATAGTCCAAAGAAAGAGAAAAGCGTTAAAGAAGCTAAAATAAATACAATCATAAGAAGGTTGAGGATTTCACGCGATATTTTGGCAATTCGATTGAAGACAAACGGAACTATCTGCAAACCAAAATAGTATACGACTGCTAACACTAAGGTTGCTTTTATTCCATTGAAAAAAATATCCCTTATTAGATCAAAAGTGCTTGTATGATGATCAAAAGAAGAAAAAACAATCAAGATAGGAATGAAAGCTAGATCTTGAAGGATAAGAACGCCGGTTGCCAGCCCGCCTAACAGCGAATCCTCTATTCCGGTCTCTTGGATAATCTTGCTGACTATTGCCGTCGAAGACAAAGCAAAAGCAAAACCGAAAAATAACGATTCGATAAAAGTGAAGTTGAATAAAAAAGACAGGATCATTATGGCAAAACCGCTTAGAACTATCTGTAAAATACCTCCTAAAAGCACGAATTTGCCAAAACGACGAATCATGCCGAGATTGGTTTCCAAACCAACTGTAAAAACCAGAAGCACAAGACCAAGCATTGAAAAGTTAGTAACAAATGACTGCGGTAATAATTGTCCCAAAAAAAGATTAAGCAAAATTCCTCCCGCAATGTAACCAATAAGCGGTGAAAGCCTGTATTTTACCGCCAAATACCCCGTTATCAGTGGAAATGTAAAAAACAGCAACGCGCCAAGGAGAAGATTGTAGGAAATATCAGTCATACTAAATTTTAGTATAACAGGTTTAGGCTATTTGCGCAGTTTTTCTTCACAGTCCACACAGTAGAGCGCCTCAGGAAGAATTTTAAGACGTGCAATAGGAATAGTCTTGCCACATCTCTCACAAATCCCATATTTACCTTTAGTTATTTTACGCAGAGCCATGTCAATATTTTCAAGCTTTATCTGTAAGTCTTTAATCTGCGCTTCAATCGTCTCATGTCCGACTTCCTCACGCACGTCGGTATCGACGGCAGCGTTATCCGATGCGTGATCTGGATCGGCGAAAGGATCATCTTTCTTCAATCCTTCAACCTGCGCCTCAATTTTAGCTTTTGTCAGAAGAAGCTTTCCTCGCAGATCTTTTAGTAATTCTTGCGATATTTTTTGTGCCATATAATTTTATTGAATCAATAATAAGTTTGCTTCTTTTTAAAATTAGGTTCTTAAAATGATATAGGAAATAAACACTAGTTGTCAAGAGTAAAACTCCCGAAACTGTACGATTAAAATTTAGCCGTAAAATTATCAAATGAGTTTCGTATAAAGGATCAAAGAGCAAAACAACCGCACTAATATACCAGAGCATGAAAACAAAAGCAACTCCATCTTCATATTTCTCCTTCCTTATTTCGTATATAAGTTTGTAGGAAATATATCCAGCAATGGCAAATAAGAGTGCCTCATAAAACGACGTGAGATGACGACTCCCTGGGAATCCGGCATAATGAACAGCCAGCAACAATTTCGTCTGCGTACCAATCTCTGCCCCTGAAAAAAAACTCCCAATTTTGCCGATTGTAAGGGCCAGGAAAACTGGACTTACAAAGTAATCGACGATCTTTCGAAAATCAATTTTTTTTAAATAAAAAAATAGCCAGAGACTAATCACGCCGCCGAAGATCCCGCCATATAAAGATAGTCCTGGATAACCGTTAATCAAAATGATCTTTAAAATATCAAATCCAAAACTGTTAAAATTTAAAATTACGTAGACTAGCCGACTTAAAAACAGGGAGCCAAAAAGCGCGATAAATAATCCATCAAAAATGTCAGTTTCCTTGTATGAAGTCAGCCTTATATTTTTCCATAATAGGAACGCGCCCCAGAAAAAAGCCAGTACCAAAAATACCCCGAAAGTATAAATCTTGACAAATCCCAGATCTAAAAGGATTGGCAGCATACGTTTTAGTATAATTTATGAATTGTGAAAAAACAACCATTGCGTGTTGGCCTCGATCTTGATGGCGTCCTTCTTTATAATCCAGCTCGCATTGCACGACCGATTATTGTTCTCTTCAAAAAAATATTCTTTCCTAAAGAAAAATATACGTTTCACTATCCAGCCGATAAACTGCAACAAACAGTTTGGTTATTTCTCCATCGAACTAGTATCTGGCCGGCTGGAGGTCTCAACGATATAAAGAAACTTATTGTCAACAAGAACATCGAGGTTTATATTATCTCGGCACGCTATGAATTTTTAAAAAGTGATTTCAAAAGCTGGCAAAAAAAAATTGACCCGGATAATCTTTTTACCGGATGGTTTTATAATGACACCAATGAACAACCTCATTTTTTTAAGGAAAAGATGATTAAGAAACTAAAAATAGATGTTTTCGTTGAAGATAACTGGGATATTGTTAAATACTTAACAGCCCAAAAATTAGCAGCAAAAATTTTTTGGATTTATAACATTTTTGACCGTAATATACGATATCCTAATAAATTTCCTACACTTAAGAAAGCGTTAGCAAAACTGCGATGAAAAGAATTCTAGTCTTCTCTACCTATTTTACCCCATACCTATCCGGAATGACAACATACTTATATACGATATTAAACAACGAAAGTAAAAAAAATAGCGTAACGGTATTAACATTCCGGTTCGACAGCTCCCTGCCCCCGCGTCAATATATAAATAAAATTAAGGTTGTTAGAATGCCATTCCTTTTTAAAGTTTCAAAAGGCTTCATTTCGCCCCAATCTCTCCTATACTTTTTAAATCAAATAAAAGAAGCGGATATTCTTGTTATTAATGTACCTAATTTCGAAGGGTTACCTTTGGTAATATTGAGTAAGCTTTTAAGAAAAAAAGTAATTATAATTTTTCATTGCGAGGTGAAACTGGGGAAAAGTTTACCTTCGAATTTTGTTGCTCTATTCCTTAATGCTTCCGTTTTTTTTCAGCTCTTCTTAAGTGATTTGATAATAGGTCATCCAGATTATATGGAAAACGTTTCCTTTGGAAGGTTCTTCAAAATGAAGATAAAAACCGTACTTCCCCCCATCGAAAAAAAAGAAGTTAATTTAAAATCTTTAACTTCTTTTCAGAAGCTTAAAAAAAATAATATTTGGATTGGCTATGTCGGCAGAATCGCTTCGGAAAAAGGCATTGATTTTCTTATTGAGGCCTTTTCCAATCTAAGAACTACTAAGCGAAATGCAGTTCTTGTTTTTGCAGGTCCGCAGGGAAAAAATGTAGCGGGAGAAGATAAATATTTTTTTTACATAAAAAAACTCTTGGCAAGTAAAAAAATCCCCCACATTTTTTTTGGCCAGGTTGCAGAAAAAGACTTAGGAGCATTATATAAATCACTGGATCTCTTGGTCCTACCATCGCTAAACAGCACCGAGGCGTTTGGAATGGTTCAGGCCGAAGCAATGCTTTTGGGAACGCCCGTCGTCGCGAGCAATTTGCCGGGAGTACGTATTCCAATTAATCTCACCAAAATGGGAAAAAGTGTACCGCCAAAAAATTCCAAGGCATTAGCAACCGAAATTGAGGAAGTTCTAACCCATAAAAATCAATTCAGCAGCCGAAAATTAATGGCTAACGCCAAAAAATTATTCAATATTCAAAAAACGTACAAATTTTATGCTGAAATATTACATTAAAAAATATCTTGGAAACCGTCCTCTTTTTTTTTCCTTTATCAGACCTCAAGAAGCCTATTTGATGCATAAATATAGTCGGTATTTAAAACCGCCAATACTTGACTTTGGCTGTGGCGATGGCTTTTTTAGTCGTTCCTGTTTTAAAAAAACCTTGGATTTCGGAGTTGATCTTGAAGATGAAAGACGTCTCAGGCAAGCTGAAAAGCTTAATTGTTACAAAAAAATAATAAGATACGACGGTTCGGTTTTACCGCTTCCAACTTGTAGCGTCAATTCTGTCATTTCTAATTCTGTATTCGAACATGTGCCTAATATTAACAATTCGCTTAAAGAAATCGCGAGAATCCTCAAACCACGCGGCACATTGCTTACAACTGTTATGACCGACAAATGGGAAGATTACCTGGTTGGCAGAAAACTCTTTGGGAAACGATATCTCAACTTTTTGCGTCAAAAACAAAAACACTATCACCTTTTATCGCAAAATAACTGGAAAAAGTTATTTAAAGGATCAGGTTTTCGTGTAATTAAGGAAGTCGGATATCTAGCAAAACAAAATTCGCAACTCCTTGATCTTTCTCACTATCTGTCCGCATATTCCCTAGTCAGTTATATCTTATTGCGTAAATGGGTTTTGCTTCCGAAATTTTGGTCGAATGACCTCTTTGTTGCTAAAATAAATGAAATAACTAAGCAAAATGTGCCGGCAGCAGAGTCTGCATCGCTTTTTTTCTACTTGCAGAAAAATCGATAAATATGAGAGGTTCAGCTTTATCTTATTATTTTTCAGTTCTTCCCTCTGTTTTAAGTAAGACAAATTTTTGCTTCGCAAAAACCATTACCTTCGGGTGATCATAAACAGTGAATGCTTCTTCTGCCCAGTCATCATTAAAATTAAACTGAAAATTGAAAACTTTAAATTGGGGATAAGATGTAAATTCCGCAATCTTCTTGTAAGGTGTTTTATTGGCCAGTAAGTCATTATAAAACTTGCTCATTAATGGATATTTTTCCGGCGCCGTAGGAATACTCCCCCATCCCCTATTGGATGATAAGACGTAATAATCAGCAGTTTTCAGCATCAGATTCATGACCTCCCATTTTTCTTGGGTGTCTTGATCAAAAACCGGAAGAGCTTCTATAGTAAACCTCTTGTTATAAATATTGTCTACCGGCAATGGCAAAGCATCGTCCCAGGATTCGCTTAAGATCAAACTGTTATCTGGTAAATTTTGATAAATCCATTTAGATGCCGTAACTCTTGTATGCTCATGTAAATATATGGAAGAAAACATAACCGGCCAGATCAGAAGTGAAATGACAATCGCAACTTTAATAAAAAAATTGTCTTTAAAAAATTTTAATAATGTAACAACACCAAAAGCTGCAAAAATTGCTAAAAACGGATAGAGGAAAATAAAATAGCGGACTGTCTTAACATAAACAGTCGATTGATAAAGGAAAAAAAGGGCCATCCAAACTAAGATAATAGGCAAGGTTAAATTTTTAATTTTTAATTTAAAATTTTTAATTATTTTTATTATTCCTAGAATTATATAAATGAAGTAAGGTATTCCAACTCCGAAGACTGCAAGATTGATCAGACTAAAGAGAACTGGTGTTTTATGAATCCATTGTACGCCGGGCGGATACCAGATATTTGGATTGTCAAACGAGACTAATTCTTTAATGCTATTTATGAAATCTTGGGAAAAATAATATGGATCGGCAATAAATAACGTAATAAAAGATACCAACCCGTAAGCAACTAGGTTTCGAATTAAAAAATTCCATTTCTTTTCTTTAGTTGAATTAATCAAAATAAAATAAAGATTAAGAGGCAAAATAAAAACTGCGTTAAGCTTTGTTGCAAGAGCTAAGGCAAAGAAAACTGCACTTAAGAATAGGTTTTTATCTCGTCTTTTCTCCCAATATCTTAACGAAAAATAAAAGGATAGCAGCAAAAAAAAATTTAGAAATGAATCCGTAGTAAAAAAGTGCGATAACTGTATTGGAAGAACCGAAACGGCGTAAAAAAAACTTGCCCAAAATTTGACTGATTTATTAAGCTTTAACTTTATTTCAAATATCTCTACTATTTTGTAAACCACGATAAGAACTAAAACATCGCTGAATGCCGAAAGCTGTCTTCCAAGCAACGTAAATTGATCATAGGTCTGCTGATTTGTAATAATTGAGACAACTTTGGTAAAAGTGATTGGCAATATTCCATAGACAAAAAATTTGAATCCGATATTGCTGGGATTTAGTGAGGATACTCCAGAATTAAAATAATTGCTGAGATTGGTTGGTATTTTAGCCGCCAACCCTATCATGGTTAAAAATCTCTCGTCTGGCTGGAGGTGAAAATTGGAATCCCAGTTCAGATTATTGAAGCGAAAAAGATAAGCTAGTAATAATATTGCAAGAAACAGGAGTTTTTTAAACTTCATACATTATGAAATTATATCAATTCTTTTTTTTCTCAACATCTTTGAGGACAAAACGAAGATCTCTTCCTTCTCTTTCAATGACGGTAGGTTGACCGTGATTGAAAAATAAGGATAAAACTACTTTGAATAGGTTTCCTCCCTTCTCTTCTTTCACAAAAAGACGGGCGCCATTAACATCGGGAACTTTTTTGACCCAGGCTGACAGCCCATCAAAAAAACCGCCCAAGGTGCGGCGGTTTTCCGGTGTAAGGTTTTGACTCACGACCTCAATTCGCTTTCCGATATTCTTGGAAATAAAAAAACGGAGGAGGTCTTTGGTAGTTATAATTCCAATCGGATAACGCTCTTCGTTCACTATGACAACGCTCCCAATTTTTTTTTCTATTATCAAGTCCATAGCATCCGAAACTAGGTTATCTGGAGTCAAAGTAAGCACATAATTTTTCTGAAAATTCTTGACCTTAAGATGGAAAAAACTTACTTTATTCCCTTCCCTTTCTCCCCGATGCTGCGAATCTTTTGGTCTGGATAGATAGGAAATAAGGTCATAATAACTGAGAATTCCCTTTAATTTGAGGGACTTTCCGACCACGACCAGTTTTGAAATCTTTTCTTTCTTAAATATGTTTATTGCGTGATTGATTGGGTCGTCTTCAAATATCGTTATCAAAGCTTTATTCTTCATCTGTAACACTTCTTGTATCTTGACCTTAAAAACGGAATAATCCTTAAATAATGAAATTATGTGACGAGCTGAAACAATACCGAGAAATTTCTCCTGATTGTCAAATACGGGAAGATAATGAATTTTAGTGTCTATAAAGTATCTGGCAATCCTCGTGATCGAATCTGAAGCATGCACGTGCGGAGGATGGTAAAGACAATGCTCGACTTTCGCATTACTCGGATAGGAAGATTTTATTAAGCAATAATAGGGGTTTATTACTCCCATAAATTCATTATTATCGGAAAAAACAAAACCAGCATCATGCGAAGTGCTTAATTTTGACAGGGCGGACGGCAGCGTTTCTTGAGTATTAAGCTTAAGAACATCATTTTTAATAAAACTATCCGTTTTTGTCATAATATCAACAAAATATTATGCAATTCTGTTGGTAAAAATTATAATAAACTTAATCTTTACGTCTGTCAACTCTTATTTAACTTCAGCCAGATATATTATCCTTCTTTAGCAAATTCTTGTCAAGGCGGTTGTTGTTTTAATCAAACAACATGTCAATTAACAAAAACACTTTGACTCTGTCGAACCTAGAAAACATGTTATACAAATTTAACAGTTTCCATCATACAACAAAATTTTTGGTATAATCTAGTCGAATTATGAAGAAAGTCACCGACTACCTACAAGAGCTCGGTCTTACGGAAATAGAGGCTCTACTCTATGAAGGACTCTTGGAAACCGGACCTACAACGGTTATGGATCTTTCCGAACATACCGGCATTAAGCGGATAACAACGCATTTCAATATCGAAAGTCTTATCAAAAAAGGATTAGTTATTCAAAGTATAAAAGGATCGCGCCGGCAGATTATTCCCGAGGAACCAAGATATTTATATTATCTTGTGGAAAAAAAAGAATACGATATCAAAAATCTTAAACAGGGCTATTCTGAAATTCTCAACATGCTACAAAAAACAGCACGTACTCAACAATCAAAAGGAACTATGGAAATTAAGTATTACCAAGGAAAAAAACAATTGCAAAGGCTCTACGATGAAACCTCTAAGACAAAAAAACTTTGGTCAATTGTTAATATTGATGAGGTGCTTTCAACATTTCCAGAAAATGAAAGAAAATTCAGCGATTCGATAAAAAAAGGTTTAAAAATGTGGGAAATATTAGATAAAGATAGCGAAAAGCATACATATTTACAAACATTAAATACAAATTATTATCATAGTAAACGACTACCTAAAAATACCCACGTTTCAAAGATGGATTTTATGTTGTTCAAAAATACTGTCGCTCTTATCGATTATAAACAACATGAACCACTCGGAGTGAGTATCACTAATCCAACTTTGTTTGAAGGACTTAAGTCCATATTTGATTTATTGTGGAATCTTCTTTCTTAAGATCTAATATAAACACGCCCAATACATTGGTTGAATAATAGAAGGATGATATTTAAGTTTTGCATCTTCAACTCCTTGGTATTCTGATCCACCTAGATTTATATACTTAACTCCCTTTTTCTTAAGATTAAGAAAAGCATCAATCATAGCGTATTCTGTTAAATTTTTATATTTATACCTATGTAAAATTACACCATATATTCCTGCGGTTTTATCTGATTGAATCTCAGCGCTATAAAAACCAACTGTTTCTTTACCTATTATTATTTCTTTAGCCATTCTTAATCTGTTTCTGCAGGGATAGAAAATCATGTTATAGAAATCGTATTCTCTTGAAATCATATACTCATTCGGGTTCTCTTTTCTATATACAAAAAAATCAATCGTTGCTTTCCATATTTTCTTTGAATTTGTCTTATTTATATCTCGAATTTTCACCTCATGTTCTAATGGAAATGATAAATAATTCTTCATAATCCTTTTCAATCTCTTACTTTTTTTATTAGTACTAATTTCTTTCAATAATAGATCAATATCAACAATTAATTCGGGTAACGAATCGTCTTCCAAAGGGCATTTAGAATACCAAGGAAACTTTGCTGGATCTTTAAAACCTTTTTTTTTAAGAAATAAAAATTGTTCTTTAAAGATTTTTTTTACATAGGTTGGCATAGATTTTGTTTTTAACAAATCTTTGGAAAATTCATCAATAATATTTAGGATTTGATTCCCCATCGGTCTTACCCAATAAAAACAAAATATATTAGGGTGCTCTAACTTTGGATAAACGCAGACTGCGGAAAGATTTTTACCGTCATAATATTTATAACCCAAACCGTATGGTCCTATTCCATACATACCTTGGGTTACATAAGTCCAAGAATTGCCATACGTATGCGGTTCTTTTTTAAAAAATTTTTCGAAGAGCGAGATATCTTTTAGGGAGATAGGAGTAATCTCTTTATGCTTTTTAGCAATATTTCCAATTAATTTATTAGCTCTAGTAAGATTTCGCAATATGACTTATTTTATAAAAAAATTAAAGAAAATCAATAGTCACTCTAAAAGAGGGTACCGCTGGAAAAATGCCAGTTTTTGATTTTAAGGTATGGCATACGGGAAATACCGAGTTCTGCCTCAAAACTGGCTACCGGTTCGATCTGCCGACTGACCTCCAAAACATTGTTAAATGTCTCGGGAATGCTTTGGTTGAAGCGCAGATTTTTTACCCCGGCCAGCAGTTTGCCATTTTCAATTAAAAATGTTCCGTCTCTGGTCATTCCGGTCAAAGACAACTGCTTGGTATTTAAAACCCGTACATACCATAATCTGCTTACTAAAAGGCCTTTCTTCGTACGGGCAATAATGTCTTTTATGGATTTTTTACCTGGAGTCATTGTGAGATGAATTGGGATCGGACCTGCGGTATTTGGAGCGGGCAAAGCGTGACCGGTATTTTTTTGTTTATAGCGGTTGGCATAATATGAGTCGTAGACTAAGTTTTTCAAAACGCCGTTTTTAATTATCTCTAATCGTTTTTTTGGCACACCCTCAAAATCGAATGGGAGCGGCATCGAATCCTGGTTTAGAGGGTCGTCAATTATTGAAACATTTTCGCCAAAGACTTTTTTCCCCAGTTTTCCCGATAAGCAACTTGCCTGTTCATAATATATGCGCGCATTGGGCCCAAGCCAGGAAAAAAACGCCATGAGTTCGGAAACTGCCTGCGGTTCAAGAATAACATCCCAGTCTCCCGGCGCGACATCGATCGGGTTCTCCCCTTTTATTACTTTATTGAGAGCTGTGTCTGCAACCTTTTCCGGATTAATTTTTTTTGGATCTGGACCGACGTCTGAAGCAAATCCGGTTGACGTCACGCCCAACATAATAGTCGACAAATCGGCCGCACTACTGCTATGATAAGCAAAAATGCCATGGGAATTGGCTACGGCGATTTCTGTAATCGGACAACTAAATGCGCCGGAGGCAATAATATTTTTTTTCTTGGCCTGCTGAATTACTGCGTTGACAACTTCGGCCCGTAATTTTTCCGAAGAACGATAGACTCGCTCCTTCAGTCTTGGAATTTTTTGCGGCTTAGGCAACCCTTGAAAATGTAAGTCTTCTTTTTGTAGTTTCGCAAGCTCTGTGGCTCTCTCGACTATATCTTCCAGGGCTTTTTTTGCAAAATTATTTCCCGACGCAACGCCGATTCGCTTGCCTAAAATAACGCGTACAGATATGCCCAGATCTTCCCATTCCATATTCTGATGAATCTGGGAATTGGCAAAACGCGTCAAAGCATTTTCAGAAACCATTAAAATAACTTCCGTTTCGTCTCCCTTTGATAAGGCTAAAACGTCTTTAGCTATTTGTTTGAGTTTTTGTTCTCCTACCATCTGACTACTCCAACTTTTATTTTCCTAAACCTTGTAGGACTCGCTCCGTGGCCTGTATACATAACCTGTTGAGGTTGGCCTTTGCCGCAGTTCGGCGTTCCCCAAACTTCCCAGTGACTTTTATCACAAACCGCGTCACATCTGTTCCAGAATTCGGGCGTTATTCCTTGATAAGTAGGGTTTTTAAGCATTTTCCCCAGTTTGCCATTTTTTATCTCCCAGCCGATTTCTGTACCAAATTGAAAGTTATAACGGCGGTCATCAATACTCCAGGAACGATTGGTTGACATAAAGATTCCATATTTCGTATCGGCAATCAAATCAGCCAGCTTCCAATTTCCAGGCTCCAGATTCACATTGGTCATTCTAATAAGAGGAATTCTATCCCAAGATGAAGCCCGCATCGCACCTGTGCTTCCTTTTTTGTATCCGGGATGAATTTCCCCAAGCTCAGTTGCCGTTTCTCTTGAGGTCAGATAGTCGGAAAATAACCCGTTTTTAACAAGAAATGTACGCTCCGCAGCTACTCCTTCATCATCATAGCCAAACGTTCCCAATCCGCCCGGGATTGTCGCGTCGGCTGTTATATTTACAGCTTTTGAACCGTATTGAAAATTTGCTAATTTTTCAGCGGTCAAAAAACTCGTACCGGCATAAGAGGCTTCATAACCGAAAACTCGATCCAATTCGGAGGCATGTCCGCAACTTTCGTGAATCTGCAAAGCTACCTGATTACCGTCTAAAATAATGTCAAAATCGCCTGTTGGACAAAGGTCTGCCCGCAAAAGTTTTACCGCCTCTTCGCCAATTTTTGGGGCATTTTCAATCAATTTCAATTCCCTAACAAGTTCATAACCTCTCGTTTGATTTTGACCTCGGAATGAGTTTGGGTAGCTTCGATTTTGAAAGTCGCTATTGCCTGCTGCAGAAGCCTCTATACCTATTCCTGTCCAAATAATTTCCTGGTCAATAATCGACCCTTCGGTCGAGGCAAACCATTTCTTTTCCGAGTTGGCAGAAAAAAAGGACTGGGAAATAACGATCTCGGGGCTTACCCGCTGGGCCCGATCTGCTTCCAATAATAATTTTATTTTGTCTTTAATTGGAACATTAAACGGATCTTCTTTTACCGGAGTTTTATACGATGCCTTTATTGGTTTTTGTTTGGTTAAAACTACATTTTTTGTTTTAAATCTGGCCGATTCTTTAGCAATAGAAACAGCTTTTTTAATAGTCCTTTCAATTCCGGATCTGGAAAAGTCGTAGGAAGCAGCAAATCCCCAAGCGCCGGTGACCAAAACCCTAACTCCATATCCTAAACTTGTAGATGACGCCAAAGCCTCAACTACACCGTCTTTCGTTTCGATATTCTGGTTTTTCTTTTCGACAATTCGCAGGTCGGCATACTGGACTTTCGGAATAAGAGAAAGAATCTCTAGAAGTTGTTTTTGCATAAGACACTATTATATACGATATTTATTGATCGCATCACGCAGTTTTTTCGCCTCAACTCTCGGATTAGCGCTAAAAATAATTCCTCGGGCCGAGTTGATAATCATTCCTGCCCCTTTAGAGTTAAGCCCTGCTCTGACGGTTGTTTCAACGTCCCCTCCCTGTGTCCCAATTCCCGGAACTAAAAACGTCATGTCGCCAGCAATTTTTCTAACTTCTTTCAACTCTTTAGGGAATGTCGCACCAACGACCAAAAAACAGTTATTATTGAAGTTCCAGTCTTTGACAACCCGATTTGCAACAATTTTGTAAAGTTCTTTGCCGTTTATTATTAAATCCTGGAATTCCCCCGCTCCTTTGTTGGATGTCCGGCAAAGTATGATGCAGCCTTTATCTTTCCGTTCAAAAAATGGCGCCAAAGCTTCTTTTCCCAAATATGGATGAAGTGTAACTGCATCAGCACCCAAATAATCGAAAATAAATTTGGTATAACCTTCGTTAGTATTTCCAATATCGCCCCGTTTAGCATCAATAATAATAACGATTTCCGGATATTTTTCCCTGATATAATCACAGGTCATCTTCAAAGCCTCAATTCCTCCCTTACCCCGTTGTTCATAAAAGGCTGTATTTGGTTTGTAGGTACAAACCAGATCGTGGGTAGAATCAATAATCGTCTTGTTGAATGTAGTTTGTGAATGTTCACCGTTTCGAATTTTTTCCGGAATCTTATCAATATCAGAATCCAGTCCAACACAAACCAAAGAATTGTTTTTTTTTACGATTTTGTCGAGTTTTTGCTGAAAAGTCATAATTTTCTTCGTCTGGACTCTAAAAATTCTTTTCCGTGTCCTAAGTTGGGATTTACCGGAATATTTTTTTTACACAAAGGGCAATCTTTTTCTTCATAGGAAGCTATTTTAAAGGTTGCAAGAGATTTCAAAGGTCCACCGACTGCTTTGGATGTCACTAATTTTGTATCACGGTTAACCATTATACTAACGGCAACAACTTTTCCACCAGCTGCTTTAACCCGATCAACGCTTTTTCTAACTGAACCACCAGTGGTTCCGATATCTTCAACTACTAAAACTCTTTTTCCTTTAACAAGTTTGTCAAAACCGCGTTCAAAGATTTGGTTTTTATCGGGTGTTTTTTCAGTAAAGAGGCCCAGAATATCTTTCTTTTTTATCCCGGATAAATGATATGCGGCCCATTGAGACAGAATAATTCCTCCATAAGCTGGACCTACAACAACATCAATGTTGGCATTTTTATAGAGCTCTGCAAATAATTTTCCGACCTGAGAACAGGCTAAAGTATGTGGTAGTAGCGCGTCAGGATTAATGTAGGCGTCTGAGTGACGGCCCGAAACCAGAACAATATGATCATTAGTAATAATCGCACCGGCTTGTTTTAGAATATCAACCACATTTTTTTTCATATTTTCATTTTAAGGAACTTGTAACTTTTCTTGCCATGGCTAAACATGCATATCCGGTGATTTTACATTTTCCAATTTCGATATTATCAAAATTAGTTGAACCTAGTACATCTTTAAGAACTTGCCGACCTGAAAGTTTAAACTGTCCGCAGGTGTCAAAAGATGTATCACAACTTGTGGCGGAAGCTCCGTGCAGCACTCTCGCCTCTCTCGAGTCTGCGGGAAAGTTAATAATATGAGTTATTATTTCCATTTTTTTATTTTTCTCCATTAATCCTACTTGTTGCTACCTCGACAAAAATTAGAGCACAAACTTCAAAAAGAGATTTTATCGCTGAGCGTTCGGGTACCCCGATTAATTCGCGCAGATAATAGTGTTGACCTAGACGCTTGGGGATCTGACTCGGAATGACAATAGTTGTGTGAGAAATTTTTACAATTGGAGATTGGCTGTCTGCAGTTAAACTTATAACACGCGCTCCCATGACACGCGCCACCTTAGCAGCATCAAGAATATCGCTCGTTTCCCCAGATCCCGATATTACAACTAAAAGGTCACCTTTTTTCATCTGGGGATTGACCGTTTCATGGACAACAAATGTATCTTTACCCACGCGGACTAAACGCATCGCCAGATTTTTGGCAATAAGACCAGAACGACCTGCGCCAACTACATAAACGCGCTTGGCAGCTATAATTTCTTGAATGAATATTTTTACATCTTTTTCTTCGACATGACTAAAAACTTTTTTAAGTTCTTTGAGAATTTGATTAAACGGCATAGGTGTTAAATAATTCCTCTAATTTTTTTTAATGACCCGATTTTTTCTTCCTGGCAAAGTTCTTGCATCTCGGAAAATATTTTATCAAATACCTGTTGTCCACCTTTATAGATTGCAGACCCAACTCCTACCAAGGTTGCTCCGGCCATAATCATTTCTAGAGCGTCCCTACCGGTTTCAATGCCTCCCATACCCAAAATCGGCACCTTAACTGTTTTATAAATATCATTGACACAGCGTAAAGCTACCGGCTTGATCGCCGCACCAGAAACTCCGCCTACCCTGCTTCCTAAAACCGCTCTTCGTCTTTTGAAATCGATCAGCATGCCGGGGCCGACCGTATTTATAGCTGAAATCGCATCAACTCCTGCTTCTTCAACTTCATACGCAACTTTCTTTATGTCAACAACATTCGGGGTCAATTTAGCAATGATGGGAATGTTTTTAACAACTTTTTTTACTTCGGAAACAGCAATCGCCGACAGCAATGGATCGGAAGCGATTGGTTTTCCTGCCTCATCATCGACATTGGGACAAGAAAGATTTAGCTCGATAAATTCCGGTTTTGCTGCAGCAATTTTTTGGGCAAGGATTGGTAACTCCTGAAGTTGAAAACCGACTATCGAGGCGATTATTGGTTTTTTTGTGGTTTTTTTTAATTCGATTAGCTCTTTAACGCTTTTATCGATGCCGGGATTTCGCAGACCGACATTATTCAAATATCCTGCCCCGAAACTGGCGATACGCGGAATCGGATGTCCTTCCCGGGGTAAAATACTAGCCGACTTAGTTGTAATTCCTCCGATGCCCTTAAACTTTGCCAACCTGGTATTACCAGAGATATCAACCACAATTCCGGAAAGCGACACTAAGGGAGTTGAAAAAAGAACTCCACAAAATTTCGTTTTCAAATGAATATTCATATTAAAACCTAAATAATGGTTTTGCCTGACATATAGATAAAGATCCACATTTCCGACAGTCCTCAATCTCTACCAACTCGCCAGCGTCGTGTTGCCAAATCAGAGGATGCTTTGTCATATGTCTTGGAGAACCGGGACCACAAAATATTGCTACTGCTAAACTGTTAAGTTGACCTTTATCAGCAGCACCAATTATATCTTCGGGAGACTTACGGGAAAGTTGTAATTTATCAATCATAATTGAATAAATAAGAAATAAAAAAAATCCGCCCTTCGGCGGATCATTTGTCTTATAAATTTTAATTTCAGAATTTTCATATTCTGAAATAAAGATATTAAAGACTTTTAGAAAATTTGTCAAGAGCATTTTCAGCTGATATAATTTGTGTACGGCCGGGGTGGCGGAATGCTCAACTCACAGTTTGCGAACAATGTGAGCATTACTGCGAGTTAGTCCTGAATGCAATGAAGGAGCAGACGAATAAGCCGGGGTGGCGGAATGGCAGACGCGTAGGTCTCAAAAACCTATGAGGATTTATTCTCATGAGGGTTCGACTCCCTCCCCCGGCACAACAATAAATTATAAGTCTGCTAGTGTATCAACGTATCATCTGCCTGGTGGGATAAAAGGACCGACGATAATGTTTTTCTTAAATCTTCCATATTGTTGATAATCCAACCCGTAACCTTGGACAAAGATATTTGCAATTTTAAAACCAACATAATCTATATCAAAAGGAAATTCATGTCTAGATGGTTTTTCTAATAAAGTAAACATACTAACAGAAGCGGCCCCTTTGCTTTGCATATGGGTTTGCAAAAAAGCAAGACTTCTATTGGTGTCTGCAATATCTTCTACTATTAATACACGCCTTCCGACGACTTGCGTATTGGGGTTTAAATCGTAAACCAACCCGATATTGCCAGAACTTTGAGTTGAACTGCCGTAACTTTCTATAGTTAAATAGTCTAAGGTGACGTCATCTAAACCGGCCTCCTCAGCTTCGCTTATAAGATCGTGAGTAACCATTCCAGCTCCTTTTAATACACCAACTACTAATAAATTTTGACCTTTAAATCTTTCGGCTATATAAGGACCCAGCTCTTTCAATCTTTTTGTTACATCTTTATTATGAATTAAAATCTCACCTGGTTTAAACATTTCCGGAGTCAAAGTTGTTAAATCAATTCCTTTCAGTTCAGCTGACATAATTAAGCCTCTTTAACTTATAAAAAAATCGGCCGCAGTGGCCGATCTAATTTTTGATGTCTTTTTGGCTGACACCCATATATTATTATTACACATTTTTTATTACTGTCAAGCCTTTTATAACACTTCCACATCATGCGGCTTTGATTCGATAAGCGAACTTTGCGTGATCTGAATAAACTCAGCTTTTTCCCAAAGTTCTTTAATATCTTTTGAACCACAATAGGAAAAACCCGAACGTATTCCGCCTAAGAATTGTTTTAACAGATCAACCACAGAACCTCTGTACGGCACAATCGCTTCAACACCCTCGGCAGCATAAGCTTTTAAATCTTTCCGGATCTTCCCCTCATTTTTCTGGCGGTCATAATTGGCCAGTAACGATGCCATGCCGCGAGTTAGTTTGAATTTTCTGTTATTTCGATAAATTGTCAGGGCGGGGCTTTCATCACAACCGGCGAACATAGCGCCGATCATAACGCTTGAAGCTCCAGCCGCCAGAGCCTTAACGACATCACCTGACATTCTAATTCCGCCATCGGCTATGATCGGAACATTAGCTCCAACGGCTCTTGCACAGTCGTCAACTGCGGTCATTTGCGGAACACCTGCACCGGTAACGACTCTAGTCGTACATAAAGCCCCGGGTCCGATCCCGACTTTTACCGAAGAGGCTCCGTTTTTTACCAGTTCGGCTGCTCCCTCGGCGGTCGCGACATTACCGGCAATAAATTCCACCTTGGGGTATTTTTTTACCAAATCCTTTAAAACCGAAAGCAAAAATGCGCTATGACCGTGTGCAATATCGATAACTATAGCGTCGGTTTTGGCTTTCACTAAAGCCGCTGTCCGTTCTTTGCAGTCGTCTGAAATACCTATTGCGGCCGCGACTTTTAAACCCTGTTTTTTTACCAGCTTAACCTCATTGACTTCCTGCTCGATTGTTAAAAATCTGTGAATAACCCCGATACCGCCTTCTTTTGCTAAAGCAATCGCCATAGCCGACTCGGTCACCGTATCCATATTAGCTGAAACAAACGGAATTTTAAGTTTTATCTTTGGCGTAAAATAGGTCGATAAATCGACATCCGAACGAGAAACAAGAGCGGTTTTTTTCGGAACTAACAGAAGATCGTCAAAAGTTAAGCCTGTTTTTTTTATTACTAACATATCCAATTTATTAAACTTTTAAATAACTTTCCCGCTCCGGTCCATTGGAAACAATTGCCAATGGAACTTTAAGCGTAGATTCGATAAAACGCAGATAAGCTTGGCAATTTTTTGGTAAATCTGCAAATTTCTTAATATTTCTTATATCTTCACTCCAGCCTTTAAAAACTTTATATACCGGCTTTAGATCTGCTAGTTCATTATACCCACATGCTGAATATGGAATCTTTTTTCCATTTAATTCATAAGCAACGCAAACTTTTATTTGAGTGAGCCCGGATAAAATATCAAGCTTGGTTATTGCCAGTCGGTTGCTGCCAGTGACTTCGCAAGAGAATTTTGTTGCAACCAGATCTAACCAACCTATCCGCCTGGGTCTACCGGTTGTTGTTCCGTATTCCTGTCCAACCGTACGTATTCTATCGGCAATCTCTCCGTGTAGTTCGGTTGGGACCGGTCCTCCGCCAACTCTTGAGGTGTAAGCCTTAACAACAGCCCAAACTCTATCAATTTTTTGCACCGGAATTCCTGCTCCATTATTTATTGCTCCAGTTATAACATTTGAACCAGTCGAATACGGGTAAGGTGACCAATCGATGTCAAGCATGACGCCGTGGGCTCCCTCAAGAAGAATCCTTTTATTGTCTTTTATAGCTTTGCTTAGTACTTCATACGTGTCCTTAACGTAAGGAAGAATTTTTTTCCTCAAATCTTTAAATTTAGCGAGCTCTTTATTTATTGAAATCGGCTTAACGCCAAAAAGTTTTAAAATTTTATTTTTAATCAGTGCTTGAAAAATAAATTTTTCTTCAAAATCGTGTTCCGACAAAAGTTCATAAATACGGATTCCGTTATAGCTCACTTTGTCGGAAAAGGTTGGACCAATACCTCTTCTTGTTGTTCCCAATTTATTTTTTCCCCGCGCATTTTCGTATGCCTCATCAAGCGCTTTGTGGTAGGGCATGATAATATGGCAACGCGGTGACACAAGCAGTTTATTTTTCAAAATGAATCCTGCGTTTTCAACCGATTTGATCTCCGAAAGTAAGACCTCTAAGTCAAGAATGACTCCATTTGCAATTATGCCGATAACATGTTTGTTTAAAATCCCCGACGGCAAAAGATGAAATGGGAATTTTTTTCCTCCGGAAATTACAGTATGACCGGCATTATTTCCACCGTGGAAACGAACCGCAAAATCGGCATTTGCAGCTAAAAGATCGACAATCTTTCCCTTACCCTCATCTCCCCACTGTGAACCGAAGACAAATTCAATCATAATTATTCGCTGTCCCCAAATAAGTTTGAGGAGTTAAATTTTTTAACTTTTGATCATCAATTCCAAGTCGTTTTAGAAGTGATAAATAATCTTCTTTAGCCATTTTTCTGCCGCGCACAAATGTCTTAACCTTTTCATAAGCTTCTGGTCTATTGTTTGATCGTAAATAAGTTTGCACCGCTTCAGTTAAAATTTCCCAGTGTTCGTTTAAATGCTTTTCAGCTTTTTTTTCATCAACTTCGATTTTACCCAGACCTTTGCTTAAACTTTGCCAGGCTAAAACAGTATGACCAAGAGCCTCGCCAAATGTGCGCCTGACAGTTGAGTCGGAGAGATCTCGCTGTAGGCGCGAACTTATAAGTTTTTGCTGATATAACCCAAAATAACTATTCGCAATCTCTGCATTACCCTCGGCATTTTCAAAATCGATCGGGTTGACTTTTTGCGGCATAGTCGAAGAACCAACCTCCTCTTCTTTTTTTTTAAGTTTTAACTCCTCAAGCAGGATATAAAACCACAGATCGCGGGCCAGGTCGATAATCACTCCATTTATTAATAAATATTGCTGAAAAAGTTTAATCCAGTTATCATACGGAAGGATTTGGGTGGTAAATAAATTTGGTTCTAACCCGAGCTTTTTTAAAAACTTGGTGCTGAATTTCATCCAATCAATTTTGGGATAAACAAAAACCAGAGCGTTATAATTGCCAACCGCTCCATTTAGTTTTCCTTCTACTTTAATTAATTTGAGTCGAGTTAATTTTTGTTGGACCCTTTCCTGAAAATTTCTTATCTCCTTGCCAAAAGTCGTAGGTACTGCGGGTTGACCATGAGTACGACCCAAAATCGGAACATTTCTGTACTTTATAGCAATCTGCGAAATTTGCCTGACTAACTCACTTAGTCGCGGAATGGCAATTTCATCTGTAAAGTCTTTAAGGATTAAACCATAAGCTAGATTGTTGATATCGTCAGATGTCAGACCAATGTGAATGAACTGGCAAAGCCCGGAAAGACCCTTTTTTTTAAATTCTTCTTGTAAAAAATACTCAACAGCCTTAACGTCGTGCTGAATTTTTACCTCTATTTTTTTAATCTTCTCGGCATCCTTTAAATTAAATGTTTCAGATATTTTCTTTAACTGGGTTTTCAGTTTATTTTGAACAACTGGAATAATTTTGAGATCCGAGAATGCCAATAAATATTCTATTTCAACAAAAACTCTGTAATGAAAAAGCGCATATTCTGAGAAGTAATTTTTGAGAAAGGCTGCCGTATCGCTATACCGGCCATCGAGTGGGGAAATATTTGTAAGACTATGATTCTCCACTTAGGATTTATTTGTAACAGAGAATAAAGATTTTGTCAAATGGTACAATATGAAACAACATGATTTTTCTTTTTTTGTTTATTATTACTCTTTTTATCGTAATTATTCTCTTTTCCTCTCACAAACTCTCACCTATTCCCTACTTTCCCACCAATAAGCGTGATATTCCTCTTATTATAAAAAGCTTTAACCTGAAAAATAATCAAATTATTTATGATTTGGGTGCTGGTGATGGATCGGTTATATTTGCAACGGCTAAGCAGGCTCAACAAAAAAAATTAAATACGCAGTTTGTTGCCGTCGAAATAAATCCCGTTCTTATTCTCATCCTGAATATCCGTCATCTTTTTCACCCGAATAAAAAAAATATAAAAATCGTATGGGCTGATATGTTTAAGATAGATCTTAAATCTAAAATATCAAATCTGATAATCTTCCTTTATATCTCCCCCTGGTTTCTGGAAAAAGTGATTAAAAACTTAAAATTAAAAATTAAAAAATTCTCGGTCATTTCGTATATGTATCCTATTAAAAGTCTTAAAAAATTTGAGACAATTAAAAAAGGCTATGCTCATGATATTTTCATCTATACTGACTTTTGATCAACAATTAACCCAATTTATTAATCGATTGATTCCCCATAATTGGCTATTTAATCAATTCTTTTCTTTCCTATCGATCCGGACTAACTCACTTCCGATTTGGATTGTCATTATAATTCTTCTCATTTTCTTCGAAGAAAAAATCGATAAAAAATTTATTATCTATTTTTTGGTTTCTATAGCAATCAGCTTACTTGCGGTTTTTGTTTTAAAGGACATTTTCCGACGGGCTAGACCATCAACTCTTTGCGGTACCGATTTCTCATTTCCCTCCGGGCATGCGACAATCGCCTTTGCTTCGGCCACTATCCTCGCCGAATTTGACAAAAAAAGGAAATGGGGGTATTTTTTAGTTGCGGTTTTAATTGCTCTATCAAGAATTTATCTTCAATGTCATTTTCTTTTGGATATTGCTGGAGGATCAGTTATGGGTTTTATGATAAGCAAATTACTGCTCTTGTCCATGTTCAGAAACTTCAGAAAACGGCCTTTATAATTTCGTTGTCCAGCACGAAAATATCCTTTAACTTTGCTTCAGCTTATTGATCTGGTTTTTTAATCTGCTCCGCCTCCCCCGCCGCCTCCACCTCCCCCGCCGCCCCCCGAAAATCCGCCTCCCGCACCGCTGCTAAATGAAGATGTAAATGCCGTATTCAAAGAGGTAAGACTTTGCGACAAGCTGGTTGAAAAATCCAGCCCCAGTCCCGACGAACCGGTAAACGAACCGGTCCCGCCGCTTGAATAATACCAGTACGGATAAGTTGTTGTATGAGCATAGGCTAAAATTAAAGGCAGATTTTGAATCACCTTCTTAGCGACGCCTAATGCCGTGCCATAAATCAGTATATCTTCCCAGATGACAACAGCTTGGGGAAGTTCGTCTTTAAAACTCGCGATATTACTTATAAATTTTTTGAATGCCAACCATTTTTTTGCCTCAACTTCAGCGGATTTTGACCAGCGTAAAAAAATTCGTCCAATAAAATATAAAAATGCACCTAAAAAAATTCCGGACCAAATATATACACTAAAGAGGCCGCCAATAGGCATCGGAAAGCCTAGAATGTAACTTAAAGCAGTTAAAAAACCAATGATAAATAAAACCGTTGAAACGGTAAAAATCATCTGCCATTTTTTGCTTTTATCCTCAACGAAATTAGCCTCGTCTGCCTCTTTTTTAACTTCATTTTTCCAGGATTTGAAAAAATCATAAGTGGAAACTGGTTGATCTTTCATTTGGTCCTTCATATCATCAAACGAAACAGTTTTCCCATCGGTGCAAAAACCTTCAATAAATTCAAAAACCAAGAGCTCGGCTGGTGAAAGCTTCTTGAAATCATTGACGTCGCGGTATAGATGAAGGATATATCTATATTTTCTCCCGCCGCCGATACCTAAGAATCCTCCACTATCATAAGGTTGCTCTTCGATCCGAAGCACGTGTTTTTTTCCAAGATACAAGATCGTTGCAGAAAACGAATTCGGAGTCACCCTTTGTTCTTGACTGACCAAGGTTTCAACAAGCGCTGGAGAAATCTGGCTGGGTGGAAACGGCAGATGATCGGGGACATCAACTACTTTATATTCTTTTCCCTCCTTCTCCCAGATAATAAACGAGAACGCTATCCAAAGAATTACTCCTATTCCCAATCCAAAAAGCCCAAAAACTTTAAGTTGATTCTCTAACTTTGTTTTATTTTGAAAATTTAATTCTTCTGTCTGGATTTTAGCAAGACCATCTTCACCTTTAGGCATACCGTCTATCAAATTTGCAGGGAAAACAACCCTGATTTCAAAAAATTTATTTTGCGCAAGATTGTTGGCGCTAAATGTTGCAGTCTGACCGTCAACTATCTTAGCTCTTCCATTTAATGGACCATGTCCCCAGACCTTAATGTCACTTATCTGTACTTTATTTGGAAGTCTGACTGTCGTCTTAACTAAATCTGTTTTTGCAGCCCAGCCTGAACCTATGATCTGCCAATAAAAATCAGCTACATCTTTGTATTTAGTAATTCCGCCCAAAACTTTGTAGGTAAGTAAAAAAGTTTTGTATTCGTTATTAGCGCTAAAATAAGCCTCTATGTGAGTATAACCATAATATTGGACAACCGCATAATTACTTACGGGCCGACTAGTATCTGTAGTTTGAAGCTTGTTGTAAGGGGTTTCTTGACCATTATTTTCCTCAAAAAAATTAACGTCTTCTATTCCTTGACCAGACTTAAGTGGAATATCCCAGTAAATACGGCTATATGAGCCTGAAAAATACGCCTGTCTTTCTTCGCGTACTAAAAAACTACCGTCTTTATTTATTTGAACATTAACGCTAACTTTGGGAAAATAATAGGATTTGGTTGCAACCCAAACATTCCCGCATAAACTTAAAACCAGGAATAAAACAACCAAAGTTAAGGCTTTACGCATTTAACTATAGTCTATCACGCCGAAGAGTCAGTGCGTTGGCAACAACAATTACTGAAGACAGACTCATTAAAATCGCTCCGATTTCCGGTTTTAAAAAAATTCCCCAAGAAGCAAAAAGACCGGCTGCGGCCGGAATTGCCAGGACATTATAACCCGTAGCCCAAAGTAAATTCTCAACCATCTTCCGATAAACTTTTCGGGCTAAAATAATTAGCCTTGCGATATCCTCCGGATTATTGCGGGTTAAAACAATGTCCCCCGCCTCAACTGCAACGTCAGTACCGGCTCCAATAGCAACGCCGACATCTGCCTGGGTCAAAGCCGGAGCATCATTCACTCCGTCTCCCACCATCATTACTTTATTGCCATCTGGCTGCAGGGATTTAATGTATTTATATTTATCCTCGGGCAAAACCCTGGCGAAGTAAGTATCGATTCCAAGCTTTTCCGCAACCGTTTTTGCAACCCTTTCGTTATCGCCAGTCAACATTGCGACTTTTACTCCCAAACCATGGAGTTTTTCAACCGCCGAAAAAGATTCTCTTTTAATCTTATCGGCCAGAACTATGGATCCTAATACCCTTTTATTGTCAGAAACATAGACTGCGGTATCTGCGCCTTTTTTCTCATTTGAAAGGTTTTTTTCTTTCATTAAAGTTGCATTACCAACCAGATAGTTTACACCTCCAATGTTTCCCGAGATTCCTTTTCCGGCAATATTTTTAAAATCGGAAACGGGAATAAACTTGATCTTTTTATCTTCTCCGTATTTAACGATTGCTCTGCCGATTACGTGAGACGAATATTTTTCTAACGAAGCAGCTATTTTTATAAGATTATCTTTATCGGTTCCTGAAACATCAACGACCTCAAATGAACCCTGAGTTAATGTGCCAGTTTTGTCAAAAACCACATAACCAATTTTTTTAACGACTTCAAGTTTTGCCAGGTCTTTAATAAATATTCCATTTTTAATTGCTAGCGTCGTAGCTATAGTAGAAACCGTCGGAATCGCAAGACCTAATGCGTGCGGGCAAGCGATGACTAAAACCGTGATTGCTAAGGGTATAGCAAAAACGAGAGGTTTTCCGACGAGAAATGACCAGACAAAAACAGTGAAAAGAGAGACGCCAAGCGCGGTAAATGTAAGAATTGAGGCCGCTTTATCTGCAATTTTTTGAGCTGACGGTTTGGTTTCCTTAGCCTGCGCGATCAGCTTCTGAATTTGGCCGATCGTTGAATCCTCGCCAACTTTTTCTAGTTTAATTTTTAAGGCGCCGTCCAGACAAATTGAACCAGCGATAACTTTTCCTCTTTCTTTTCTTTCGGCCGGTTTTGCTTCGCCGGAGATCAGCGACTCGTTAAGATTAGCCTTTCCTGAAATAATTGTTCCGTCGGCAGGAACTTTTTCACCAGGTTTAACTAAAACAATGTCGTTTTTTTGTAACTTATCAATATCTGTTTCAACCAGTTTGTCGCCTTTAACGAGGTGGGCTTGTTTTGGCAGTAATTTTGCGACCTCTGCTAGAGAGTCTCCGGCCGCCGAGGAAGATCGCGCCTCCAAATAGTGACCTAAAAGCAAAACCCAGACTAAAGTAGATATCTCTAAATAAAATTCTGTACCGGCAAAGACCGGCATAAACGTCGAAGCAGCTGAAAAGAGATAGCCTGATCCGACGCCTAAAGAAACTAGAGTCATCATTCCAAACTTCCGCATTTTAATTTCGTGCCTTGCGTGTTCAAAAAAAATTAAGGCAAAATAAAAAATTCCGGTCGCTATTCCAAACTGCAGATATTTTTTAAAACTGAAGCTAATGAAGTTTAGAAGAATAAGAGGAACGAGAAGAATCGTAACGATAATAAATCTCTGCAAAAATTGTCGGGCAGCATCTTCTCCCCCCTGCTGCATGGATGAGTGATTCATTGAGTGATCCATAATTAAAATTATACTCCGCAACTCGCGCCTTGCGACGAAGGAGGCGGCTCAATTCCTTTTGCAGTTAGCCACTGTTTGATATTTTGCCAACCAGTTGCCGAAGAGTAGTCTTTTCCTAAGATAACTTCGCCTGGGACTTCTGCAAAACTTTTTCCGTCTTTATTTTTGAAATAGACAGCCAAGTCATAATAATTTGTTGGAAACCAAAAGGCATTAAAGTATTTGGCTGCTTCATACATCTGATTTTCGCTTGATCCTTGAGCCGCCATGACTTCGAGAAGCCCCAAAAGTGCCATTCCGTGGTTGCAGTCCGGAAAAGACGTTGGATTATTGCAGCAAGGACGATAAATGTTTGAGGAAACGGCCAACACTTTTGCTTCTTGGGCGGGAGTTAGAGAAACCAGGTTCGACTTTGCGTAATAATCAATAGGATTACCCGCGGCCAGCGACCAGCCGCCCGTTGAGGCAAAATTGCCTACCTGATTTTGACCGTATTTTGTCATATCTCCGTTGGTTAAAATGCTAGTCTTATTCCCTAAGCCTACCGCCCAAAAAAAATTGAGCAAAAAATAGGAATTTTGGCGGTTGATAGCTATTTTCTTATTAGAACCATTGGTCAAAATATTTAGCTCATTTTGCGTTAGAGCTTGATTGGCTTGAGCGTATACGTTCTTAAATTTATTAAGGTCAATAATGCCTGCAGTAACCATCTTAGGACCCAGATAACCATATGATGAATTCAATAAATAACCCTTTTCCGGATTAATTTGCGCAAAAATATCGCTCCTTTCCTGCTCGGCTGTTTTTGCCGCCGAGGAAGATTTAAACTGCAATGTAAGCTTTGGACCAAAATACCCGAGTAAAAAACCTACAATCAGAAAGAAAACTATTTTTTTCATTTTTGGGAATTTTTTAATAATTTATAAAAAATAAAAATAATCAAGAAAAAGCTTAAAATATCAGTCAGCGGATTACGAAAATACCGGCCCATCCCAAACACAAAATATCTAATGCTATTGCTATACCCTTCAAATTGGTTCATCTGAATCTTGTTAAAAAAGGCTAAAATTAATATTGCTATTCCCGACATAATAAAAATTGCGGCACCTAGGTTTTTAAAAATTCCGTAAATTCGTTCCCTCTTCTTGCCGGAAAAAAGTACAGTTAATTTCTTGTAGCCTAAAGACAAAATAAATAAAGGAAAAACAATTCCTAAAACATAGGCCGAAGCAACAACTAACGCCTGAAGAAAGGTGGGAGCCAGTGTCGTCAATGTGACTGCAGCAAAAAGCACCGGGGCACAGCAGGAGGAAGTCAGACCGGAAAGAAGACCCAAACCGTAAACAGAAAATATATTAACATTTTTCCCGACCTGTGGTTTTACGTGGAAGAGGCTGGGAAACCGGATGAGGGGTTTGAGAGTAATTATCCCCATAAAAATAAGGACCAAACCCCCTAAATAATAAACAGGTTGATGAAATGCATTAAAGAAAAAGATGAAAAAGCGGATTCCAAAGGCTATGGGAATTAAAATCGTCGCCAGTCCTAAGGAAAAAACCAGCGTATAAAACGAAACCCTTTTGGTTTGGGTAAAAATAGTTCCCAGATAGGAAGGAAAAAGAAAGGTGATGCAGCAGGGGGCAAAAAGTGCCAACACGCCCGCCAAGAAGGAAGCCGTCAGCGAAATTCCGAATATAAAATTATTCATTAGTTATTGGACGTAGGCTTTAACGCTAAATACAAGCTTCGGATTATCGGGATCATTGGTTGCGACATAAACTTCCCGCTCGACTGATCCATATACCGGCATTTGAAAGGGACGGTAGATAACCCGGACAGTAGCAGACTGACCAGGATTAATTTGCGCAACATAAGAACTGTCGGAATGCATACCAAACTCCTCACTCGCCTGTCCGTTGAGAATTACCTGCCCGGCAGTACACATGCAGCTTGATGTAATATTTGAAAGTTGGAGCGGTTTGTTTCCAGAGTTTTTAACAATGAAGTCGGCCGATTTCTCATCGGAAACCTTCATTTTCCCCAAATTAAAACTCGTTGAGACAACACCGGCTTCTGGCTTTTCTTTATCCGAAGCAGTATAAGAAGCGACCCGAACCTCCGAGGATGGGTTCTTGTTGATTAAGGAATATGATAGGCCGATAACAAAGGCTGAAACAATAACTAGAGCAATAATAAGAATCTTACTTGACATTTTATTTTTATTTTCTGCGAAACATTTCGACAATTTCTTTAACTTTGTCATCAACATGTTTGTCGGTCATAACCGCTTCCCTGACACAGGTTTTTAAGTGATGTTCTAAAAGAAGCTCGTCAACTTTCCGAAGTGAACTCTCTATCGCCTGAGTCTGTTGAGTGATATCAAGACAATAATCTTCTTTTTCAACCATCTGAATGACTTTGTCCAGATGACCTTTAGATATTTTTAAACGATGCAACAGATTGGTTTTATATGAACTTAACATTGTCCTATCCTCTACCATAGGATTATAGAGAGAATAAAATATTTTGTCAAGTTCAATGTTGAAAAGGCCTTTATCATGTGCTATAATGTAATTTACATGAAGCATCAAGTTCAACAAATCGGACGGGGTTGTATTGAATCACGTGCTCCAATTCAATTACCCCGAGCTGAAAGACGCGTTCATTGGCAAGATGTTACTCTTGTAGCTGTAGGAATTGCCGCTTTGCTGGGCGGACAAATTTTCCAACCTCAAATTGCAGCCCTTTTAGCAAGTGGAACTTATATCCCGGCTGAAGTATTTAAACCGGCAGTTGATTTTACCTCGAAAGTCGCGGGCATTGGAACAATGGCGGTTGGTCTGGGGCAGGCCTTTAGACACGTTAACTAAATTTATTTCTCTACACTATAAAATTTGATGCGGTCGCCTCTAAACATTAGATCCATCTCCCCGGTCGGACCGTTTCGGTGTTTGGCAATGTAAAGCTTGACCAAACGTTTATTCTGATCTAACATATCTTCGCCCTCCTCTTCAAAGTATAAAAACATCACAACGTCGGCATCCTGTTCAATTGCTCCACTCTCCCGAAGATCTGCCAATTGGGGTTTTCTGCTTCCGCGCTGTTCAACGGCCCGGGAAAGTTGGGAAATTGCCAAAACCGGTATATGAAGTTCACGCGCCAGATTCTTTAATCCTTGCGATACAAAAGAAACCTCGTTGACCCGGCTGTCAAACCTGCGGCCGGCATCGGCAAGCTGCAGATAATCAACAATAAGAAGTTTTATCTTTTTTTCGATTTTCAGCTTTCTCGCTTTTGTCCGCATCTCTAAAATTGAAATTCCCGGCGTATCGTCGATATAAATCGGCGCTTCAGAAAGTTCGCCCATGCTTTCGGTAAGCTTTTTGTAATCGTCATCGGAAAGTCTGCCGGTTTTTAAGCGCCAGGCGTCGATATCGGCCTTGCCGACCAATAAACGATCAACCAGCTCTTCCTTACTCATTTCCAGAGAAAAAAAACCGACCGGTATTTTTTCTTTAGTCGCAATATGAAGAGCCATATTTAAAGCCAGAGTTGTTTTACCAATTCCCGGCCGCGCCGCTAAAACCAGAAGGTTTGAGTCCTGCATGCCGGCAAGTTTATTGTCAAGTTCGGGAAAACCGGTCGGCACACCGCGCAGATGTGTACCCCGTTTCATAAATTCATCGAGTCTCTCGAAACTTTCAGCCAAAATTTCTTTAAGTTCAATAAAATCCTGTTTTAAATGTTGCTGTGATAAAGCAAAAATCTCAACTTCTGCCTCGTCTAAGAGTTTCTGCACATCTCCCTTTTCCTCAAACGATTTTTCCACCAGGCGAGAAGAAAGATCTATCAGTTTTCGTTTGACATAGTGATTTTTGACAATTTGGCCGTAATGCTCGATATACGCTGAAGTCGGCACGGTATTTATTAAATCCGATAAATAGCCTACTCCGCCAATTTTTTTTAAATTCCCTTCAGTCTTTAGCTCGTCTTGAAGGGTTACAACGTCGATAGGCTGCTGCTTTTCAAACAAGGTGAGCATCGCATCATATACCACCTGATGTTCCGGTACATAAAAATGATCGGGCTTTAAAAATTCGGCAACTAGGTTTATAGCGGCAGAATCAATGAGAATGGCACCAAGAACCGACTTCTCGGCCTCAATATCGTGAGGCGGAATCTTGAGCGCATCGTTTGAGGTAGGCATATTTACTAACTACTAATCTCCATCACAACAATTTTCATTTCTTCTTCCAACTCTTCAGCCTTCACTGTTAGTTTGGAAACTGGAGGAAGGTTTTCTTTTCCCATTTTTTTTAGGAATTCCTGTACGGTTCCCAGTTTGGAAAAAACTTTCTGATCGAGTTTGGGCTGGTTATAATGCATCGGAATAACAATCGACGGTTCCACTTTTTTAATTAGTTGAGCTGCATCGTCGGCGTCAATTGTAAAAAAACCACCCACCGGCACCATCAAAACATCCACCTCGCCGATCGCATCCAAAAAACTATCTTCGGGCACAACTCCGAGATCGCCACAGTGAAGAACCGAAACGCCATCTGCTTCGAATTTATACAATATATTTCCGCCCCGTTCCGCCCCCTTTTTTTTGTCGTGAAAACTCTGAAAACCAAAAATCCGCATACCATTTTTTTCAAACTCTCCGGGCATGTCGATAACCAAAATCTGTTGATCGGGCGGCGCAACAACCAGGTCGGACCGATTGTGATCACGATGCTGGTGTGAAACTGTAACAATGTCTGCCTCAGTTTTGGGAAACTTTATTCCGATCGAGGCGTCATACGGATCTGTTACAAGTTTTGCGTCTTTGGATTTCATGAAGAACGAAGCATGGCCCAAATATTTAATGTCCATAAGTGGAAGAAAGGATAGCAAATGAACTAGGCAATTTCAATGGTATAATAATTAGCGAAAACTTTTTTTAGCCGATATAGTTTAGTGGTAAAACAAACCCTTGGTAAGGGTTAGACTGTGGGTTCGATTCCCACTGTCGGCTCAAAGTTTGTTTATAACCCAATAGCTCACAATTGCCGCAGAAACAATCACATTCAACGATTTATTTATCCCCCACATCGGTATTTCAACAATCTGATCTGCTAACTTTAAAGTTTCGGGCAAAATTCCGTAGGTCTCGTTACCGAAAATGAGAGCAATGGGAAATGAATAGTCTGCATTTGTGTAGGAAACTGCTTCGATATGCTGTTCGACTGCGATAATGGACGACGAGGAAAAATTTTTACGAGACTCGTTGTTAGAGTCATTCAAGTTGAGCCGAGCTAAAAATTTTTTCGAGTCGTCCTTAAAGTCTGAAACTGCTTCTTTAGTATTTTTTTTATATCCCCAAGGAACAATTTTATAGGTACCTATCGAAGCTTTTTTGATCCGCGAATTGGGAGGAATTTCGGTGTCGCCGCAGAGATACATTTTTTCAATTGCCAAAGCATCAGCCAAACGAAATAAGCCGCCGATATTGTAAGTATCATAAATATTTTCCAGGATAAAATAGATCGGATTTCGCTTAATCTCACGAATTTTCCCCTGCGCCCGTTTTTCCTCCAACTCCCGTAACTCCCTGGCATTTAGCTTCATAATGAGCTCTATTATACTTTAAAAATTAAGAATTAATAATTAATAATTCTGATTGGTCCTATAGTTGACAACGATTTGATCTTATAGTATAATACAATCCTATGACAAAACTGGCATTAGTTCTGTCGGCTATTTCTACTTTACTTTTCCTTGCCACTGCTGCGTACGGACAGTACGGTGCACCCGGTCCCTCGCTGTCGATTTTGATCGAAAAGATGGTAAGCACACCCGGTACATCGGGCGGCCAGGCAACCAACGCTACCTTCGTTGACAATCTTTCACCTTCTGATCCTCGCTTCGCACCCGGACAAACGCTTTTTTTCAAATTAGTGGTCCAAAATACCTCAAATGTAACAATAACCAATGTCACTGTAACCGATAATGTTCCAACTGACATCCAGCCTATTTCAGGCCCCGGATCGTTTGATTCCAATAGCCGAGTTTTGACCTTCGGCGCCGGCGACTTTAATCCGGGTGATCAAAAAACTTATTATCTTCAGATGCAGGTCTTACCCCAAAATCAGCTTCCCGCTGATCAGGGATTATTTTGTCAAACAAATACAGCTACGGCTTCCAACGGAACCGTATCTGACAACTCCAGTTCGCAGTTTTGTATCGAAAAACAGGTTTTAGGCGTGGCAACCACTCCGTCAGCCGGACCGGAATTCGGCGCCGTACTTCTCTCCCTCGATTTAATTGGCGTTGGAGCCGGCTGGCTCTTGAAGAAAAAAATTAGTTAATCGCAGCTTTGACAATTAGGCATAAAGTCCATCATTATCCGTGCTGATTGGATATAGTAATTTTAATTAGGATATTGTGCTGTGTCTGTGGATAAAATAATATGGACTTTTGCAAACTTAACTATAGCAAAAATATAACTGCTGATATGTTTACTATAGGTAGTACAATCGCTGCTGAGATTGTTGTCATTGAACCCAAGAAACAACCTCTTGGGTTTTTTTTGGCTTTAAGTCTAGGAAGTGGAGGGTGCTCTTAAATCAGCAGAAGGGCTGCCCTTCACTTCTTGGGCTTAAAAACCCGAGGAAATCCCCCATCGAGGGGGCAAAGATAGCTTTTGCCAACCCTCGATGAAAAGAGGGATATCGGTGACAAGAGGAGGCTTGCGTAAAACAAGCAAGCGTAAGCAGCAAATCTTGTCGCACTTTTACAAATGAGTTTAGGCATCGTTCGAAGATCCAAAACTCAATTTGCTTGAGTTTGCGGAAATGAGAAATTGATGCCTATCAGCTTTTCAAAAAAGCTGACAGGGAATATTTTATTTTATGTGGGAAAGATAGACCACATGGTACTCCTTGAAGCAATCACATCCTTTATGCTGAAAGAAATAATTGTTGCAAAACGGTTATTTTGATTAAGCTCTAGGATACGTGCACTATGAGGATAAATTTTTTGTCCTTAGAGCGCACGTATTCTATTTGAAAGGAGGTGATAAATGAAATGGTCTGACGGTACCGAAATCGTTCTTTTAGAGGTAAGTAAAGTTAGTGTCGTAAAAACCCGTCGCTTTTAGCGACTATTTTCTCAAGGAGGCCTAAAATGGCTATTACAAAGAAGAAAGGTGGTAGAACTTGGACCTGTTCAAACGGTCACAAAGCGCCTATGAGCGCTAAGTTCTGCTCGGAGTGCGGAGTTGCAAAATCCGTTGACTGGACGTGTGCTAACTGCGGAACCAAAAATCGGTACTCTGCGAACTTCTGCAGCAAATGTGGTGCTCCCAGCACGCTCGTCCCCGTCCCGCCCGTTGTCCCGACCCCGCCCGTCACCCCGTCGCCGGCTCCCCAATCCCGCAAGGATTGGATTGGATCGCCCCGCGATTTCTGGGACAAACTGACGGGAAAGTCGTGAGTCGTGAGTACGTAAATCCTGTACGAGGAGGCCTAGAATGTTTGGAGTTCTTGGAACCATTGCGCGGTTGCTACTTTGGGTAGCACTCGCTGTCGTTGTCGTACTCGCAGTTGCGGCCATCGTTTATCTCGCTGTGAGCGGCTTCTATGCTGTTCTCGCGTTCCACTGGCCTACGCCGCCCATTGCAACACCAGCGCCCGTTGCGCCGCCCGCACCTGCACCGCCTGTAGCGCCACCCGTCGTACCGACGCCGTCTTCGCCACAACGCATGGAAACTGGTCAAAATCGCAGTTTGCATTTTGATGCAGGGTCCACTGTTTTTGGATGGAAGATCGTCCTAGACAGCGGTCAAATGTGCGATGGCGGAAACTGTCTTATTCACAACACACCGGTTGGCGGCAACGTCACAAGTGGGGTAATCAACCCTTGGCCACAGGAAATTGCTGGACTGTCCGACTCGAACTTTGGGAACCAACCCGCACCGTCGCCAATCACGACTAACGTGGCGCCTTACAACTTACCGCCCCAACCAGAGATCGGTCATCCATCGGTGTATCTAGAAACCGGTGTACCCTGCAAGAATGTCCCGCAAGGAACAGTCTGTGCAGACTTGAATGACCACACCAAGCATTGGGTAATCCCATTGCTCACTGGAACCACAGCGATTGTTGGCGGTTTTAACGTAGATGGTACGTCAAATGGCGTCTACAAGGCAGTTGCGGGTCCTGGTACTCTCGACACAACCGTCACCGACGGCTTTGTCGCTATCACTAAGAATGAGTGGGCCAATACGGAGTTTTGCTTCCGTATCGCGCAAGCGGTTCAATTCGGTTGGGCACATGCCACCGAAACACCGCTTAGCGGTTGGTCTGCCTGCCAGTAGACAGCGCTAAAACAGAAAAGGATGTCATTCTTTGACATCGCCGCATGAGATCTCGGCTTCCCCGATTGCTTTCCCCGTCCGGATGGACCAACACTGTCTCTGACAGTACCCCGGCCGTAAAGCTCTTTAACAGCGCGATGCGCTGCCCTGAACCCGATGAGCGGAATATATTATGCTTTGTGTACCTCTTTTTGAGGTCCACCTTGGCTCCCCGCCAATGTCCATAAAGCACTAATATTTTTCCGCTCTTTCCTATGACCATAAATAACTTTGTGGTCAGAGGAAATATGAAAAAAAATCAAAACACAAAAAGACCTTTCGTTTCGGTCATCATGCCAGTTTATAATGCTGGCGATTTCTTAGTGCAATCAATTGAAAGTATCTTAAAACAGACCTACAAAAATTTCGAATTTATTATCATTGACGATGCTTCAACCGACAGTTCATACCAAATTTTAAAAAAATTTAAAAAACGGGATAAACGAATTCGAATTTTTCGTATCGCCAAAAAAAATATCGGAGTTTCAGAAACTGTAAAATATGCAATTACAAAAGCAAAAGGCGATTTTATCGCCAGAATGGACGCTGATGACGTTGCGATTAAAACCAGAATAAGTAAACAGGTGGTATTTTTGTTAAAAAACAGAAATACAGTGGCGGTTGGTGGTCAGTGTTCAATAATTAATAAAAACGGTGAAGTTATTGGAGAAAAAATATTTCCGACCAAATTTAAGGAAATATATTCGTACATTTTTAAGTTTGTACCTTTGCAGCAACCCACATTAATGATCGCGCGAAAAAGATTACCTAAGGATTTTGAGTTTTACCACGACGGACTGGATACGGCAGAAGAGTTAGAACTATTATTTAAACTATTCCAATACGGAAAAGTTGAAAATCTAGGAGATATCGTATTACTTTATAGACTGCACGATAAAAACACTTCACTTAAAGACATTAAAAAAACATTTTTATACACTCTTTTGTCAAGATTTAGAGCTGTTATAAAATATCATTATCGTCCAACAATAACCGGAATAATTTTTACGCTGTTTCAAGCACTATTAGTTTTACTTTTACCGCAGACACTTGTCTTCTGGCTCTATGAGAAAATGCGTAAACTTCATTACTCGATGAAGTATTCTCGACTGGGTCTGCAATTTATCGGTGAAGTACAATAGATGTAAATCCATGAAGATTTTTTTTAAAAAAAACCTCTTTTTAATTCTAATAATCTTGATAGCTGCGCTTGTTTTTTTTATAAATTATAAACCATGTAGCTATCTTCTTGGCTGGGACAGTCTACAAACAGAACTATACCCATCTTTAGCCTTTAAGCGTGCTTTATTTTCCGTTTGGGAAGAATATCAAAGCTTAGGCTTAACCGCGGGGATGGCGCATGCTTCGGATTTGGTAAGAGCAACATTCGTTTGGTTGATATCTTTCGCTTTACCTCAAAATATTATCCGTTATTTTGTTCAATTGTTTCTATTCCTTATTGGAGGACTGGGAATGCTAAAACTTTTAGATTTTACTAATAAAGATAAAAAAAATAACTTCGTTAATTTCTTAGGATCTTTATTTTATATGCTTAATCTGGGAACAATACAAATTTTCTATGTGCCTTTTGAAGCATTCTCAACCTTTTTTGCCTTTCTGCCTTGGGAGGTTTGGATATTCTTAAAAACAATTAATAAAGAACAGGTTCAAAAACGCGATTATTTTCTGCTTTTTATAATAAATCTGCTTGCAGTGGGCCAGGCATATATTCAAACGTTATTCGTAGTCTACATCATCATACTGGTTTGTTTATTAATAGGCCTTCTAATTCAGTCAAGATCAACATTAATGATTAAGAAGTCTCTAATTGTCTTCTTCATTATTTTCCTGGTTAACTCGTTCTGGATCTTGCCACAGCTCTATTTTTTGAAAAACGGAGGTGGAAGTATAGTTGAATCGGCAAAGATAAATCAAATCGCAACCGGAGATGTTTTTTACCAAAACAAAGAAAAAGGAACTCTCCCCTACTTTATTAAAATGGAAGGTTTTTATTTTGACCTTTTCGATAAAAGCAATCGTCAACTTTTTGCACCCTGGAAAAAATATTTTCGAATATCTTTAATTGGAACCCTACCTTACATTTTTTTTGGCATTGCCTTAATTGGTCTCATAGGAAACTTTAAAAAAAATAAATATAGTTTGCCTTTCACAATAGCCCTGATTCCAATTGTTGTAGCTTTATTAAATAATACGGTTCTGATTCAAACCCTCAATGACACATTACGAAGCATTCACTTCATTGATCAGATCTTTAGATCGCCTTTTACTAAGTTTATTATTCCTTATTCATTCTTATTCAGTTACTTTTTCACTCAAGGAATTCTGCTCTTGGTACCGGTCTTTAAGCGAATACATTTATTTGAAGCTTTTATCTGTTTTTTTATTTTTTTGTACGCATTTCCGGCTTTCCAAGGCTCCTTCTTTTCTCCAACCATGAAGATACAAATACCAGACGAATATGCGCAGTTAATTAATTACATGAAAACTGTAGATAAAAACCAAAGAATTGCTCTCCTGCCCGATTATACATTTTGGGGCTGGTTCTTCACGCACTGGGGCTATGATGGCTCGGGTTTTTTGTGGTACGGGATTGAGCAACCGATTGTTTCTCGAACATTTGACGTTTGGAGTGATAAAAGTGAGGGTTATTTTTGGGAAATGAAAGCTGCGACTGAGTCGGAAAATATTAATGAATTCGAGATGGTATTAAAAAAATATGATATAGACTATCTTTTGGTGGATTCTTCACTCTTGCCTGTAGTTTCATCTCTTAAAGGCATGCAATATGATCGAATTGATAAGCTATTAAATGAAAGTCCAATGGTTTCTCTTGTTAAAAAATGGCCCGATCTGGCGCTTTATCAGGTGAAACAAACTAATGTTAAAAACTTTATAACTACTTACCAAAACATTCCCAACATTGGCCCAAAATATAGGATAACTAATGATGACAGGGCATATTTAGATACCAACGGTTTTCAGACTGACCAATCTGGATTGTATGATGAGTACTACCCTTTTTCAGAATTAATGAGCCAAACACGTATTTCAAATAAGAACTGGACTATAAGCGAAGATCAAAGTAACTTTATCGTTAAAGTAAATTTGCAGATAAATCCACAAGACTACAATATTGTTGTACCCACAACGCAAAATCAAGCGATACTTAATATCAACGGTAATATAACCTACTTGACGTCGAGCCTAATCACAGATATTACTGATAAACTACTTACTGTTTACATACCCAAAATCTTGGTTAAAAACTTCGATCCGAAACTAACTGCTATAACTAAATGCGCCTCAAAAACAACCTGTTTTGGCTATAATGCTCCTTTTCTTGACCAAAATTATGGTTACTTGATAAGTATAAATAATACGAATTTATCAGGAAGACGTTTATTTTTCTATCTTCTAGATGAGACTAAGGATCAATCGTATATCGAAGATAGATTGATAAAAAATCTCGAATATTACATCGTGCCTCCAAAATATAAGTACGGATTGGGCTATAGCCTTGACTTTCAGAATAACTCATATAATGGAATTACTTCTTTAAATGAAATTAAAGCTCTGGAAGTTTATCTTTTCCCCTACAATCTATTAAAAAATATAAAATTCGTAAAGAAAGGCTATTTTGAAATTCCATCTCGATCCAGTCTAGATTTTCAAGCCAAAAAAATCAATTACTTCACTTATGAAGTAACAACAAATAGTAGTTATATTGTTTTGAACCAGAGCTTTGACCTCGGTTGGATCGCTTTTGCTAATGGCAAACTTCTGACAGATCATGTCCTTGTCAATAACTGGGCAAATGGGTGGTCCGTTGGGTCGGGAACAAAAAAAATTACAATTATTTTCTGGCCGCAGTATCTGGAATTTATAGGCTTCGGATTGCTCATAATAACTTTCTTATGTATACTGAAGATAAAGAACAACTAATCTATGGCTAAACTTTCGCACCTCCAAATCCGTAATCCTAAAGACGACGAAACACCGATTGAGGCGGCGTCGCAGATTTTCGCCTCACTCCTCTCTTACCCCTATATCCCGTGGTGGAAGCGGCCTTTTTTACGGCCCAAAACCTATGCTTTTGAGATATTCTTAATGGGCCAGACGATTTATTTTTATGTAACCACTCCAACTGAAAATGAAACTTTTATCCAAAGTCTGGTTACCTCTTCGTTTCCGTCTTCAATCGTCAAAAAAACCACCGATCCGATGAGTATCGTCACTAAATCCGCAAATCTGGCAGTCGGCGAGGTTGCGCTAAACTCCTATTTTTACCTTCCCATAAAAACCTATTTTGATTTTAAAGATATTGATCCTCTGTCGTCGCTAATCGGTTTTTTGGCACGCCAGCCTGCCGATGTCAAAATGCTCATCCAAATCCTGGTAACTCCGGCAGTTTTTGCCTGGGCGGACCGTGCGGTCGAACAGACACATCACATGGTCTACGATCCGGCCGCCGACAAGTACACGCAAAATCCGCAGCGCCAAATAATTATGCGAAAAGCCTCCTTCCAGGGTGGTAAGGCGCTCGTCCGGCTTCTGGTTGCAACTCCCCAAAATCTTCCGGCTCTGCCCTATCTGCAAAATCTTTCCGGGACATTCGGAAGTTTCTCTCTGGGTGAAGGCAACCAGTTTGTTTTTAAGCGTCCTTATATTTTTAAACCGCTTTTGCTTGAGAGGATAAAAAAGCGAACCACTTATTATTTTGAGCGAAGATTTCAGGTTTTAAACGCCCAAGAACTTGCGACTTTATGGCATCCGCCGGGATATCTTATGGCGGGAGTCAAAAATATTGCCTGGGGAAAGACTTTGAGCGGTGAGCCGCCGGAAAACCTACCGGTCGCAGACAATATAAAAGATGAAATGAAAAAAGACGTCAATTTTTTTGCCAAGACCGAGTTTAAAAATAAAGAAACGATTTTCGGCATAAAAACCGAGGACCGCAGAAAACACGTCTACATCATCGGAAAAACCGGCGCCGGAAAATCAACACTTATCGCCAATATGGCAATTGACGATATCAGAAAAGACCGCGGTGTTGGTATTATCGATCCGCACGGCGACCTGTCAGAAACCATTCTGGACTTTATTCCCAAGCGCCGAATAAACGATGTCGTCTATCTTGAACCATTCGATACCGAACGGCCGTTTTCTTTAAATGTCTTGGAAGTTAAAAATAAACAGCAGAAAGATCTGGTGGCTTCCGGGATTGTCTCGATTTTTTATAAACTTTACAAGGAAAGCTGGGGTCCGAGACTTGAGTACATTCTAAGAAATGTCATACTTACACTTTTGGAAACGCCCGACGCAACCCTGGTTGACATCCTGAATCTTTTGTCCAATGCAAATTACCGGAAAAAAGTCGTCAGCAACCTTGCAGATCCTGTACTCAAGAATTTTTGGGAACACGAGTTTGCCAAAATGCCCGACCGCCTTAAAGCCGAGGCCATCTCACCGATCCAAAACAAAGTCGGCCAGTTTGTAACCTCAAAAATGATTAGAAATATTTTGGGCAAGCCCAAATCTTCAATCGATCTCGAAAAGATTATGAACGAAGGAAAAATTCTAATCTTAAACCTCTCGCAAGGAAAATTGGGTGAAGATAATGCGGCCCTACTTGGAGCGATGATCATCACTCAAATTCAACTGGCTGCCATGAATCGTTCATTTGTCAAAGAAAGCGATCGCCGGGATTTTTTCCTTTTTGTTGATGAGTTTCAGAACTTCGCAACAACCTCATTTATAAAAATTCTGTCGGAGGCCCGGAAATATCGGCTTTCCCTTTCTCTGGCAAACCAATATATTGAACAGCTTGATGAAGAAGTCACCCAGGCAATTTTTGGCAACGTCGGCTCTCTAATTTCTTTTGTCGTAGGAGCGCGTGACGGCCATGTGCTTACTTATGAATTCGGTGAAATTTATGATGAAAATGATCTGGTGGCTCTCGGTAAATATGAAATAGTTTTGAAGCTGTCAATTGACGGTATGACTTCGGCTCCCTTCCCGGCAACGACCCTGCCTCTTCCCGCTCTAAAAAACGACAACCGCGAAAAGATCATCAAACTCTCCAAAGAAAAATTCGGAAGAAAGGCTTAAGTCTCTATTTTGTCGCTTATAAGCGATTGACTATAATTTTTGAAAAACTAAAATGCTCGTATGCTTACGAAAATTGATATAAAAAATCTTGTTGCTGAATTTAAAAAAACTTTTGTAACGAAAGAAGATATTAAAAAAGTCGAAGCTAGGATTAATAATAAAATAGATAATGTCCTCATCACTTTAGCTCAAGATATCGGAGACGTTATGGTAGAGGTTAAAAAAACTAAAATAGAAGTGCGCGGCAATCGAATTGTTCTGGGTGATCACGAAAATAGACTTCAAAAATTAGAGATGAACCCAAGGGCTTTATAAATTTCCAATGAAGGTTTTCTATCAAGGATCTTTAAGGCGCTAGGACTATCTAGATCATTATTCATCGCTTGTTCAAACTCTTCTTTTCCTTCTGAACTATCCACCAATCTCTTTTCAACAACTTTAATCTTTTGCTCCGCTACAATTAAATCTTTTTCAAAAAATTCCCAAGGCTCCCGATAGTGATGGGATAAAAGTAAATAACGAATGGCGTTGGCGGAATATTTTTTCAAAAGATCGGAGACTAAAACAAGGTTGCCTAACGATTTTGACATTTTTTTAACCTGATAATGGACTGTACCGGTATGCAGCCAGTAACTCACAAACGGGACTATGCCTGTTGCCCCTTCCGACTGAGCAATCTCACTTTCATGGTGGGGATAAATGAGATCATGGCCGCCCCCGTGGATATCGATCTGACTGCCCAAGGTTTTAATCACCATGGCTGAGCACTCAATATGCCAGCCCGGTCTGCCCTTCCCAAACGGACTTTCAAATGAAGGAATATGCGGCTCCTGATTTTTTTCGGTTGCCCGCCAGAGAGTAATATCCAAAGGATGTCTCTTGTCAGAATTAGTTAAGTCCTCTTCAAAGTCTTTGGCAACCCTTAACATTTCAGCCACACTGTAGCGGGAAAGCTTGCCGAAGTCTTTTTTCTTAGCTACATCAAGATAAACACTGCCGGAAACTTCATAAGCATAGCCGTTTTTCAGAAGTTTCTTAATTAAAATAATCATTTCGGGAATATTTTTTGAGGCCCATAAATAATTGGATGGCTTGATCCAGTTTAAGGCCTGCATATCGTTTAAAAACCGATTCGTCCAGTAGTTTACAAGTTCTGTCCAGGGAATATTTAACTTTTTCGCCCGAGCTAAAATATCATTATCCCGATCGTTCATGTCGGTAACGTTTTGCGTGTATGTAACTTCATAACCTTTAAACTTAAGGTAACGGACTAAAACGTCGAAAGAAATGTAGGTGAAGGCATGGCCCAAATGTGTCGTGTCGTAAGGAGTTATCCCGCAAACGTAAAGGGTTGCTTTTTTATCTTTAAGAGGAACGAATTTTCCTTTTTTTCTAGTTAGTGTGTTGTATAGTTTTAACATAGATTGCCCAAAATCGAATTGAGGAAAATAAGGCAAAAATGAAACCCGGCAACCCATCAACTAATCCTAGGTGCCTGAAATACATAGAAAAAAAAGTAACCGGCGGTCTGATCAGCAAATAATCAAAAAAATATTGCAAATTTTTGATCTTTGATTTTTGATCTTTGATCTTTTTTTTGAGTATTTCTGCCTCAAGATTGTTATAACGGTCCCAACGCAACAAATAACGGGAGAAATTCGGATCGGCATAATGGAGAATTGGATTTTTCAGATAACCAACCGTACCTGTGACATCAACGTTTTCATGGACTGATTTACAGGGAAAATGAGCAACGCCGTTTTTGTAAAGTCTTATCGTGTAGTCGGGATACTGACCACCTTTTGTGAGGAATCGACTTAAAAACCAATTCTTGCGGGGAACCCAGTAAGCAACATTGTTGCGATAGGTGTCGCGAGTGAGATGACTCTCCGAGAACCGGATTCCGGTTTTCATAGGAGAGGCTCGCAGGAGAGAAGCATCACGAGCGACAGAATCTATCGCAATAATTTGCTCGATTTCTTTTTTTAACTCTTCTGACAAAGCTTCATCTGCATCCAGCTGTAAAATCCACTCCCCTTTTGCCGCCTCAATCGCCTTCTCCTTATTCTTATGAAACATGGCGGGGTTGTCGGCAATAATTACGCTGATTTTTTTCCCATATTTTTTAGCACCTTCAACCGTTTTGTCGGTTGATCCACCATCCACAATAATTACTTCGTCGGCTAAATCGTAAGCTGAATCTAATGGGTAGTGAATATTCTTTTCTTCATTAAAGGTAGCTATGCATAAAGACAGTTTCATAGATTTGAGCTTTGAGATTTGAGCTTTGACATTTTATTATATAATATCTCCATGGTAAAGTTTATTCCGCAGCTTTTGGCCTGCCTGACAGTTCTTGGCGAGCTTTTTATAGCTGGATTAGGTACGCTCTTTTTGCTGGAAAAATTCAAGCTTTTGGAGCTTCATAAAATGGTCAAAAAAATTCTTAGCAAAAATTCGTACTATTTTGTATTTCTTATCTCGTTATTTGGAATATTGGGCAGTCTTTTTTTCTCTGACATCGTAAAACTTAAACCCTGCGCTCTTTGTTGGTATCAAAGAATTTTACTGTATCCCCAACCGATTCTTTTATATATTGGAATACTGCGCAGTAAAAAGGTCTTAAAACCCTGTTTACTGGTAATGAACACGCTCGGCGCCGCTTTGGGCATCTATCAATATATTTTACAACGTTTTCCCTCCTCTTTACTTTCACCCTGCGATGCCTCAGGTGTTTCCTGCGTAAAAGGTTACCAATTTTATCTCGGGTATATCTCGATACCTCTTATGGCGGCTACGGCTTTTGTATTAAATATCATATTTCTTGCCTATGCTCAAGATAGTCGTAGTTCCAAATAAAATTTTAACCTCGACTGTAAAACCTGTAAAAAAAATTGACAAAAAAATTGTCGAGTTGGTCAATCAGATGGCAAAAACTCTGGATGCGCAGGTTGATCCGCAAGGCGTCGGGTTGGCAGCTCCTCAGGTCGGCGAAGATCTCGCGCTTTTTATCGTTAAAAAAAATAAGAAAGCGAAACTTCAGGTCTTCATAAATCCGAAAATAATAAAACATTCAAACCAAGTAAAAGATACAATAGGTGTCGCGAGTGAGGAAACTCTTCGAGAAGCGGATTCCGCCCGCCGGGCGGAGAGCCTCGCAGAAGAGAAGCAGCACGAGCGACAGAAACTGTCGCAAAAGAAAAAACCTCCCCAGAAGCTTGAAGGTTGCCTTTCCATCCCTCGGATCTGGAGTCCGATAACCCGAAGCGGAAGAATTCTTCTTGAATATCAGGATTTGGCCGGAGAAGTAAAAAAACAGTGGTTTGGCGGATTTGACTCAATCATAATCCAGCATGAAGTCGACCATCTCCGGGGCATCATGTTCACCCAACGGGCGCTTGAACAGAACATCCCTCTTTATGAGGAAAAAGATGGAGAATTAGAGAAGCTGAAGTATTAAAAATTCAAATTTTCGAAACAGTTTTTGTTTTGTTTTTTTTAAGCTTAGGATTTGTTTCGAGTTTCGTGCTTCGAGTTTCGGATTTGGTCCTCAAACGAGCTAGCTGAACAAACGGTTTTTTGCCGTCTTTAATGTCCTTTTTAACCCGTTTTAAACACCTTGTGCAGAGCACCACGCGCTTGACTTGCCCACCCACTAAAATATCTACTCTTTGTAGATTAGATTCAAAGATGCGCCTGGTTTTGGGCGCTCTTTTCTTCCAGCGTCCACCCGCAACACCTCTGTGGTGAGTGTGACTCCGGCCGTAAAGAAGACCTTTTCTACAATGATAACAAACTAACATAAGGATTTATGATATCATATTAAAGCAGCATTTTCAATTTCTGAATTAAACTAAGCAAGGTATTGAATTTTTTTTCGATTTAAATTAAATGTTAAATTATCTTTTTACCAATCCACTTCTTTTCGTTATCTACATCGTGGCTTTGCTCGTGGCTATCGATATTCACGAATTTTCCCACGCGCTCGTCGCCGACCGTCTGGGCGACCCAACTCCAAGGCTTCAAGGAAGGCTAAGTTTAAATCCATTTGTTCATCTTGACCTACTCGGTCTCGCCTTTTTGCTTTTAGTCGGCTTTGGCTGGGGCAAGCCTGTCCAGTTTGATCCTTATAACTTAAAGGACCCGCGCAAGGAAGCGGCATTAATCTCAATTGCCGGCCCAATTTCTAACTTTCTTTTAGCTTTTATACTTTCTCTACTACTAAGATCGTTCATATTGTTACATCTTTCTGTTTTAATAACTATAGGAATGATTTTATTTGTACCTTTAATTACTTTAAATGTTATTCTGGGAGTCTTTAACCTTTTGCCGATCAACCCACTGGATGGATTCAAAATCGTTGGCGGTCTGCTTTCTGAAAAACGTTCCAAGGAGTGGTACGGACTCGAACGCTACGGAATAATCTTTTTGCTTATGCTTATTTTTCCTTTTGGCAACACTTCAATGCTAGATATTTTGATCCGACCGGCTTTTACTTTTCTTCTCAACCTGCTTTTGCCCGGAAGTTTCGGAGCTTCAGGCACTATTTAAGGAGTTGGCGTTAATTTTTTCAGACATCTAAAATAATCTTGTGTGCTGCAGCCTTTGCCTAGGTGAGACCGGATCTGAGTGCAGTCCGTGAACGTGCAGGAGGTTGCCGGAATCTCCAGGGTTTGGACTGGAGTAGGTAAAGTACTGGAAGCCGGGCTCGTCGGAGCCAGAGTCGGAGCTTGAGTAGTTGGACTACTTCCTTTGGTCGTAAAAGTCCAGGGCACTCCTCCGTTATCAAATTTATTTTGGCCCACCCGAATCTGAAAATAATACGTCGTAGTCGGCGATAAAAGCGTCAGATCGATCGAGTGATTTTGGGTGGCCGCTTGATCAGGCGCAAAAAAATTCAGAGCAGTCGGCGACGTTCCGTATTCAACCACGCCTTGGGTAACGACACCGGTTGACCAGGAAATGTTAGCGGAGTTTTGAGTAACTGTACCAATTATTACGTCACGCGGTTCAACGTCGGAAGCGCGGGTAAAAACACTCGAGAAAACCTTGAAACCGATGAAAATAAGACCAATTGCAAGAATTACACCAACTACTGTCGCAACTATTCTGATGGTTTTAGAATCTTTCATAACAACAATCTTGCTACCCCACCAACAATTAATAATATGGCGCCAGGTACTGCGGCCTTGACAACGTTATCAAAAAATCCGGTTCGTGGCAAGGCGGAGGGACTGGGAGCAAGAGTGCCAGACAAACTGGCAGTTGAAACACCCGTACCTATGGTAATTGCCGAGGTGCCATTTTGAGCGCAGTTAATGACGTTATTATTGTTTATATCGGTAATAAGCGAGGTGTTGCCGCTGCTTTGCTGGCAGTCAAAACTCAAGGTTCCGCTTCCGTTGGTTAGTCCCGAAAAAGCAATCGTAGCAATTGTACCCGAGCCGGATGCGACAACTGACGGATCATTTTCCATGGCTATGATTACAACTTTGCCGGGAGTTGTCGTGTAATCAGGTGTAACGGTAGGAAAATATGTTCCGGCACTCACCGATTGGACCTGAAGCAGATTTTGGTCGTATAAAACATAGATTGTGGCACTGTTAACCTCTGTCGTGCCGGCGTTTATATCGACATTAACATTAAAAGTCTGGGCAGAAGGAGTTGAAACGCTCGGAGGATCAAAAGTCAATGAGGCTGCTTTAACAGTCCCAAATAAAGGCGCAACTAAAATTGTCAAAAAAAATAAAATCAACCACGACAAAAACTCTTTTTTCATTAATTTCAATAATAAAGAAGTTGGCAGAAAAAGTCAATTATATTACTTTCAAAAGACGGAAAAGAACAAAACTTAGGAAGTAGAAAAGAACTATCTGAAAAATCGGCAAGTAAAGAGTCAAAAAGATAGTAACTATCGCTAGGATAAAAAATGCTTCGTTATGAATCGAGGGCAGTAAACCTTTTGTGACAAGCATTAAAATAATAATTGTAAAAAGCGATCTTTTGTCAAACCAGTACATCCCCCACCCAAACTGAAGCGCAAGCCCTACCAAAATCGCAGCTAAAATAAGGAAGATTTCTTTGGTATCGAAGTAAAATGGGCCGATGTACATAAAATTAATATAAAATGTTAAAAGTTAAAAGTCAACTAAAGTTATTTTGCTCCAATGAATCGATTCATTGGAGTTTTAACTATTGTCCGCTAAAAGTTCTCTTGGGAAATCTCACCTTTATTTGTTGACCATTATAATTGCTAACTTTTTCCTCGTATTGTGTACCCGGATCAACTTTTATATAAACAATATTATTTCGCCTTTTTGTGATTCTTTTTCAGTTATAAAATCCATCATTTTTATGGCGGCGGCATCTGGCCTTTAGGAATCTTAATGGTTATTTGCTTACCATTTAAGATGGTCTTGTAGACTACCCACTCAACTTCGTTCTCTTTAATTATAGTATAGGAATAACCGTTTCCGTTTTTTGCATAGACACCTTTAGCAACTTGTTGCAAAGGTACGTTCCCCAACGCCTGCTCTGGAGTTTTTCGACCGCCGACTACATTGGCAAGAAAACTGCCACTATTGTTAATTACTCCGGTTAATTGTGCTAAAAGATATTGACCGAGATTCTGTCTAAGTCTGGGAGAATTAACTATAAAAACATTTTTTGTAAGTATACTCGCAATAAAATAACCAATTCCTAAAGCAACCAGTATTTTTAAATAAAACGGCCTCTGTTTCATTATTGACAGGTATAAGAAATTTGTAAACTTACCGACCCACCCTGAACTGAATTTATGCTTTCTTTGTTTTCTGACCAATAACCAACGTTATCATTTGGATTGCTAACATTTTGAAGGTTGACAAAAGATTGTAGATTAACAGTAGACAAAGGATATTTGGGTAGTTGAAAACTTAATGTGTCTATGATGTTATAACTTACCGATTGATTGTAAGTTTTTGAAGAATAAGTTTTTCCGCTATCGGCGTCACGGACAAAAATCGACGCAATATTTCTTTTACCGGCGCAATTAATAAGTGTTGCATTGATAGTTGCATTTACAGTTGATTCTGCGGCATCGAAAGATCCAAGACAGGTATCGGGTGAATTACAGGCACCAGAATAATTATTTGTTACAAGATCGTCGACTTTTTTGCAACTATATGAACATGAATTTTTGTTTGCATCATTTCCACAATCAATCTTAACATAGCGAGTGCCCGATGCCAATCTTCGACTAATAAGACGAGAGCAGATTTCTGTACGAGTAAAAGGACAAGCGACATCCTTTTGGGGAGGATTTACTCCGTAGTTAATACAGGTACTAACCGATTTGGTCCCTTCAGTTGGAACAGGTATCGGAGTTACACATTGCATTTCTGCACCGGTGTACTGGGGTACTGCCGGTGGTGTGCATTGCAATCCTTCAGCAACTGGTATTGGCGTAACACACTCTAAAGTTGAACCTAGGTACTGAAGAGTCGCGGGAGCAACACACGGTTGATTGGCTGTTTTTCCAGAAGTTGGAGTTGACGATTCCTGTGGAACCGACCCTGAAATTACTGCGGCTGGATTCGTCAGGCCACAACTTGAATAAGGATTGCCTGCATTGTCTACCTGAAAAGTGCAGGAAAGAGAATCTTGATTGCCAAGCGTATTGCATTCATCTTCCTTAACCGTGTAAGTTATTGATGCCGATCTGCCCTTTAATACGGTTACTGGAGATCCGGAATATTCCTGACCGGGTACAAAGTCTATTGTTCCGGGATATTTATTCCAATTATTAAACAATGTCCGATTGCCGTTAACCCACATCTGGATGTGCGCCCCGATTTTGGCAAGGTTCGTGATTGTTGGCTGGATTGAGAACTGCACTCCTCCCTGAACAGGCTTTTGGCTTACCTGGGCTGATAAACTGAAACATTTGCTCGCTGTCGATGTCGGAGGAGTCGGATTAACACCCACACATTCACTGTTGCTTTTACAATACTGACAACGGGTGTCTGATTGGCTGGAACAGCAGGATGAATCATTAGGGTCACACAATATCCAAGCACATTGGTTTTGTGTACAGATACTTTTTCCTAAACTCCCCTTAGGTTCACAGGAAAATCCTCCCTGACAGTATCCATTGGCATGAGTACAGGTTTGGCCTGATGGACAGTTGGCGTCGGGATTTTTTGGATCAAGTTTCGGATCGCAACAGGCAGGATTACAGGCGCCTGATGCGTCGACTTTACCTGGACAAGGAGTCGGATTTACTCCACCGCACTGACTATTTAAGGTACAGCCCGTGTTTTCGCAGCAATTTGATCCGCTGACATTTGTCCCCCCGCGAATAGTATTACAATCTAACTCCGGATGGTATACGCATTGGTTGCCTACGCAAGATGTACACGCAGGTGGCGCCACTTCGGCTTTAGAAGAAGTCGTTGCCTTATTTTTTAAAAAAACCGTAGAAATAAAGGCAGAAACTCCGAGCACGACTAATGTACCAAGCATCAAAAGCGTTATTATTTCTCCTCTCTGACTTTTTTTCATGAAGTTATGTTTATTTATCTCTATAATAATGTATATATTAATATCATGTCAAATCGCAAATCGCAAATCGCAAATTTAAAGCTGGTTTTCGCAATTCTTGCTGCTTTGGGAGTGTCTTTTATACTCCAAAATTTCTTTCTGGCCAATTCGCCGCGAATAAACACAAAATATCTTGATTCACTTTTTGCCGCAAAACCAACCGCGACTCCTACGCCAACTTTAGCTGTTACTCCCCTACCAACCTATTCAGTCCAGCCGTTTAATTTCCTGACTCCCGAACCGTCGCCGACTCTAACTCAAACTGAATTTGTCAGCCAAAATCCAACTTCGGTCCCGCAACCAAGCACTATTCCTCAACCCACCATCCCAACCCCGACTGTGACTACGCCTCCAACTTTTACGGTTTGTCCAACCACATCGAGCCAAAATTATACAAGTCTGGGAGCAGAACGCTCCTCGGCCGATATACCAATCAATGGACCTGTCGAAAACAATCCAGAGATAAATTTGCGCTTACGCGGATTTACTCCAGTAAATCAGGGCACAAGCCTTATCAGTAGAAACGGCAATAACTATGGACTTGATAATCAAATGCCACCGCAGATCAGCAGCCTTTACGGTGGACCGCTTCCTCAGATCATTAAAACTTATCAAATTTTTGAATGGGATTTCCAAAATAATAAAAGCGCAGCCCCTCAGGTGGCAACTCCGAACTATCCTGTACATATGTTAGGGCTTGCAGCTAGTCCAGGTCAAAAGCTTTTAGGTCTAAAAGCCGGACGCGATATCGGTGGCGGCCACGTCTTTATGGTTCTTTATGCAACACCAACCGACATAACTTTCACTCACAGCAATAGCGACAGTCTTTTGGGCGGTTATCTTTTTTATTTTTTAGATATCTGCGTTGATCCGAATCTTTTGGCTTTGTACCAAAAAGATAATGCTTCGGGACGCGGAAGTTTGCCGGTTATCTCAACTGGACAGGTCTTTGGTACTGCACAAAGTAATGAAGTGAAAATAGTTGTCCGCGATACGATGTCTTTCATGGATACTCGTTACAAAGAAGATTGGTAGTTTTGGACAGGACAGTAATGATCAGACTAAAAATAATCGCAGTTATTTCCTTATCTCTTATTATTATTATTTTTTTGAATAAAACGGTTTTTTTAGGAAATACCCCAAGAATTAGTTTACGATTTTTGCCAAGACCAACGCCGACTTTGACTCCAACTCCTTATCCAACCTTTACGCCTCTTCCCTCTCCTTATGTCACGGTAAAACCGGCGCCTACCGTACCTCCCAAACGCTACACGATTTTACCGACGGCAACACCGATTCCAACCGTCTATGTACTAACCCCATTTGCCAACCCAACAGCAACGCAAATACCAACGCCAACACCTCAAGCAACATCCCGGCTATCCCAAAGTAAACTCGGCATTTTTATTCTTTCAAGTTACTCAAACGGGGCTAAAAATATTGTTGCAGCTGGCCCGCGAGTCATAAAAGTTATGGATCCCCAAAATGATTCGGGACTTATGAATGCGGTTATCCAATATAAAAATAAGTTTCCAGAAGGAGTTGTGGTTTTACGCATTTATATTGACACCGGTCGGTTTGATACAAGCGCAAATCCAGTAACATCAGCTGAATCAATATTTAATCAATATATTAAACCCGGATTAAACAGCCTTGGTGCCAACTTAAAATTTTTCGATTACATTGAAACTCCGAATGAATCCGAACAAACTCCTCCTTGGGATAATGTGGAAAATATTCAATGGCTTGCCCAATTTTGGGAAAGACTTGCCGATCTTGACAACCAATCCGGTATAAAAACCTGCGCCGGAAGTATTGCTGTTGGCAATGTCGCCGGGTCAACCTTTGACGAAATCGGCCAAAACATCGGATATTTTGTTCCGACTTTAAGATATTTGAAACAAATTGGCGGCGCCTGGTGTTATCACGGTTATACATTAAACTACACAACTGATGTCAACCAAGAACTTTGGTACTCCCTAAGATACAGGGTTTTCTATAACTATCTTCAAGCCAATGCGCCCGACGTGGCCGATATTCCAATGATTATTTCGGAAGGCGGCGTTGATCAGTCGGGCGACCCAAAAACCAGCGGTTGGTCTGCCCGCGGTTCGGCAAGTAAGTATGAAAATTGGTTACAGTGGTATGACAATCAAATAAAACAGGATCCATATATAATCGGTGTCACCCTTTTCCAAATCGGCGACGGTAACTGGAGTTCTTTTAATCTTGAACCTATTTCCAGCTGGCTCACAGACTATTTAAGGCTTTGACATTTGACAACTGACTTCAAACATCTTATAATTCAAACTATGTCTTACAAAACCAAACCGGTAAATAAAGTATCACTTGCCGATTTACCGGATTTACTGACAATCGGTGAAGTCGCCGGACTTTTACGCGTCTCTTCCTTAACAATAAAACGCTGGGGTAAAAAAGGAAAACTACCTGCTATAAGAATTAACTCACGCGGCGACAGACGCTACCGAAAAGATGTTGTACTGAGGCTTCTTGGGGTTGAGGAGGAAAAATAGACTATCTCCGGCGAAAAAGATTCATTATCCAGGCAAAAAACTTTGCAATAATGTTCTGATTCTGCCTTACCGGATCTACTTTGGGAACTGGCTCTATTGTCTTCTGTTCTGGAGTAACCAAACCAGCGCTTGCCAACATCTCTTTTACTCTTTCAGTCTCCGCCTCATCAACTTGCATTTGTGTAGCTATATCTTCAGCGTTTGGTATCGGGGGCGACTCAACGACTGCTTTATTCTCAATAGTCGGTTTGGGAGCAACCGGTTCAATTACTTTTGGAGGTCCTTCAAAATTCGATCCGTCTGGCATATCGTAGTATTTTGTTCTTTTAATGTCGTACAGCAAATAATCCTAGACCAGCAAGAATACCAAGTGCTACTAATATATAAATCAACCATCTCAATCTGTGATCAAGAGGAACACCTTTTTCGCTTAGGGTTTTAATAACCTGTTGGGCTTCTTTTGATTCTTTTAAAGTAGCATCAATTTCGGCTCCAAAATTTTTATTAAGCGCTTCAAATTCATAATTCTTCAAATATAATTGGCCTGCAGAACCTTCAAATCTATATCTACCTAGACGTGAACCAATCCAGCCGCCTACCTGACCAACTGAACGTGCTAAAAAGTAATCGGTCATTAATTTTTTAGTCATGTTTGCTGATTCAGCCTCATAAACAGTATCAAATACGGCCTTATTTTCTCCTTTTAGCTCATCAGTAACAAAATTGAATGTCTGCCAGTTTACCTTCCTATCAGTTTTATTGCCTTGTGCATTAATTCGCGAAACTGTAAAAGTCGCATCGGATCCAAAAATACTTCTCATAAACCAACGTCGACGACCATTGTCTCCTTGATAAATTAATAAATCGATATCTTCGGCAATATTTGTGCATCGAATTACTTTACCAGTGGTTGGATCAATTCTTATCCATCTTTCATTTTCTTCTTGTTGCACCTGTCGTTGAGCACGACCAGCTCTAGCGCCTTTCTTTTCTTCAGTTTTTTTGGCATCTTCTTGTTGTTTTTTCTGTTCTAGAAGTAACATTTCATCATATCGTTTCTCCATTACATCAGCAACTGCCTCTCCGAATATCGTGTCTAATTGACCAAGGAGTCGTCGTTCTGCCAACATTCTTTGTACTTCTTGAGTAGTTCTTTCTGGAGTTCGTACCGCCTGAAGTCCAGCAATTTGTTGTCTAATTCTATCAATATTTATTTGAGTTCCTTTTGCTTGAGAAAGTAAAGATCCAAATTCCCCTTGTGTGTTTTGCTGTGTTACTCCTGCTTCCAATAATGGTTCTGCAATGTTTTGGAAAGCTTGATCAGCTTGAGCCATCGGTCCTCCCGACACTAAGGTATTTTGTAAATTTTGCAATTGTTGCTGTAACTGTGTTTCTTGATTAAGTAATGCTTGGCCACCAGGTATATTTTGTAATGCTTGTCTTAATTTATTAGGGTTTAAATTTTGATTTTGCATAACAGGAGCAAGCAATCTCATCATCTGCTCCTGCACCCTATTTAGCTGGTTAGGGATATTAATCTCTAAATCTTGAACATTAGTTAATATCTGTGCATCACAATTCATAATTCCTTGTAGTATTGTATTTCTAGCTGAGTCTGTATTCGGAGCCGCTTGCAATAATTGCTGAATTCCAACACGATCAACATTAATTACTCTTGAGGGAACCCCTGGTATTGTTAATTGATTTATACTATGACCTGTTAAGAGTTGCACCAGATTATCAGCTTGTTGATTGTAGGCAGTTTCTTGCTCAGCCTGGCGTTGTCTTGCTTCTTGAATTGGTCTATCAGCTCCAATTTCTGGAAGCTGCATAGCTGCAGTGTAAACACCCGCCATTCGCTCACCAATTTTAGCGCGAAACAGTGGGTCTTGCGCTAAGGTCGCTTCAATATAAGCTCTTCTATTTGCATCGGTAACTCCTTGCCGATATAATTCAGGAAACATATTTCTAAAAGAAGGGTCATTAGCAATCGTATTTAAAGCTTCACGTCGTAAAGCTTCCCAATTACTAATATTTTGAAGATCTGGTCTTTCAGGTTGTTGCAGAGCTTGAAACTGAGTTTGTGGATTTTGTTGGTTTAGTAATTGTAAATAGGTCAATACTCGCGACGATCTGTCAATAGCAGTAACCGCCTCGTTAAAAACAGCTTGTTGTTCAGGTGTAGCGTTTGCATTTAATACTGCCCTACCTTGTGCATCTAGACTGGCCGCTCCTCCGCCATAACGTACCTTCAATCCTTCACCGCTTTGTGGAGTATAAGCCGCATGTTCTGCTTGAGCGATATTCTGCCGAAATGCTTCTCGACCTTTTGTCCCCTGGGCTCGTTGAGTCCTTAATTCAGCTGCGTGAGTTGCTGCTTGCGGAGTAATTTGTGAAACTAATGCGGCTTCACTTCCAAAAGCAAGTACTTCGGTTGGTTTTAACTGTATTGGTTCAGCGGCAACTGCATCTGGCATTTCAATTTTGGATTAATTGATTAAGTTTACTGGTAATTTCGTTCATCTTTAACTCATCTGTCTTTTTCATTAATTTCGCTTTAAATTTATCATAAACAGGTTTATAGATTTTCCATCTATTACAAAGGTCTTGAAAAAACTTGTCTAATTCAGATTGGATTTTTACATTGTCTAAAGCTTCTAAAATATATTTTGAAGAGTTGGGAGCTTCTTCATCGGAAATAAATCCCTTTCCTAAGGCATCTATCATAGTATCTGCCAAATCATCGTAAATCTTATCTCTCTCTTCATCTGTTAGTTTCTGATCCATACTTCTCACTATACCAATAAATAAAAACAAAAGTCAATATAATAAAAGGTGTTATACTATTTCTATGTCCTGCCCCAACTGTTCCCAAGAACTGAAAGAGCTTACGCTTGATAAACAAACTATTCTTCACTGTGCAAATTGCGGCGGAAGTTTTTTTGCGGAAAACGGAATCAACAGAATATCGATTGAGGCTTCACAACAGCTGGAAAGAGATAAAAAAAGCGATGAAGTGTCGGGTAATGTTAAAGCCTGTCCGAGAGATCAATCTGTCCTGTCGCCTCTTGCGAATCAGGAGAGCATACCTCAAGATATTACGCTTTTGTCTTGCCCCAAATGTCGAGGCGTCTTCGCCTATGCCGACGACCTCGTACGCTTTAAAGAAGCCCAATCGGTAAAGGTTAATTACTTCCGTCTTTGGAATCTGCCGCTTCCCGATCTAAAAGCTGTTTTGGTCTTAACGGTTCTCATAACCGTCGGTTATGTCGCCTATTCCTCATTTAGTCCATTTTTATCGGGAACAGCCAGATACTCTTCAGCATCTGATCTGATGAAAAAAATTTACTTTTCGCAATCGGCACACTATATACTAGTTTCTTTTAAAACCGACATTCCGCTTCGGTCCAGAATTGTTATCGACGATAAAACCACCAATGAAGTTTCCGGATACACAATTACTGATACTCCCCAAACTTTTCATCATCTGACAATTACCAACTTAAACCCTAAAGATGAACTTTACTATCAGATAATTCTGCAAAGTAATAATGGAACCAGAATAAAGACCGGGATTTTAAAAATCCAGTTTTAGTGAAAAACTACTTATTATATTTCTTGAGTTTTTTAAGGACATGGACGACTTTTCTTTCCATGCCGGCGTACTCCATAGCAGCATCTATTGGATCGACTATATTAACTGAAAGACCGGTACCCAGCTCAAAACCAGCCCGGTGAATAAAACGCGGGATTAAACGAAAATACCAGTTTTCTTTGGGATAAATATAGTAGTTGTAAGAGAACGGCATTTTGGTTACGTGTTCTTCTTTATAAATGTGTAGCATACGATTTAGCATTTTTTGGGTTATTTCTGCCAAATCAGCCATTTCTTCATCGGTTATATCACCAAAAACAGTACCAGGTTTTTTCGGAACAATCCAAAGTTCATATGGCCACTGAGAAAAATCCGGACAATAGACGTTGAAAAAATTATTTGCATCGACCATATTGTTCAGCGGTTCCTGAGAAAGTGTGTCGAGATTAATTTGGGAAGGAATAACAACCAGTTGCGAATGGGGATGCGAAAGTGAAGCGCCAGCATACTCACCGTGGTTGCAAAAAATTATGACCTGACCTTTTTTTTTATAAAAATTGTAACGCTGACGATAGGCGGTAAAGATCAGTTTTACATGAGGTAAAGGTAATATCTCTATATCTTTGTCAGGATCGGGTGAATGAACTATAACTTCATGATCGTCGGTAATTGGATACAGGTTAGGTATAACTCTGACTTGCCATCCGGGTTTATTAGCAGCCCCGCCTCCGTAGCGTAAAACTTCCGGCGGAGTCATCTTTTCGTGACCCATGCAGAGAGGACAGACTGGTTTTTTACCGTCACCCCCCGGGCGACTAATACGGTGCGGCGAAACAATTACCCATCGGTGCGAAGAAACGTCGGGTATATATTTGCTCATAAATTCAGTATAGAGTATGCAGTATGCAGTATCAAGGTATTTGTTTTCCCTTCTCGCTACTCCATACTGTATACTAAATACTATGCATATAATAGTTGGTCTTGGCAATCCGGGTAGCAAATATAAAAATAACCGGCACAATGTCGGACAGATGTTTGTGGATTATCTAAAAAATCAATCCGCCGGCTGGCGGACAAAAATCAAAACTGTAAAAACCGACGTTTTTATGAATCAGTCGGGAAGTTTTGTAAAAAAAATAGTTTCGGATTTAGAGCTTCGGATTTCGGATTTGATTATCGCACATGACGATCTTGATATCCCTTTGGGAAAGTTTAAAATCCAAAAAGGCGTGGGACCAAAACTTCATAACGGTTTGGAATCTATTGAGAACACATTGGGAACAAAAGATTTTTGGCGAATTAGAATCGGAGTTGACAATCGGCCGGCCGAAAATAGAATTGACGGTGAAACATATGTACTTCAGGATTTTACTAAAGAAGAAAAAGAAAGCCTATCTATTATCTTTCTTAAAATCAAAGCCCAGCTTAAACATTTGTTATAATCAACTTTATGACTACTGCAGATGATCTTATTAAATTTGCAAAAAAAGCTCTAAGGAATAAAAAATTCATTGTAGCTATACAAAGAGAGCCGTACATCCATACAGAAACTCCCGACGGAATTAAACTGCAAAAGACAGCCGGCGGCGCACATATCCTCCTGGATGGAATTCTGCGTCAGATCGGAGGCTTAATGGTCGCAATTGCCAGCGGCAATGCTGATAGTCAGGTGGTTGATAAACATAATCGGGTTTTGGTTCCGCCCAAAGAAAAAGCCTACACTCTTAAGCGTATTTTTTTAAAGAAAAAAGAACTCGATGGATTTTATTACGGCTTCGCCAATCAAACCCTCTGGCCGCTTTGTCATGCCGTATTCGTCAAACCCATTTTTTCTGCCGCCTGGTGGGACATGTATTACAAGGTAAATGAAAAGTTTGCCGATGCAATAATTGAAGAACTGGACAGCGAAGAAGCTTTTGTCTGGGTCAACGATTACCATCTCGCACTTCTTCCTAAAATGCTAAAAGACAGGTCTTCTAAAATTACGATCGGCACCTTTTGGCATATTCCCTGGCCAACGCACGAGATTTTTCGGATCTGTCCATGGCGAAAAGAACTGCTTCAAGGTTTGTTAGGATCTGATTTTATAGGTTTTCACCGCGGTTATCATGTTGATAACTTTACCGAATGTGCGCGGCGTGAACTAGGAGTCATCGTTGATAACGAGCCTCGCTCGCTTGAATACGGGCAAAGTCAGACAAAGCTGGCCAATATCCCGGCCGGTATCGACTACCATGAAATTAAAGCAAAACTCGAGCGCCATAAGAATATCAATCGCAGAATTTTTAAAACTCACTACGGAATAACTACACAATATACGGTTATTGGCGTTGACAGAATAGACTACACAAAAGGCTTGATTGAAAGATTGAAAATTATCGATAGATTTTTGGAGAAATATCCGGAGTTCCAGGAAAAGTTCACCTATCTTTCAATCGGAGCTCCCTCCCGGATTCACATTCCCGCTTATAAAGCTTTAAACCGGGAAATTTTCGATTTGGTCGAAAAAATTAACTGGAAATATTCAACCAGCGCTTGGCAGCCGATTTATTTCATCGACCGCGTTCTTCCCAGAGAGCGGATCTTTGAATACTATCGTGTAGCCGACGCCTGCCTGGTAACCTCCTTGGATGACGGAATGAATCTGGTGGCCAAAGAGTATGTAATTTGTTCGGAAAATGATAAAGGAATGCTCATTCTTTCGAAATTTACCGGAGCGGCTAAAGATTTAAAAACCGCCGTTCTTATCAATCCATACAATATAGATGAATCTGCGGATGCAATGTTCAGTGCGCTTACCATGCCTAAAGATGAACGAATTAAAAGAAATAAGGCCATGGAGGTTGCGATAAAAGAAAACAATATCTATAAATGGGCTATCGATTTTATAAATAAAACATTTGAAAACCTGTGAAACTTCGTATTGCACAAGTTGCTCCGCTTTGGGAAAATATTCCGCCCGAAAAATATGGCGGAACTGAACGGATTGTTTACTACCTGACCGAAGGACTCGTAAAAGCTGGCGAGGACGTAACTTTATTTGCCTGCGGAAGTTCCAAAACCTCAGGACATCTTGTCTCGGTTTTTCCAACCCCGCTTTTCCGGACCGGTATCCCCTGGACAAACTTGATGTATCCGCTTCTCAATATCACTGAGGCTTTTGACCAGGCAGATAAGTTCGATGTAATTCACATGCATCTAAATAAATCAAGCGACTATATTGCTCTTCCTTTGGCTAAATCAATTAAAAATAAGGTTGTTTTTACCCTGCATTTTCCCTATCCCGCATCCCAAAGCCGCCAGGACCGTCATCAGGTCCTGCAAAAATATAAAGATCTTAACTATATTTCAATTTCCAATTCGCAAAGGCGCGGCGGCGAAAATCTAAACTGGATATGCACGGTTTATAATGGCGTTGATATCAATCTTTATAACCTTAATTTAAAACCGAAGGATTATTTCTTATGGTTGGGTAAATTCAACCCGGACAAAGGCGTAAAAGAAGCAATTCTGGCTGCAAAACAGGCCGGCGTAAAATTAGTCGTCGCCGGCGCAATTGATAACCTCGAAGGTGAAGATTTTCGCTACTATCAAGAAGAAATTAAACCGCTTATCGACAATAAACAAATTTTATTCGTCGGAGAATTAAATGATGAAATAAAAAATAAACTTTACGGAGAGGCTTTGGGATTTTTGGAACCTATCAAGTGGAACGAACCCTTTGGACTGGTTATGGCTGAATCCATGGCCACGGGAACCCCGGTTATCGCTTTTAAAAATGGAGCTGCACCCGAGATTATTGTCGATGGTAAAAGCGGTTTTCTGGTTGACGATATTAATCAAATGGTAGAAAAAATTAAGGTAATCCAGTCAATCGACAGAAGTGAATGTCGCAAACGTGTCGAAGAATTGTTTTCGATCGAAAAAATGGTAGACGGATATAGTAAAATTTATGCGGGTCTAAAATTATGAAAATCGCCTTGATCTCAACTCCCTGGTTGCCCGTGCCGCCGGTTGGTTACGGCGGCACCGAAGCGGTAGTCCACAATCTTTGTGAAGGACTTGTTCGGCACGGTCATGAGGTAACTCTTCATGCAACCGGCGATTCAAAAACTTCGGCCCGTCTTACTTATTTTCACGCTCGTGCGGTCGGCAACAATTATTTTGCCAAACTCAATCCCTATTTTAAACTTAATCATCTCTACAAATTCTTTAAAGACGTCAACGATGGAACCTTTGATATTATTCATAATCATGCCGGCCGAGTAGCTCCCTATTTTCTTGAGTTACAATCAACTCCCTTTGTCCATACTCTTCACGGTAACTACAGTATCACTCTTGATGATGAGTACCATACCAACAGTTCGGCCCGCGACTCAATGTTAGTTTTTAAAAATCATCCCTACGTTTCTATTTCGGGAAGACAGCGCGAAGATATACCCGAACTTAATTTTGTGGCAACCGTCTATAACAGTATTGTGCTGGAAAAATTTCCTTTTGATCCAATGGAATCAGGTAAAGAAATCGTTTGGCTCGGACGGATCTCAAAGACCAAAGGCTTGGAAAATATTATCGAAACCGTCAACCGGGTAAAAAAGCCGTTAAAAATTGCGGCCTTTGTTGATAAGGGCGAGCAAGAATACTTTGACACAGTTATCAAACCATTGCTCGAAAATCCCCTAATAAATCATATTGGAGAAATAAAAGATGACGCTGCTAAAGCTGAACTTCTGGCTTCCGGCCGGCTTTTTCTTTTCCCGATCAATTGGGATGAACCCTTTGGAATTGTTCTAATTGAAGCAATGGCTACCGGTACGCCGGTTGTCGCCTATGCCAAAGGATCGGTTCCGGAAGTTGTAAAGGACGGCGAAACAGGATTTCTTGTAAATCCGTCTGATGAGGATATTCTTGGTGATTGGATAGTTAAGAAAACCGGAATTGAAGGACTCTGTGAAGCGGTTGAAAAGATTTATTCCCTGCCCGAAGACAAGTATCAAGAAATGCGCCTGGCTTGCCGTGCTCATGTGGAAAAAAATTTCACCGTGGAAACCATGGTTGATAAATACGAAAAAGTTTACGAACAAGTTAGAGAAAAAAACAAAAAATTATGAGGCTGGCAATTTTAAATTCCAACTTAGTCCAAATCAGTTCAACCACCAAAAAAGGCAGCGAGATATTTGACTATATTCTTATCACTAACCTCGCTAAAGTTGCAAAAAAACATAATATAACTATTACTGCTTTCGCCTCGGGAAATTCACGTTTGCCGGTAAAGATTGAAAGCGTCAACTATTATTCTTCCGGAGAAGATAAACAGATAACTAACCAAGGTCACACGATTTTTGAACTGGCGCTTATCTCCAAAGCTTTTTCGCAGCAAGAAAAATTCGACCTATACCATGTCAATTACGGTAATGGTGAAGTTATCTTCCCGTTTGCCCGATTCGTCAAAAAACCGATTTTAGTCACTATGCACGGATCTTTAGACGAAATTTATTCACAAAAGTATTTTGCGTTGTTTAAAGATTTAAAAAATATCTTTTTTGTTTCAATAAGTAACTCACAGAGGAAAGCCATGCCGAATTTAAACTATGTGGAAACAATATATCATGGGATCGATACAAAAAAAAATTTCCAGTTTAACCCGGTCGGCGATTCTTATTTACTCTGGACCGGCAGAGCAATTCCGGAAAAGGGTCTGGATATTGTGCTTCAAGTCATCAGAAAAACCAAAAAAAAGGCTAAAATCTTTCCCATTCTTAAAGAGGAATATTTCCAGTGGCTCCGGGAAGTTATCATTAAAAGAAGAAACATTATAAATCAGGCTGTCAGCATTTATACCGACTTTGATATTCATCGATATGATCTGGTTTCCCAATATCAACACAGTAAACTATTTCTCTCTCCTATCCTGTTTGAGGAACCTTTCGGTCTGACTCTTATTGAATCCATGGCTTGTGGAACGCCGGTTGTGGCTTACGCTCGCGGATCGGTACCGGAAATTATTAGAGACGGAGTGACAGGATTTATAGTCAATCCTTCTGATGACGATATTCGCGGTGACTGGATTATCAAAAAAACAGGAATTGAAGGACTCTGTGAGGCGGTTGAACGGCTTTACGCAATGCCGGAAAACCAGTACAGAGAAATGCGCCTCAACTGCCGCTCTCATGTGGAACAAAACTTCACGGTCGAAAAAATGATCAGCGAATATGAGAAAGTCTACCAGAAAGTATTGGAACGGTATAAAAAATAATTACTTTAGAAAAGCAGGGCAAAAATAATTATTCCAAAGCTGGCTGCGGCAAATAAACCGGTATATTGTGCCATACCTGTCTCCGGAAGCTGCGTAACTTTGGTTGGTGTTGGCGTTCCCGCCCCGGTTGTTGGGGTAGGAGTGCTCGTCAGACTGATAACGGCCGCCTGTGTGGGGGTCGGTGTAACTGTCTGGGCCGAAACTGTACCTGCACCTAAAAACGCAAACACGCAAATCAACGGTAAAATTTTCCGCATATAAATTATTTTTAATGTATTTTAAGATATAATTCAAGTGGAACATGCAATCAATCCGAGATGTCCTAAAAAATTTTGATCCGCTGCGCGATAAGTATGTTTCGCGTGAGTATCAATCATTTGGAGTTTATCTGGCAAAAAAATTGAGTGACGAGCGACGCAAAAGCCTGTATATTAAACTTTCAAAAACCATTCCCCGCCCCGTTCTGGAAGAGGCTTTGCGTTTTGTTTCGGACTCCAATGCCCGACGCAAAGGCGCTCTTTTCATGTGGAAGCTTAAAGAATTGGGCGCGTTCACAAGAAATGTAAAATCCCAAAAATCAAATCTCAAATCTGAATCTTAAATGTAAAATGTATTCTCGATTTGAGATTTGCGATTAGAAATATCCCCACGCCCAGTAGGCAACATTTCCAATGCCGTTCTGCATCAGGTACTGGGTTTTGGTTTGAGCTGATGTTTCATCTTCAAACCAGACGATGTGATAATAAAGATAGGCGAAGTTATCTTTTATCTCTGACGTAATATAGTCGACCTCAGTTTCTTTGGATAAATCATCGCGTGTTACCGTGCAGTCCTGCCAGGTACATTTGCCCAAGAACTTTTTGCGGATGTCGTTTAATGATAAAGTTTCGGCTTGACGGATCGGCCGTTTTTGTTCGTCCACTGCCCAATCATAACCATACATGCCGAAAATTACTGCCAACCGCGTAGGTTGTACGAGGCTGGTAAAATCAGAAATCATTGTTTTTAAATCATAACCGTATTTTTCTTTACCGGTCAGAGGAAAATTTGGACCGGGTTCGCCAGCGGCTTTATGAAGATTGTAAGCCATGATCATAATTCCATCAACATTTTTGGCCAAGGTTGCGACATCATAGGGCCGCTTTGCGTAAAACGTGTCCCCATACACTGTTATATAAAACTTAAGCTTTTCCAGTTTTGCCTGTGTATAAAACTGTTGAACAAAAACATTAAACTGGTTCTCAACTGACGTATTAAACGTATTGGTTAATTCTAAATCTAAAAGGATTCCGGTGAATCCGTACTGTTTTGCAGCAGCGATTGAATCATCAATAATCCGATTCTCTGCATTTAAGTCATTTAAAACTGCAATATTAGTAGCGTGATCAACCATCCTTATTGCCAAAATGCTTTCTTTTTTATTATCCAGTTGATTTGAAAATGTAGTTAACGTTGTATAGCCCGGATCGTTTTTCGCGATTCCGGAAGTAGTTCCCAAAACCCCGAAATAGATAAATTTGTCGTACTGTTCAACCGGTAAAGGTAAACTTTGATTAAGGCTCCAATAAGGTACAAAAAGCGATTTTGAGGTTGTTACAACGTCTGGTTTTTTAGAAAGTTCCGGTTCTTTTGTCGGATTTGTTGCAGCTTTTTCCTTTGGCGGGATTGGATACTTATTTTTGAAAGCTGTCAGCGAAATTCCTGCAAGAATAAGTAAAAGAATAATTAAAACAAAAGCCGGTTTTTTCATCGGAAATACTATTGTAGCAGAATCAGGGTCAATTTTGGGTTTAGCCCGATTATTATCGGGCTTGACAAACTTATTTTTTTCCTACATAATAAAAATTAAGCATGAAAATCACGGTCTATACTGTTTCTGATTGTAAATTCTCGAAGGAAGAAAAAGATTTTTTGAAAGCTCATAATCTCCCCTACGAAGAAAAAAATCTCGAGTCAAATCGTGAGTTTTTAACTGAAATGCTCGCTGTTTCCAATAATTTTGCCGGTACGCCAGTCACTAAAGTTGAAAAAGATGATGGAAAAATCGAGGTTCTAAAAGGCTTTACTGAAGACGAGTTTAACGAAACTTTAGGTTTAAAAACCCCAGCAAAACCCGAACCGTCAGTAGCAGAAGCGGCAAGCGTAATGAGTGTTCAACCTCCGCCGCTGACAACTATGCCCCAACCGGTAGCGGTAACACCTACGCCCTCGGTCATAACTCCCCCCACCGGTGAACCAACCTCAGAACCAGCCGAACCACAGTCCGACGAGCTTAACTCAATTTTAGCCGACCTTAAAGCCAAGGCTGAAGTAGCCGGTCCTACGCCTACGTCACCCACGCCGCCCCCGAAGACGCCAGTAACACCTCAACCCGTTACGCCTCCTCCGCCTGAACCCAAACCTGGTATGCCGCCTGTGCCACCCGAACAACCGCAAACACCCCCGGAGTCAGATGTGCCTTCGGTTCCAGACTTCCCAAGTAAGACGTAAAAACCTGTCTAATTAAGCTAAAACAGAAGATCCGCTTTCTTGTAATTTACTATAAACCCATCTTTAAAGATAGGTATTTTTGGTGGAAAAAATGTAGGGTTCCGCAAGCAAGGAAAAGAAGAAAGAATGCACAAAGGCAACGCCATGGACAAGGCGGACAAGCACAGGTTCAACAACAGGCACCAGCCGTTGTTCGGAATCAAAATATCTTGCCGTGGGTTTTTACGGTTCTAATTTTGATTCTAGCAGTCTTGGGGATATAATCCTATGTTTGCTACCGCTGAAAAATCGACTATGGTAGTCGGAAACAACTTTATTTTTTTTAAGCAATTTGTTATGATTTCCCTATAATAAAATGTCACCAGAGGCATCGGCAGCAAAATTAAAAAAGACGCGACGTAAACCAGCTTCAAATCAACCACCAGAAGAACCGCCTGATGAAGTACTTATAAAAGAAAGAGAGCCAGAAGCGTGGGAAATTAAAGCAACTAGAGTTGGTCCGGTAAGTGAACCTAAACCGTCCAAATTAACTCCTCCCTCTACGCCGCTTCCGCCTGCCGGAGAAAAAACTGTTCCTCTAAAACCGCCGCCTCCAGCAACCCAAAAAAGACTACCTCTTTAAATCCAATTTAAAATTGCAGGGGTGGAGGGAATCGAACCCCCAACAAGACTTTTGGAGAGTCCTAGTATACCATTTACCTACACCCCTAATCCAAACTCTTATATTATATAAAAATCCAAAGTAAGAAGTACGGTACAATCAAATAACCAAGGGGTTTAACAGTTCGAACATAATCTTGGAGAGATTTTAGTTGCTTTGCTAAATGTTTCATTCGAAGCCAACGAATATACTGCGTCAAGGCAAACAGATTTACAACAAAGAAAAACCAGGACCAGCGCGCAACAACAAATATTTTGAAAACAAAAAATAATATTATGCTAATGACCGCTAAAATTAGTCCGAAAACTAAACTATTCCTCATCCCTATAATAACATGGGTATTTGCTAGTTTGGCTTTTTGGTCTGCATCATAATCGGCAAGTTGATAGGGAAATATAATAGACCAAAGGCAGGAAGCAAATAAAAGTAAAGGTAAAACCCGGGGGAGCTGTCCGGATTTCCAGGCAACTGCAGCAAAAGGGAGGACGATCCAAACCAAAATCTGTGCAATAATATCCAGCGCAAACCGCCCTTTAAGCCGGATCGGCTTCAATGAATAACCAATACCGACAACATACATGCCTATCCCCCACCAAAATAGACCTGAGAGGTAACCTAAACCAATTCCCAATACCGAAAAAATGGCAAATATTAATACCACAGCTTTGAAATTGAGCTTTTCGTTTTTCCTTATATGTATCGGATTCCAGCTGTACTTATCTGTATCTTCCTGATCAACAATCTCATTTATTATAAATGCCGCGATCGAAATTGAGATCGCTGAAACTCCCCAAAAAAAAATAAACTGATTCCATAAGCGAAAATAAACAGCTGATGCAAGAATGATTCCTATGAGGATATACTGATCCTGAAGCCGCAGAAGCCGGATGTATTTCATTATGTGCACCCAGGCCGAATTGAACGGCCATCAGTGGTTCCGCAAACCACTACTCTATCCGTTAAGCTATGGGTGCTTGACAATATTGTACCATGAGATTCAGATAAACTGATACAATGTATGGGTAAATTATGCACTACAAACTAGCCCCGGAAATTAAAAGAACAGTTCGCGTCTTAGTCAAAGATTTGAACTTTGCTCATATAAAAGTAAACAATATCCATTGTATCCGCAGTTTCGATGCCAAAACCCGAGCTTATGCCAGGATTTGGGGAATGGCAAAACTCTTTCAAGAAGTTGCCGGTCTTGAGCCGCATTACATAATAGAAGTAAACGCCAGAATGTTTGATAAATTAGACGATCGTGAAAAAATAAAAACATTGATCCATGAACTCATGCATATTCCGAAAACATTTTCCGGCGCACTTCTTCCCCACCGTGGCAGGTATCATCGGATAAACGACAAAGAGGTAGAAAAAATTTTGCGTAATTTACACTAGACTCAAGATCTAATAGTAATTCCTTCGGTTTCTTTCACAAAGAAATCAACTCCGTCGCTTTGAATTTTTGCGAAAGCAGTATTTGTAATGCTAATTCTCACATAGCGTTTTTCAGAACCCATAGTTTGGGGAAGAAATCCCAGGTGTTGAAAGAACAAGCGCATTACCCCGCCGTGGGTTACGATAAGAACTTTTTTACCAGCATAACCAACTGCAATCCCGCGTATAAAAGGAATAAAACGCCTCATCACGTCTTTGTCGTTTTCGACTCTGTTTAGCTTATGTTCCTTTCTTTCCGCTTCGGTCAGAGTTGCAACTTTATCCCACAATTTTTGTATTTTCGGCTCGCGACCAGTCCAACTTTTACCTTCAAGTCTGCCAAGAAAACGCTCGCGCAATACCTTAGTTGTTTTAACTGCAATTTTATGTTGAAGCGCAATGATTTCAGCTGTCTTTTTTGCTCTAATAAGGTCTGAAGAAAATGCTGCGTGAAGCTGGTTTGTTTTAAATTTTTCTGCAAGATGTCCGGCTTGAGCCAGTCCCTTTTCGGTAAGCTCGATGTCGGTATGCCCCTGAATTTTTTTAAGCACATTCCACTCTGTTTCCCCATGTCGAACTAAATAGATCGTGCAGTAATTTTTATCCTCAATGTTTTTCATCTTGTGTATAATTTTACCAAATGAAAAAACCCATACTTCTTATTATTGCCGGACCGCAGTCTTCCGGTAAAACTACGATCTGGAAACTTCTTAAAAAACATTACCGGTCGGCAACGTTTATTGACGAAACAAATCAATATACGGTTCAGGATAAAAAACATTTAGGTGCCGCCTACGTTGATAAGGACCTGGAAGCTAAAATAATCCGCGCCGATATTAAAAAAATAACCGGAATAAACAAACCCGTTAAATTAGTTATTATAGAAACCAGTATTTTTCACAGTCTATATTCCGAAGCGCTTGGCGATGAAAAAAAGGCTCATGTGTTTTATTCTGAATATTTAAGAAGCTTTCGCCGGTTTAAACCCAAGGTTTTATTTATCGATACTAAACCGCTTATAAGTTGGAAACGCCGAAAAAAATATTATCTTGGGCGAATAAAAAAAGCTGGAATAAACGATCGTCAACAAAAAAGTGAAATGCTCAAAAAATATAAAAACAAAATTTTCCAGCTCTATCCTTTCTGGATTAAGTATTATCAAGCTCTGCCATTTCCAAAAATTAGGGTAAAAAACAGCTCTAAACCTTATAAAAAATTTATTGCAGAGGTTTTGAACAGATTGGACAAGATTCCCACAATACCGCAGCAGAACGAAACGCTGTAAGAGCCTTACCAAAAGTAGTATTGATAAAAAATGGCGAAAAATATTCAGCTAAAATTGCCGTCTTTAACAATCCGGCATAAGGAGTCGCCGCCACCGATGCTAAGCACCTTTTTCCCAACTCCAATTTCTGTCACGCCTCATTACAAACTTTTGGCCAGGAAAAGTAAAGAAAGTTTATAACACGTGCAGCAGAGACGAAAGAATAACTTGTTGGAAAAAAATAAATACAAATAGAATAATGGCACCGATAAGGGCAAAGATCAGATTAGCTTCAAAAAAATTACTAATTCCTTCAATAAACGCCTCCAAAGCAGCAAAGGATTGTTCACCAAAAACCGGCATATCTTTATTTTAATACAAACCGATTAAAATTATCTTTAGAAATACTATCATTCCGATGTATTGATTGAAAGTTGGCGAATCTCTACTCTCGCATTGGCGGAGAGGGTGGGATTCGAACCCACGTGCGCTTATGCAGCGCAAGGGTTTAGCAAACCCTCGCTATGGACCACTCAGCCACCTCTCCTTTTTTTTCAGATTTTTTCAGATATAATTTTAACATAATATATTAAAATATAGTTTTATGACAGACGTCGGCGTTGGTGAACAAACACCCGGAAAACAATATACGAGAAGGGACTTTTTGAGGGGTACAGCAAAAACAGTTAAAAAAGGAGTCGAAATCGCTGCTGTTTTATCGCCTCTTGGAAAGCTTGTCTTAGCGGCTTCTGCCTCAACCCCTCAATCTCAACAACCCCAAACGCAAGAACATTCGCAACCACCAGCCCGGCCCATACAAGAACTACCTGTAGATATATCTGCATTTGAAAAAATAATGGATGATGAAGCTGATAAAAGAACCCCGACTGATGTTGCGATGTTTTCCGACAGGGATCCTGGCATAGACCTTACATATTTTAATAACGAAACCATAAATAGTATAAGATCCGAGCCGGTTGCTTTAAATCGTATTTTACGAGCAGTTGGTTTTCTTGATGTGGAGAAAAGTAAACGTTATAGCTGGGTTCGAAAGAACGGGGAAACCGTGTATGCGTGTAATATCTATACAAGAGATCTATTGCGTTTATTGCTTGGAAATGCAGATATAGGCTCACGTTACAATGTGTCTAGCGGCGCTCCCACGGTTTTTGGTCTTGACCAAGCAAAAGAAGCGGACAAACAAGAGCTTAACGATTTTAACAAGGTAAATCTTGAACTTAATTCCAACAATCTTGACTGGTGGATGCAAAAATATGGTAGGGATAAATATCATTGGGAACAAGCTCTAACTCAAAAAGACCTGCAGGATAAATTAAAACAAGGATATATCGGTATGGGTGCCAGTAAAAATGAGTTAGTAAAGCCCGGGTTTATCGGACATGCTTTTGTAGTTTTTGACTTAGGCGCCGGTATAGGATTGACACAAGCGACTAATAATATTAGATTGGCAGGTTATCAGTATGGATCGATGAATCAGAAAGTGCAGCCGGACAATAATCAAGCTTATCATTTCTGGGTTCATAAATTACCCCCCCGAACGCTGCCGCTGCCATTGAGTCATTGATGGTGCCCCGAGGGGGAGTTGAACCCTCACGCCTTGCGGCATACGCTCCTGAAGCGTACCTGTCTGCCAATTCCAGCATCGGGGCAATTGCTATATTATAAACCTATTTATACAACTGCTGTAGGCTTTTCGTATTGGCAGGGGTAATAAGTTCCTGTAGCATCTGTCCACCTTGACCGTTAAACGATGCGGTTAACTGAGTGAAAAAAACCGCCAACAGCCACCCGCTGACGACAAAAGAGACAACCGTTAAAACCAATGAATAAATACCGGCTTTTCTATCGGCATCTGACTCGCCGACAAAAAACATATATTTAACAAAATAATAAATCCCAAGCGGCGGAAGGAATATACTCCAAAGATAAGCTTTAAGGTATCCTTCTCTCTTTTTTGCTGTTCTTTCCTTCTGTTCAATCTCCAAAAGCGCCTGAAAGGCCTCAAGATTTTTCCCGGCCGGGGGTGTCGGGGGTGTCGGGGGTGTCGGCGGTGTTTGATTATCCATGAAATATAATTGTACACCCTGTATAATAAATAATTATGCCAGGACCTAGTTCTCCCGAGTCAGAAAAATCTACGGCTAAACCCAATATTTTTACTAAGTTGGAAGCGCTTAGACATAAGAAGGGTAAGAAAGGTGGACTAACAAAAGAACAACTGGCAGTTATTAACAAATTTTATCCTGATGTTCCCTTAAGCGAACTTGATAAAATGCCTCCCCCAGCTCCTTCCCAAAATCCTTCGGATGAAACCAAAGCTGAGTCGAAGTAATAATTTCTTTAGTTTGGTGCTTTCTAATAAGATAAAGTTGAAATTTCTTGACTAAATATTCGAAAATATCCCCCAGAAAGTTTTTCTTTTTACGCTGTGGTTTTGATCTTTGATCCTTGATTTTGAATCTGGCATTCGGAAAAATCCGGAAAACCCATCTGTTTGCCTCTAAAAACCGCTTATAAGCGTCGCCTTTGGCAATTAATGGTTTCATCTGAAGAATTTCGTGGGCGACATACTCGGTTTTTTTGAATTCCGGCACGGTCAAACTGGATTCGTCAAAAAATAAGTTCAAACAAACTTTGTCTTTGTGTTTATGACTACGAGATGAGGCAAAATAAATTTTTTCACTGTGAAAAAATTTAGTCGCCGAGTCTCTACTTCTCTTTAAACCAAGTAATTGGGCAAAAACAATTGCGATAAATCTACCCGTAAACAACCTGTTTTTTGCGGTAATAATAAACAAATCAACATCGTCGTTTTCTTCGGCATTAAGCATAGCCACCGTACCCGACAACCCAATTAACTTAATTTGGGGAAATTTTGCCAAAATCTGAACATATTTTTGAATCTTTCTCATTTTTTCTTTCGAGATTCGAGATTTGAGATTTGAGCTTTGGGCTTGGTTTATACTATACTCCCCTAGAGTATACCGTACCCTGTGTAGCTTGGTTGAAACGGGCTCAGAATACACTGTAACAGCCTTCTTTTTAACCATCTGTTGTAAAATTGCCTCTAATTTGCCTTTGGAGGCCCTTTCTTTTAGAAAGACGTATATTTCATCCAAGGTTGGAGCATAGGAAAAGAGGCTAAAATACTTCAAAGTGTCAGGAATTTCTTTCTCCATTGTCTAAATTAAATTTTTGCAGAATAATCAACCAGACAAACGTTATTAACCTCAACTGTCTTTTCCATCTCCAGGGTTGAACCACTAAACGAAACAACCACTCCAAACCTATAGTCCTTAAAAATCTGGGGGCCCTCGGAACAATTTTTCCGAAATAGTCGAATGCACCGCCCACTCCCATGACTACAATTCCAGAAAGCTCCTTGTCATGACGGGCTAACCACAATTCCTGTTCGGGAGAGCCAAATGAGGCGAATATCAGATGGGGCTTGAAATGGCGCACTATAGAAAAAATCTCAGCTGCCTCGTCCTTACTTGGTTTTTTTATGTCAGAAAATCCTATAGTCCCTAAAAATTTAGCCTCGGTATACTTTTTTTGGTAGCACTCAGCCAGTCGGAGTGCTAAATTCGGTCTTCCACCAATTAAAAGCACTCGTAAGCGTCTATCAGAAGCCAGTCTAATGAGCTTTTCCATCAGGTCTACCCCGCTTACTCTGCCTTTAAGCTCAACATCAAGGATTTGGGCTGCTACGACAATCCCTATACCGTCAGCAATGCGGATTTGGCTTGTCAAAAGGACCTTTTTAAACTCAGCATTTTCCTGAGCGATCACTAAATTTTCTGGATTAAGCGAGGTAATATGAAAAAAACCCTTGGGATTTGCCATGTATTTTAAAATTTTCTCTAGGATATCAATTTCGGAGAGATTATCTATAGGAACTCCCAGAATTTTTTTTCTTAGCATTTCCATCTATATACTATAAGTAAATATTTAAAGCAAAATATTTTCTGTGTTAAAGGGTTTTGTTCAACAAATTTATAATAATGAATTTACTGTAGTAACAAATTAATAGGTTAAAAATATTTATGATCATCCATGTTGAATAATAAATAATACTATATTTATTCCGGACCTCCTCTTTTATTCAACTCTCTAAATAATTAATCTTTCACTCAAAACAAAAAATATATTTTATAGGTCTAATTTATCTAATCGCCTCTTTAAAGCTCTCTAAATTTTCCGCTGCCATGCCAACGCCGCGGATAACGCAAAAGAGTGGCTCCTCAACCACAAACGAGGAAACGCCTGTGTGATATGTGATATAGCGGTCAATATTTTTGAGAAGAGAGGTTCCGCCTGAAAGAACAATTCCACGATCAACGATATCCGATGCCAGTTCAGGTGGGGTTTGTGACAATACTTCTTTAATCCCTTCAAGAATCTGCTTTAGAGGTTTTTGCATGGCTCCAGAAATACTCGCTTCACCGATTTTGAAAATTTTAGGCAGCCCTGTTTGAAAATCTCTGCCCTTTATTTCCATAAACCCCTCTCCATCTGATTCATTCAGAAGGGCATTTCCTATTTTCATTTTAATTTCTTCGGCTGTGCGTTCACCAACAATAATATTGTGAACTTTTCGTAAGTGGCTCATAATCGCCTCATCCAGCCTAGTTCCCGCAACACGAATGGTTTTGTAAACCACCAATTGTCCCAGAGAAATAACTGCCACCTCGCTTGTTCCTCCGCCTAAATTAACAATCATATGACCAGAGGCTTGGGAGATTGGAATTTTGGCTCCAATCGCTGCCGCCAGCGGTTCTTCAATAAGATAGACGTCCGAAGCTCCAGCCTGTTTGCAAGAGGCCACAACTGCCCGTTTTTCAACCTGTGAAGCTCCACCTGGAATAGAGATCATAACTATTGGCCAAAGAATGGATCCTCTTAAAGCTTTTTTTAAAAAATAAATCACCATGGCAGAAGTTGTTTTATAATCAGCGATGACACCCTCTTTCATCGGTCGTGTAACAACGATTGAACCCGGAGTCCGGCCCAACATCTCCCTTGCGTCGTCACCAACAGCTAAAATTCGTCGATCTTCCAAAGAGTAAGCAACTACGGTTGGTTCATTGAGAACAATTCCTGCCCCAGCGACATAAACGAGTGTATTAGCAGTTCCCAAGTCAATTCCGACTTTTTTGCGAAAAAGCATAATGTTATATTGTATACCCCTCCGCTCTCAAATCACAGGGGTTAATACCAGGTAGGTATACCGCAACTTAACAAAATCAAGGCGCAGTGGTATATAATATTTACGCTGAAATGAATATAATCTACCGTCTGGGACTAGTTGTTGTTTTTCTTGCCATTCTTATCTCTATCATCTCCTATGCACGAGGCTATCGACTGGACTTTGCTACGAAATCTGTGACCCCGACCGGAATACTGGCTGTAAGCTCAAGTCCAACCGCAGCCAAAATTTATGTTAATGGTCAACTTAAAGGCGTAACCAATACCAATCTGACCTTGCCGCCAGGTAAATATACGGTTGAAATAAAAAGAGATGGCTATACAAGCTGGAGTAAAACCGTCAATCTCCAGGGTGAAGTCGTAGTAAGCCTGGAGGCTCTTTTATTCCCGTCAAATCCGTCACTTTCTCCCCTGACCAACCTTGATATCGTCAAAGCCGTGCCGATTGACCTTACTGGAAAAATAATAATTTTTTCCGAAAGTGGAGATGCAACAAAGGATGGAATTTATCTTTTTGATTCAAGCCACAATCCACTTTCATTTCTCCCACCGACACAAACTTTGATTTTAAAATCCAGCCTCCCGGCTGCTGTAAAATTCACCAATGACCTACAGGTTGATTTTTCACCCGACTTCAAGCAGGCAATTTTCGAGTTCAACATCCCAACAACAAAGAAAAAGATCAAACAAACTGTCGGAAACTACTATGCCTATCTTTTTTCACTTGATCAGGAAAACCAGACGCCTTTCGACGTCACAAACTCTAAAGATACTCTTATTGAAGCCTGGAATAAAGAAAGAAACGCCCAAAACCTGAAGATTTTAGAAACATTTCCTAAAGATATCGTCAAGATAGCATCTGATTCGTTCAAGGTGCTTTCTTTTTCGCCCGACGAGACCAAGATACTGTACACACCTGAAGTGAATCTCCATCTACCCAAGGTGTTGGAAATCCCCCAACTTGGGACCGATCAAACGATTGAAACGAGAAACGTCATAAAAAATAAAGTTTATGTTTACGATGAAAAAGAAGACAAGAATTTTGATCTTTCGAGTTTCGGATTTAGTGTTTCTAATTTTCCTCTGTGGTATCCCGATTCAGGGCATCTTCTTTTCAACGATAGCAACAAAATCGTAATTTTTGATTATGACGGTACAAACCAACAGGTCGTTTATTCGGCCCAGTTCGAACAAAATTTCTTTACGGTTACACCGGATGGAAAAATTGTAGTTCTTACAAACTTAAATCCGGAAATCAATAAGTTCCCGGATCTATATCTTGTTGGGATACGTTAATTTATTCTGTAACTCGGACTGCGAAAACCAGAAGCCTCTGCAGCGTAGTCCCCGGCGGCCAGCAGGTCTGAAGAGTCAAAAATTCACGGTTGGTTTTCCGCGTCAGATACTGGGTTTGTGACGGGTCAACAACCTGTGTCCCAATCACTTTGTAAACATACCGTTGCCCTTTATAGAAAAGATCAACCTCATCGCCTTTTACTAATTGATGCAAAAGAAAAAAAACTGCATTGTAACGACTGACATTCCAAAAATAGTCGGTAGAGTGGGCAAAAAGAAAGATGTGGCCGCCCTCACCCGGGTATGCTGTCCCGGCAGCCTGTGCAACTCCCTCCTGCAGGGCCGGTAAATAGTTTTTTTCATCGGCTGCGTCAACATTTGGAATGATTTTTGAATTCGCGGCAATTTTCGGAATAATTATGTCGAAATTCGGATCCTCTGGCGTTAAAACTTGTGTGTTGTTAAAATTTAGCGCCTTAGCTAAAAGCCCTTTTTGGGGCGCTGGCGTAGGCTGTGGAATAGGTTTCAAAGAAACCACATATTTTTTCTTTGTAAACTGATCTAAGGCAAAGCGAAACTCTTCTTTAGCGGGAATGTAAAAGGTCTTTCCGATCATGAAAAGCGATGCCAGAATCAAAAAATTACCGATCGTACGTAATATTAAAATACGAATATATTCGCTTGAAGTAATTTTGTCGATATGATGACGTATTAGCCGGCGCCGTGATAAACGTGTAGCGTTTTTCATGTGCCCCCAGGAAGAATTGGACTCCCATCGTACCCTTAGGACGGGTCTGCTCTATCCGTTGAGCTATAGGGGCTAAATCATCTATATTTTATCAGATTTGACCCGGATAATCGGGGTTGAGCTTTGACATTTGAGTTTGCAGCTTTTATAATGATTGCATGTTTATTGTAATTGAAGGAATAGACGGAGCCGGTTGCCAAACTCAAGCCGAACTCATAACCCGTAAACTCGGTAACAATACCTCTTTAATTAAATTCCCCCACTACGATACTCCAGTTGGCAAGATGATCAGGGAGTTTTTATATGAAAATAAAAAACTTGATGCTCGACAACAATTCCTTCTCTATACGTTACAATTCATTTTTGATTCAGAAATGATACGAAACGCAGCAGGTGTCACGAGCGAGAAGGGATCGCGAGTGACAGAATCTGCTGTTAAGAAAAAAGTCTTAGTCGCCGATCGTTATTTTACAACTACGCTTTGTTATCAAACATTGGAAGGATTTAGCGAAGAATATGCCTTGTCATACGCCAAGCATTTTGGCATAATTAAACCTGATGTAGTGTTTTTTTTGGATGTTAAACCCGAAGTTGCTATCAAATGGAAGTACGGTGAAGAAAAAGAGTTGAACTTCCGTGAAAAAGATCTGAATTTCATGAAAAAAACCTACGAAAAATACCAAGATTTGGCGAATCGACAAGTCTGGACAAAATGGATCAGAATTAATGGAGAACAGAAAATAGAAAAAGTAACTCAGGAAATTATTGCTAAATATGGAGAAAACTTTAATCATAATTAAGCCTGATGCGGTTAAGCGCGGACTCATTGGAACCGTGATTGAGACGTTTGAGAAAGTCGGTCTGAAACTTCTCACGGCTAAAATGGTCAAACCGGATACTAAAGTTATAAAAAATCATTATCCGGGAACGCCAGACTGGATGCGAGAAATGGGTCAAAAAACCTTAGCCAGTTTTAAAGAATCCGGCGTAGATGTAAAAACTAAAATGGGTACTGATGACAGTCTAAAGCTTGGCCAATTCGTCTACGATCGTTTGATCAAGTACTGGTCCGAAGGACCAATAATCGTTATGGTCTGGGAAGGACCGGATGCAGTTGCTGTTGCCCGTAAATTACGCGGTCATACTATCCCACTATTGGCTCAAACCGGAACACTTCATTCCACCTATTCTTTTGACTCCTCGGCTCTCTCCTCGGGTTTAGATCGTGTGGTAAAAACTTTTGTTCACGCATCCGGATCAAAAGACGAAGCCGAAAGAGAAATAAAATATTGGTTTAGCACAACAGAGTTTAAAAATTATGAAAGAGATATTGATAAGTTGTACCTGAAATAAATAGCGAAGATATTGAATTTTTTTTCGCTCTTGGGCTCCTGCAGATGGGTGCCCGCCGGAGAATAAAAAATTTAATATCGAGCGGTTAATAATATGAAAAAACAACGCGCTTTACTTTTAATCAAACCCGACGGAGTGCAAAGAGGGCTTATCGGTAAAATCCTCAAACGTTTTGAGCGAGTTGGTTTAACTGTTGTCGGACTTAAATTCGAGTGGGCGACCAAGGAAAAGATAGTCGCCCACTATCCAGATACCGACGCGTGGTTTAAAAAGGTGGGTGAACGGACGTTAACAAATTATGCGAAAAAAGGACTGGATGCAAAAAAAATATTTGGGACAGATGCTGCCGTCTCGATTGGTAAAACAGTCAAAAACTGGCTCATCGACTACCTTCAAGAGTCTCCAGTTTTCTTAACAGTTGTTGAAGGTTATGAATGTATAGAGGTTGTCCGAAAAATCTCGGGCAATACCTTGCCTATATTGGCGGCGGCCGGGACTATCCGGGGAGATTTTTCCCACGACATAATTGATCTTGCCAATGAACAAAACCGTCCGGTAAGAAACCTAATTCATGCTTCGGATACGGTTGAGGACGGCGAAAAAGAAATCAAGATTTGGTTTAAGGATAACGAGCTTTTCTCCTACGAGCGGGCTGACGAAAGAATTATGTTTGGTAAATGACTTTGGCAACTGATTTTTCAACCTTTCTCTGAAAATCCTTCACGTCTTTATTGTTTGTCAGTACATAGTCACAATAATGTAGACACTTCCCCACCTGCTGACCTTCACGTTTTTGTCCGACCCCCAAATCGCGGCGATCAACGACCAAAAAATCGTCCCAGGTTTTGGGATCCCATTGCTTTTTACGATTTAATAACCGGCTAAAACGCAACTCTCTTTTGGCTTTCACACCAATAAGCGTAAACTGCGGCAGTTTTTTAAGATATTCAACCTCCGCAGTATTTCTGATCCCCTCAATGACCGCGCGTGAAATGTTTTTTTTGTTCAAAAACGCTATGGCTCGTTTAGCTAAAACATCACGGCCGTATTTTTTCCTTAATTCATCCCCTATATCTTGCAGCGTTTTTCGTGTGAAGTTAGCAATTTTTCTTTTAGCAACTTCTTCATGCACGATTGAGGAAAGAGAGAAAACCGTAAAATCGAATTTTTTTTGAAGATAGCCTACCAGTTCGCCTTTCCCACAGGCAATCTGTCCCACAACTCCGATGTAAACTTTCTTCTCACTCATTTATTGAACATGATATCATATAATTTTAAAAAGAGAGACAATATGAAAAAAATTCCGCGCCAGGTATGGATTTTGGGTATTGTAAGCCTTTTCAACGATATTGGCTCGGAGATACTCTATCCTATCTTACCTATATTTATCACGCAAATTTTGGGCGCACCGGTTGTGGTGGTCGGACTTATCGAAGGTGTGGCCGAGGGATCGTCTTCTCTTTTTAAGACTATTTTTGGCTATATTTCCGACCGGCTGCAAAGACGTAAAATTTTCGTTTTTTTGGGCTATTTTAGCTCGGCATTATCAAAGATAATGATTGCACTGGCCGGAAGTTGGCCGCTTGTTTTCTTAGGCCGTTTTAGCGACCGTTTTGGTAAGGGGCTGCGAACCGGTGCCCGCGATGCGCTCCTATTGGAACAGACAGATAGAAGTAATAAGGGCCTAATTTTTGGGGTTCATCGCAGTTTCGATTCAATAGGGGCGGTCGTTGGACCTCTAATTGCACTTTTACTTCTAAATATCTGGCATTTTAACATCCGTCATATCTTATATATTGCAATAGTTCCTTCTTTTATTGCAATTCTATTTTTGTATTTTATTAAAGATCCGAAAAGACAGGTCACGAAAAAACAGATTCTGCCGCGGCTCGTCTTCCCGCCGGGGTTCGTCCAAATGGATGGACTGCATGCTGTCGGGGAGCCCCCCCGCCCGCTCCACCTTTTTTTTCTAGATCGATTTAAAAGTCTCTCTCCCAAATTCAAACTCTTTCTTCTGGCCATGGCGGTTTTTTCCCTGGGTAATAGCACTAACGCGTTTTTGATTTTACGGGCTAAAAGTCTGGAAATCAGCCTCTCTCTGGTTATTCTGGCCTACGTTTTGTATAACCTAATGTATACATTATTCTCCGCCCCCGCCGGAAGCCTTTCGGATAAAATCGGCAGCAAGAAGGTTTTTATCGCAGGGATTTTAATATTTGTTTTTGTCTATCTCGGGTTTGCTTTCAATAAAACTGCAATTTTTGTCTGGCCGCTTTTTGCCGTTTACGGTGTTTATATCGCAATCACCGACACTGTTTCTAAGGCAATTGTCGGTTCCTATATTAGTAAAGAAGAAGCCGGAACGGCCTACGGACTTTTGCAAACGGTAACCAGTATATTCACTCTTTTAGCCTCTGTCGTCGCCGGAATTTTATGGTCGGCGTTCTCTCCGGAAGCCGCATTTATTTTCGGAGCAACTTGCGCTTTGATCTCTGTGCCGATTTTTATTTATTTATAATCGAACTTTGACTGGCGGATTTGGTCGGAGTTCGACTGATGGTTGCCGATCCAGTTGCGATTTGATTACTTGTAAAATTAATAGGCTCAACATCAATTATCTTTTTAATTGACGGTCGATAAAGAATGGCTTTTTTAGCCTGGGTATAAAGTAGAACTCTGTCACCGTTTTTTGCATTCGCAAAAAACGGCTGATTTTTAAGTTTTGTAATGTCTGTTACTGTCGCTATAGTCGGAACCTCTTTTGGCAGGACCATTAATTTTCCGACCTCATCAACCAGTTGCTTGGTATCTTCAAGTTGAGGAACTTGAGGACTGGTTACAGCTTTCTGCACGTTCTGATATTTTAAAAAAAATATTCCTGCAATGATTATTAGAAAAAATATAAATAAAAGTAGCGCCGGCTTTTTATATTTATTCATTATCTGTATGATAATCTAAATGCAACTAACTGTCAAAAGGTAAACGGCTGCCTGACACCCGAGCCGTTGAACCATTCACCATGCCTCATAAGTTGATCAAGAGTTGGACCTGTTGGTGCAGGAGTGTATGTATATACAATTAATCCTCCGTTCCCTCCTGTTCCGCTTCCTCCAGTTGAGTTTTTACCTCCCCCGCCGCCTCCTCCTCCGCCGGCACCATAGGCTCCTGCCGCCCCACCACTTTGTCCAACTAAACCATTGCCTCCGCCCCCTCCGCCGCCTCCACCGCCACCGGAGCCATGGCTTGAATCCCATTCCGTACCGCCGCTTCCAGATGTACCGGCGGTATTAAGCGGGCCGCCTGTGCCAAAAGTCCCGCCGAATGTGCTATCACCCTGGCCACCGTTTCCACCCGTAGTATTGCTTCCAGAGACTCCAGCGGATCCGGCAGCGCCCGGACTTGATGAGACACAGCTTGCGGCACCGCAACCACCAGCTCCGCCGCCGCCGCCGCCTCCGCCGCCGGAGTTTGCACTAGTTGGTGTAGCTCCGCCGCCGCCATCACCGCCATCTACCGTCGTTCCCCCCTTGCCGCCTGTTGCCAAACCACGTGTACCAAGAGTTGCGCCAGAGGCTCCGCCGCCGCCCTTGGCTCCGACAACAACCGCCGTACCGCTAATATTTGCACAGTTACTCGTTGAATTACACACATAAGTATCCCCTCCTGCTCCGGCCAGACCCCCAGCCGCACCAACTGCGACTGTAACAGAGACTCCGCCTGTTAAGGTCACATTTGTTTGTTTAGAATACGCACCGCCTCCGCCGCCTCCGCCGCCGACGCCCTTGGCATTAGCTCCAGTAGCGCCTCCTCCGCCGCCGCCTATTACTTCAATAAAATTATTGCTGTTATTCCAGTCCGCAGGCACATTCCAGGTGATTCCGGAAGTTATAAAATTAGTGGCGTCAACCGCTATCTGCCATTGACGAAACTCACTAAAGAGAATCTGGCCAGAATTTCCGTCCCTCATAACCAATGGTCCTAAAAGATAGAACTCGGGGCTAATTGTCGGTGTTGTAAAGTAATAACCTAGTGATAAGATATCGCCGGCCTTTGCTTTTACTTTCCAACTGATTTGTTTGACAGAAAAATCCGACAATTGCGTATTCTTTCCCAAAAACGGCATCGGGTCAATCTTGCCAAAATAACCGTTATACAGATAATGATTTTTCAACCTTATGCCAAAATGAAGATGTGGGCCTGTGGCCAACCCCGAATGGCCTGAAAGTCCAATCTCCTGGCCACGATTAACTTTATCACCTTTTTTTACATTAAACTGACTTAGGTGTCCATAATAACTTTGTCCCCAACTGTGTTTAATAATTACTGTCTGACCATAATCCCAGTCCTGTGCTAAAATCACTTCTCCGGCATCAACCGCTAAAACTGGTGTGTCATCCGGCATATCGAAATCTACGCCATCATGACCAATTAAACCATATTTATCATATTTCGCTTTCATCAAAGGATCGGTCTCTTGGACTCCAAACCCTTGCGTTATTGTGTGGTTGCCAGAAAAAGGATAACTAAGATTAATTGTTGATAAAGACGTTTTTTCATTGTTATTGTTGACAATTTTAATATCATCATATGCAATCTTTTCATCTGGAAATGTCGTAAAAGCAACCGGCACTGTTTCGACAATCTGGCCAACAAAATCTTGATTAAATTTAATATTTAAACCCATATGGTACTTGAGCGGTGCATAGATTCTGGTCGGCCCAACGCGCTCAACATCAAAAGGTACACTATCTCTCACATCAAATGAGTCGGTAATTGTATAACTGCCATTTTTTGTGGAAGCTGTAAGAGTAAGAGAATAGACCCCTGCTGATCCAACCTGATATTTTGCTTCATAATCTGGTTTTTCTATCATTGTGTAAGACTTACATTCGGGGTTTACAATAATGCGACCATTATCGGTTGATAATAGATCGTTTATTCCGAGATCTGAATTTTGAATCTTTAATTCCAGCTTTGCATCACAAACCATACGCCCTGATTCATCAAGTACAGCCATAGCCAGATCGGCTTGCTCGCTAGGCAAATAAATTGATTTATTGGTATTAATTGCTAATACTCCCCAAGTAAATTGCTGTTCCGTAACTGCGCCGTTTCTGTCGACGATTCTTAGAATGTATTTCCCCGGGCGAAAATTGGGAGGAGGTTTAATTGTTAAAATTGTTAATGAGTTGGCTTTCTGCTCGTTAAAAATTACTGGGACTTCCTCATTGCGGCTATTGATGAGAGTCATTCTAATTTCAGTCGAATCAGTATTTTCGAGAGTTAAATAAATTGATTCATTGGCCCGATAATCTTTTTTTGGTAATAACTCAACTTTGGGTGGGGCCTGAAGAGTGGCCGAGTTGGTTGTCACGGGGTTTAAATCGACTGGTAAAGGAGTAGGTGTAGCGGTGATTGTTGGAGTAATCTCTGGAGTCACAGACGGAGTTAGGGTTGGAACTATTGTTGGTTGCGGCGTGAGTGTGGCCGAGGGCGTAACCTCTTGAGTTATGGTTGGAATAGATATAGGCGTAACGGTAGGAGTAACCGTATCAACAGTGCTTGCTGATGAGGTTGCGTCTTGAGCAAAAACTAGAGTATTTATTACCGGAGAAATTAATAAATTTATAGACAATAAGAATACGACCGTATAATTTTTGCAGAATTTTAATAAACTTTTCATAGAAAGATATAATCGTCTCTTTAATTTGTACTTACATAGTTCAAAACGATATCTCCTGTTAGGACGTGATAGTTATTCATGGCCTGCATTCGAAGGAAGATTATCGCCGATTGGCCAGCAGTGTTCCATGTGTTTGTTCCACCTAAATTCGCACTCGATATACCGACTGTACCCCAACCGTCAAGTGATCCAACGACATTACCCGTGGTGCTATAAACTGATTGATTTGAACTATTGTAGATATAGGCATTAAGGTCGTTATTGCTGCTTTCAAGTGCCAGGGTGTTATAGTTTATAACTATTGCGTTTGTATTACTTCCACAGGCGGAAATACTTGCCGAACACCATGCACTAAAGTTTTGCGGTAAAGTTACTTTCACTGCAACCGTATAGCTTTGTAACGGACTTGCGGTACTAGATGACCATGAGTAATGAGTTGTGACAATTGTTGCAGAAACTGTCGCATCCGAAGTCATATTACCAGTAATAGCTGTATCTGTCCCTGCACCATATTTTGTCGTTAGTGCTGCTCCCGCATACTCTGCCGATAAAACCATCTGTCTGAATGGTCGGGCTGTCCCGCCGTAACTTGGAGCACCACTGGAATTAAGACGAACATAATTCGTTGTGTCACCTATTGCTAATCCATAATCCCAACCGGTACCTATTTGTAAACCAGTTTCGGTTGCATTCGTTTGGCCGGTAATATTTCCTATATTTATTCCTTCTAGAGTTGTACCGGCCGTATTATTAGCTGAAGTTGTATTAATACGTAATCCCGAATTGTCTATTGCAGAACTTCCTGCATTGGCAAAATCTATTTGTAAACCATCGACACCAGTTGTTGATGTCCCCTGGCTTGCGCCAGAATTAGTAATATTCATCATGTCAACGGTAGGTGCAGTAGACGTCTTCATATTTACAACAAATTGTGTACCGGCAACGTCCGTAAACGTTATACTACCTGGACTCGCGGCAGTGAGAATTGTATTTCCAGTGTTGTAAGCTGTCTGCAAAGAAGCCGCAGGACCAGTAGCTCCGGTTGGACCATTTATCCCTGTTGCGCCAGTAGGTCCTGTAATACCTGTTGCTCCGGTTGGACCAGTAGGACCGGTGACACCCGTAGGTCCTGTGGGACCAGTTACTCCGGTTGGTCCTGTGGGACCTGTAACTCCTGTCGGACCGGTTGGTCCCGTCACACCTGTTGGTCCCGTAGGCCCAGTAGGCCCTGTCACACCTGTAGGACCTGTAGGTCCTGTCACACCTGTAGGCCCGGTTGGGCCTGTCACGCCCGTGACGCCGGTTGCACCGGTTGGTCCGGTAGTTCCTGCGCCCGTTGCTCCTGTTGGTCCGGTTATACCCGTACTACCAGTTGGACCCGTAACTCCGGTCGGACCTGTGGGACCAGTTACTCCCGTAGGTCCAGTAGGTCCAGTAGGCCCGGTTACACCTGTAGGTCCGGTTGGTCCTGTAACACCTGTTGGACCTGTTGGGCCTGTGGGACCTGTTACACCAGTATTTCCTTGGGTACCGGTTGCTCCGGTTGGACCAGTAACTCCCGTTACGCCAGTTGCTCCAGTTGGGCCTGTGGGACCGGTTTGCCCATTGGAACCGGCAGTGCCGGTAGCACCGGTTGGGCCGGTGGTTCCTGCGCCCGTAGCTCCAGTTGGGCCGTTTGTTCCTTGAGTTCCGGTTGCTCCTGTAGGTCCTGTTGGGCCTGTCACGCCCGTGACGCCGGTTGCACCGGTTGGTCCGGTAGTTCCTGCGCCCGTAGCTCCAGTTGGGCCGGTAGTTCCAGCTCCGGTTGCACCGGTTGGTCCAGTTATTCCAGTTGAACCGGTTGGGCCGGTGGTTCCAGCTCCGGTTGCACCGGTTGGGCCTGTTATTCCAGTTGAACCGGTTGGGCCGGTAACTCCGGTCACACCCGTAGCTCCAGTTGGACCCTTTGGACCAGTAGGTCCAGTTGGGCCAGTAACGCCAGTAGACCCAGTTGGTCCAGTAACCCCGGTTGCCCCGGTCGGGCCACTTATTCCCTGAGCTCCGGTTGCACCAGTCGGACCGGTTAGTCCTTGATTACCAGTAGCTCCGGTGGGGCCAGTGGTTCCCGCACCCGTAGCTCCAGTCGGGCCGGTAACTCCGGTCACACCTGTAGCTCCGGTTGGACCTGTGGGACCGGTTTGCCCATTGGAGCCGGCAGTGCCGGTAGACCCGGTGGGACCGGTAGTTCCAGCTCCGGTTGAACCAGTCGGACCAATGCCGCCAGTAGCTCCGGTTGGACCTGTAGGCCCGGTTACACCAGTAACGCCAATAGTTCCAGTTGAACCGGTGGGACCTGTGGTTCCCGCACCCGTAGCTCCTGTTGGTCCTGTTATTCCTGAGGCGCCGGTTGAGCCTGTGGGGCCGGTAGTTCCAGCTCCGGTGGGGCCGGTTGGACCGGTTAGTCCTTGACTACCAGTAGCTCCGGTGGGGCCGGTGGTTCCTGCGCCGGTTGCTCCGGTTGGTCCGGTGTTTCCTGTAACTCCTATTGCTCCTGTACTTCCAGTTGGTCCGGTTAGACCCGTAACACCGGTCGCACCAGTCGGGCCAGTAACTCCGGTTATACCCGTAGCTCCGGTTGGACCTGTGGGACCGGTTTGCCCATTGGAGCCGGCAGTGCCGGTAGCACCAGTTGGGCCTGTAGCCCCAGCCCCTGTTGGGCCGGTCGGGCCTGTTAATCCCTGACTACCAGTTGCTCCTGTAGGACCACTTGGCCCTGTTTGACCATTGGATCCGGCACTACCCGTTGCTCCGGTTGGTCCGGTTGGACCTGTAGTCCCTGTTCCTGTCGAGCCGGTAGGACCAGTAAGACCTTGGCTACCTGTAGCCCCGGTCGGACCGGTAGTTCCAGCTCCGGTTGGGCCCGTCGGGCCTGTTAATCCCTGACTACCAGTTGCTCCTGTTGGACCGGTAACACCGGTTACACCTGTAGCTCCGGTTGGACCTGTGGGACCGGTTTGCCCATTGGAGCCGGCAGTACCAGTAGCCCCGGTCGGACCGGTAGTTCCAGCTCCGGTTGCTCCCGTTGGGCCGTTTGTTCCTTGAGTTCCGGTTGCTCCGGTTGGTCCTGTTATTCCTGAGGCACCGGTTGAGCCGGTGGGACCGGTTTGACCATTAGTGCCAATCGTACCCGTTGCACCCGTCGGCCCCGTGGTTCCCGCACCCGTAGCTCCGGTTGGACCGGTTATTCCGGTTGAGCCTGTGGGGCCGGTAACCCCAGTGGCGCCGGTTGAACCTGTGGGACCGGTCTGACCATTAGTGCCAATCGTACCCGTTGCACCCGTCGGACCGGTTACACCAGCTCCTGTTGCACCCGTCGGACCGGTTGACCCTTGAATTCCAGTTGCACCAGTCGGGCCCGTTGGGCCGGTAACACCGGTAACACCGGTAGCTCCGGTTGGACCGGTTGGACCCGTTGGGCCGGTAACGCCGGCACCGGTAGCTCCGGTTGGACCGGTGATGCCAGTTACTCCTGTCGCACCTGTAGCGCCAATCGAGGCCGCTGAGTTTATACAATTTGTCCATCCCCCGTTTTCATAGCAACGAAAAACATTGGAAGCCGTATTGTAATACATAGCTTCAGGACTTGAGTTGGCCG
>JAJYOJ010000010.1 GCA_021796235.1 bacterium | reverse complement strand
TTTTTTGACCTTTTCCGGGTTGCCAAAGGATGTAAGATAATTGAAAGCTCCGACCACAAACATAATAAAAAGCACTAAAATTATAAATGCCGATGCGATTGTCAAAATATTATTAAAAACAACTGTCAAACAGCTTAAAGTTGGTACTCCTTCGGGTGTTACACAACTCCCCCACGGCTTAAGAATTTGTGCATAAACAGGAGAAGCAAACATTATGTTTATTGTGATTGAATAAGGCTTGGAATTTTGATTGGACAGGTAAAGCCGAAACAAATTTGCTGTTTGAAAACAAACTGTTCAAAAGTAACAGCCAGAGCTACAACTCCGATTATGATAACTAATCCTATGATAGCTTGTTGAATTCTCTCACGGGCCTTGTCAACGCTCTCTTTATTGCCGCCTGAGGTGATCCACTGAAGCGCGCCAGTTAGTAAAAAAAGTAAGGCCGTAAGGGCCGCAATTGTAAAAAAAATCTTTACGGCGAATGATAAAATATCAGTAACGGTGGGTGGAGTAAAACCAAGACTTATTGTTTCACTTTGGGCGGAAACGGTTGGGGCTAAAGCAAGGGAGGCCAGAAAAACGTTAAGTTTTTTTATTTTGGAAGAAATCATAAGGTTGATACAATTATAAGTTTACGATTAGCGTCTTGTCAAGTGGTATATTTGATACTCACTGTCATTTAAATTTTGAGGCGTTTGATAAGCAAGTTTCGGCTGTAATCTCGGCTGCAAAAGCCGCGGGAATTTCGTACATTGTTATTCCGGGTACCGATGTTAAAACTTCAATCGCGGGAGTAGCAATTGCTGAAAGGTTTGCAGGAATCTATGCTGCTATTGGAATTCATCCACATCATGTTTTTAGCCTCAAATCGGCAAACTTAAATGATAAATCACTAATGCAAACGATAGAAAAATTACTACCTAATAAAAAAGTTGTAGCTATCGGCGAGGTGGGACTGGATCGACATTATTATGAACAAACTAAATACAAAAATTATGAAACTGGGGAAGATTTTATTGCACTGCAAAAAAAGCTTTTGGCAGAACAAATTAATTTGGCATTAAAATATAAAAAAAGTCTTATTCTCCACAACCGAGAAGCCAAAAACGATACGATTGAGGTTTTAGAAAAAAAATGGAATAGAAAATTAGAGGGTAAAACAGTTTTTCATTGTTGCGAACCGGATCAGGAACTTTTGAATTTCGCTCAAAAACATAAAATCTTTATTGGTGTTGATGGCGACGTAACCTACAGGACCGATAAACAGGAATTTGTCAAAAAAATTCCTTTGGATCTCCTGGTATTGGAAACCGATTCGCCGTTTTTAAAACCTGCCGGATATAAATTCCCCAATCAACCGAAAAACCTTAAAGCGATAGCGGACTTTTTAGCTCAAATTAATAAAACTTCAGCTAATCATTTAATCGATGTGACAACCAAAAATGCCAAGCGACTTTTTTCTTTATAAATATCTACCAAAAAAGCAGGGTTAAAATAATTGCGAGAACCAGACCTGACTCATACGTTCCAAACCACCATCCGACTACTCCACCAAAGACAAAATAACCAATCATAAGGAAAACATTAAACTCGTTTGTTATTCCAACTGCAAAATGGATGACCATGATAAAAACAACTGCCAAAATTACAAACGTAGTAAAACTAATTCCGGTCTGACTCGGTTGATTAGTTTGGTTTACCGACAGTCCATAATTGGGAAAATTCACTCCGTGCAACAGATAGCCTAACAAGGTGGAAAATTGAGTGATGGTTGAGGAGTAAATGTCGGGAATGCCGATATTGCTGGTTGTGGTTCCTCCCGGGGGAGCTTGATTAACCGGCGTAGGGTTCTGATTTTGCGGCGGAGGTTGAACCGGGGCAGGAACATTGCCCGCAATAAATTGAGAACAAATTGCCGAATTTCCATCGGTGCACGGACCACCGGCGACTCCCAAATTTTTTGGCCCGGGGATGGTCGGGTCTCCGACGCCAACGGCCGGAGATCCCGCCTTAAGACTAAAGTCTGACTGAGGAGCGATCCCGCACGGATCGGTAGCCGGAGAATTATAAAGAGGATCGGCAGTAATTTTACCCTTGTAGTTACCGCACCACAGTTGGAAGCTTGGGTCACAGGTTTGATCGGCACTTCTGTAAACCAGATCGTAAGACAATCTATTCGACTGAAGTTGGGCCGGGTCTGCCTTCCACCAATCAACCTGCGTTATATCTGATTTTACGGCGCTGAAAATATTATTTATAATATCCGCCCTTGCCTGATCGTTTGTTCCGGGGTGATAAAAATATAAAAGCGCGGCATTATAAAAATTGTTATTGACGATTTTGGCAACCGAGTTTTGCCAAAGCATTACGCCCCCAAAGTTCATCTCGGCAAAGGAGTTGTTTACGAATAAGCCCGAAGAGTTACCCAGTAAAGAGAATCCTCCCTCGTCACAGCCAGCAACAACACTGTTTTTTACCGTAACCTGGGAATTGTAAACTACCGCACAACGTTTCTGGAACTCCTGAATCGTTAGATTGTCAACTGTAACTTTCGAATTAATTATACAGATGCCCGCCCTTGTCTGATACGGCGGCTGGTCCGGTTTGGCATGTTCTTCGCCATAAAGGTATGTCTCTCCCGGCCCGGCCCCTTTAAGAGTCAGTGTTTTGTTTTCTATGCGGATCATGCAGGTTTCGGAAGCTCCCCTATCGGCAGACACAAAAATAGAATTACCTAGACCTATAGGTACTGCGTTAGGACCGGAATAGGTCCCGGCTGGAAGATTGATTACGGCGCCGCTTTTAGCATTATTAATCTGCTGCTGAAGCCTGTCTACTCCACCGGCAACCCCCGGAGGGAATGTCCCGCCACAGGCGATGGCCTTAACTGCCCTCGGTTTGGAAGCGGACAAAATAACGAGCAGCGATAAGACTGTAAGAGATGAAATAATATAGAATAATTTTTTCATTAGCCGATTGTTTTCAAAAACTCACTTTTGAATCTCGTAGTGTCAAAATATTTAGATCGTTGTAGAGCCTTAAGCCCCAAGTTCTTCTGCATTCCTTTATTAAAGTAAATCTCGCCTATTTTATTTGCAGCCTCATAACAATCTTCAAAACTCGAAAAACTGGCCGAGTCGCTGGCCAGCTCTCTAAAAACCTCAATGTCTGATAATACCGAAGGCGTACCCTGCGAGGCGGCTTCGAGAAAAGAAAAACCAAATCCTTCATCCCGAGACAATAATATATTTAACTTAGTTTGTTTATATAAGTTGATCAGTTCTTTATCCGGTAAAAATCCGGCCAAAATAAACCGTTTGTCGTTTCTGGTTTCGGAAAGAAACTCTTTTAACTCATTTTGCCAGGGGTTTGACAACTTGTCTGCGTCTGTAAAAACTTTTCCGACAAAAACACAGGTTACGTTTGCAATTTTTATGGCCTTGGCTAGATTAACCAGATTCTTGTTCCAGGTCGCATCTCCAACATAAAGGCAAAAACCCGAAGCAATTTTCAAATTTTTAGAATTAGAGTTTATTCCGAGTTTAGAGTTTGGAGTTTCGGATTTTGACTTTAAAAAGACCTTTGGCAAGCAGGGATATATGACTTTTATCACATTTTCCGACAACTTTAATATTCTTATAATGTCTCTTTTGCTCGCTTGCGAATCGGTAACGATCGTATCATAGTTTTTGAGAGCCAAATTGCTCAAAAACACGTTTATTTTGCCCTTTATACCGATTGGGAAACTATCTGGATATTTGAGAGGAATAAGATCGTGGACGACGGCAATCTGCTTTTTTGCAACTCGCCGCATCGCAACCGGTTTTTGAAGGAAATTAAAAAAAGGATTGATGAAAACCGAGGGAGCATGCTTGCTGATTAGCGATAAATTGTTGGTAAATTTCCACTCGTCCTGAAAATTCTCCCTCAAAATCTCTAGATATCGGCCAACACCACGCACTTTGCTTTGTTCATCATGAACGGTTGGATCATAAACAAACACTGAAGACTGCATGAAATTATTGTAGCAAAACTATTTAGTATAATTTGCTTCATGCAAAAAATAATTCTTACTAAAGAACAAATTAGAGAGTTTATTTCGGAAAACGCTTATAAGATTACCAATGAAACAAAGTTTTTAAGCCGCTGTGTAGATGGACGATATCAAAAAATAGAAAATTTACCTCCTCTTGCCCTGCCGGGCGCAGACTTGGGCGAATCGGCTCTAATTGTTGCGACGGCCAACAACTACGGCTTTGGGATTGATACCGAAAAAACAATGAGAACAGTTGCAGAAGTAGCTGGTGAAGTAAAAAACTTTCAGTTCCATACCGATCAGCACGCGGATAAAAATATTTTGGCCGGTGGCTGTGGCCATTGGAAACAGATAAATCTCGACCCCGAAGCTTTTGATCTAAAAAAAGAACAGATAAAAGAAATTGGTGCGGTCCTTGCTGATTTTAAAAAACAAGGGGCAAAACAAACCGTTCTAACCGGTGAACACCGAGAAGGAGCGGTCGTGCAAGTTAAAGGAAATTACAGCGTTTATCCCCGGTCTATGTTAAAGACTGAAGAAGGAAGCGTTGAGACCGAGATTTTTATCTACCATGCCAGTTTGGTTGATGAACGGCATAGGCTTATGGCAAAAAAACTGCTTGATAATAATGCGGTAAAACTATTTCCCGGCTGCGACGCCGAATATCTTTACCAGGTCTTGTCCGACGAGGGCGAAAAACATCTTTTTGAGATTCTTAAACGTTTGGCGACTGGGCTTCCGATCTATTCGGTCGAGTTCGACGAAGATGGCGGATTCACCTTCCAAGAGATGGGAAAGATGGTATAATAACCTCTTAATTATGGGAGAAAAAGACTTCGAAAGACTTAAAATAATAGCAACCGAGTTTTCTACGGGACCTTATATGGTGGAAGTGCCGTATGTTTTATCTGGAGTGGATTCGGTACATAAGCATCCCGGCAATTGTAATATTTTTTCAGCGACCTATCTTATGCTTAATAATATGAGAACAATAACGAGTTTTGATGCGTTTCGTAATGAAGCCATTATAGCAATTATCAATCTGCATGCAGAAGCCACACATAACCATAGTCCAGCCTGTCGGATAACTTCTGCCCTCGCTCCTAAGCCGTTACAAACTAGTAAAAAAAATAAAAGATAGGGTTGAAAACTAAACTACGCTTGATTACAATGGTAGAAACTTTTCAATAATATGGTTATCGGACCAAAAAAACTTCTCCAACTTGTTAGAAAAATTAAACTGGTCGAAAACCTTTCCGAACGCGAGTTGAAAGCTCCCGAAGGCGCCGGGTTTGATATCTGTCTGGGAGAAATTCACAAACTTGCCGGCGGAAAAGCCTTTCTCGGAATCACCCATCGGGAAACGCCAAAAATCAAGACCGTCGCCAAATATAATCCCAAAAAAAACTCTTCTTATACAATAAAACCCGGAGAATTTTGTCTTATGACCTCAATTGAATCTTTTAACATTCCCCTCGATGTCACTGTTAACTTTAAACCACGGACAACTACTTTCAGATCGGGCTTGATTATCCGTACCGGTAATGTTGCTCCCGGCTACCAAGGCAAAGTTACATTTGCAGCAAAAAATGAAGGCGCGATACCGGTAACCATGGAGCTCGGCTGCCGTTTTGCCCACGCCCAGTTTGAATGGGTCGACGGCGGAGGAACACAGTATAAAGGCCAGTGGCAAGGAGGAAGGGTAACGACAAAAAGAAGAGAAAAACAGATTTAAAATTAACCTAAGTAATCTAATTTTTATGAATATCCATCCTGAAAGTCAATATTTAGATCTTCTAAAAGAAATTCTTAAAAATGGCGCCCGAAAGGTTGACCGGGCAACAGGAGATGCTTCCTACAGTCTTTTTGGCCGACAGATCAGATTCGATTTATCCAAAGGTTTTCCACTCTTAACAACCAAAAAAGTCTACTGGAAGGGAGTCCTCTACGAACTTTACTGGTTTTTATCAGGACAATCAAATATAAAATATTTGGTCGATAACAATGTCCATATCTGGGATGACTATCCTTATCGGAAATACAAGATCCTGAATCCAAAGACTAAAATTGAAAAAGAAGATTTTATCGAAAAAATCCGTACCGATAGAAAATTTGCCCAAAAGTGGGGAAATCTACCGAGAATTTACGGCGAACTTTGGCGTCGGTGGCCGACTCGGACAAAAAAAACCATTGACCAATTAAGTTGGGCGGTTAATGAAATCATGAAAGATGCAGCCGCCCATAACGCCATAGTTACCTCCTGGAATCCGGAATATTTATATACCATGGCAAGTTATAAGAATACTTCGCATTTTCCAATCTGTCACAATATGTATCAACTCAATGTCAATAACGGCAAATTGTCCCTCCAACTTTATCAACGAAGCGCCGATATTTTTCTGGGCGTACCTTTTAATATCGCTTCCTATGCATTATTGACTCTAATTCTTGCCAAAATAACAGGTTACGAGCCTGGCGACTTTGTCCATACCTTTGGAGATGTCCATATTTACGAAATACACCTAGAACAAGTAAAAGAACAACTAAAAAGACAACCAAGAACATCTCCAACAATAAAATTTTCAGAAGATTTTAAAAAAATTAATGACTTCAGACCAGAATACGTAATTTTGGAAGGGTATAATCCTTATCCACCAATAAAGGCAGCCCTTAGTGTCACAGGCGGATACTTCGGTAACCGTAAAAATATATTTGAATTGAACAAAAAATGATTTCAATTATTGCGGTCATCGGAAAAAATCGTGAACTTGGGAAGAATAATAAACTTCTCTGGCATATCTCCAAAGACCTTAAGAGATTTAAAAGGTTGACAACCGGTCACGCCGTGATTATGGGAAGAAAAACCTTTGAATCGATGGGAAAACCTTTGCCTAATCGGGTAAATATCGTTGTTTCACACAATAAAGACTGGACACCCTTAGGGTGTATCGTAGTCAATTCACTCGAAGAGGCAATCAAAACAGCCAAAACAACTGAAAAAGAGGAAATTTTTGTCATAGGCGGCGGACAGATGTATAAGCAAACGATTGCTCTGGCGGATAGACTATATTTAACAGTTGTTGATGCCGAAGCTCCTGCCGACACCTTCTTTCCCGACTACTCTGCTTTCAACAAAATTTTGCACAAAGAGAATCAGGAATCAGACGGTTACCACTATACATTTCTTGATTTGATAAAATAAGTTCTATGAAAGATCCGCAATATCTTGATGAAGCCTTCAAAAAAGTCTGCGCTGAGATGCTGGAAATGTTTATTAAAAAACATAAAGATTACGGTAAAGGGAATATTTTGGATACCGGTCAACTTGGCATTGCTTTTAGGATAAGCGACAAACTTAATCGCCTCAAGCATCTTTTAGCTAACAAACAGAAACCGCTGCACGAGTCAATTGAGGAAACCTGGATTGATATTGCGGTCTACTCTGTCATCGCAGTTTTATATATCCGTAGCTGGTTTAAAAAACTCGAACTCAAAGAATCAAGTAAAAAATAATACTACCAAAGATCCGAAAATCAATAAGGAAGAAATAATAAGCGGTACGAATACCGGACCTACCCAGGGAGTTGGCAACAGAAAAAAAATATCAAGATCGGTAAGTCGTGCCGGCCAGCCTAAAATTAACCGTAAAAAAACATAATAAAAAATATCCCAGATTCCAAAGGCTAAAAAGAAATAGCCGATGCGTGTCCGCAATTTTTTGCCGGCCAAAAAAGCTACGGTCGCCAACATAACCAGCGTTGCTGCTTCCCGAAACTGTTCGACCTGTAAAAGTTGACTGTTGGTTATTAGCTTTATTGCAGTTTTAGGTTCCAGAAAGACTATTCCCGGAAAAAGCCACAAGATTTCGTTTTTATTGATGGTCGGCTGCATTGCGCCCGAAAGATGCCGCAGATAGACAACCACCGAGGCTTCAACATAGGCAAAGGCGATGGCAAATACGACAACCGTAAGTACTGTCGACATTAGTTTAGACTTTGCCATACCCCATTTTACACGGTTTTGTTGCCTATAGTCCATAGACAATTCATAATTCAGAATCTAAAATTCAGAAAGAGACAATGCTGGCAAAAATTTTATCGGGAACAACCATCGGATTGGATGGGGTTTTAATTGAGGTTGAAGTCGACGTTGCTTCAACCGGTTTTCCGACTTTTACAATTGTCGGGCTTCCGAGTAAGGCAATTGATGAGGCAAAAGATCGCGTGCGGACAGCAATCGTCAACACATCTTTCGAAATGCCCGACTCGAGACTCACAGTTAATTTAGCTCCGGCTGATATTCCTAAAGAAGGATCAAGTTTCGATCTGCCGATTGCAGTCGGGGTCTTGGCTGCTACGGGAATGGTAAGACATGAGCTTTTGAAAAACTGTCTTTTTATCGGTGAACTGTCACTGGAAGGACAGGTAAGAAAAGTTCCGGGAATTATTTCAATTGTCCTTATGGCCAAGGAAAAAGGTATAAAAAATATTTTCGTGCCAACCGATAACGCCTTTGAAGCTGCTCTGATAGAGGGCACCACAATTTATCCGGTTTTTCAACTTTCTGACCTAATTCTTCACCTGAATAGTCAAAAATTAATTCATCCCCAAGCAGAGGTTGATATTAAAACAATTCTAAAAGAGGAAAAATATGAGTTTGATTTTTCGGAAATTAAAGGTCAAAGCCAGGCAAAACGGGCGCTTGAAATCGCCGCAGCCGGCGCTCACAATATTCACCTCAAAGGTCCGCCCGGGACTGGAAAAACTATGCTCTCGCGCGCCTTTCCTTCAATTTTGCCACCGCTTGACAAAGAAGAAATTCTTCAGGTCTCCAAAATTTACTCAATCGCTGGTCTTTTAAATCAAACCTCTCTAATCAACAGGCGTCCCTTTCGTTCCCCGCACCACACAACCTCGCGCATTGGTCTAATAGGCGGAGGATCCATTCCGTCGCCTGGAGAAATAACTTTAGCACATAGAGGAGTGCTTTTTTTAGACGAGTTACCGGAATTCCCCCGATCAGTACTTGAGGCTTTGCGACAACCATTGGAAGATGGCATCGTTTCAATTTCCCGCGCTTCCGGCAGCCTTACCTTCCCCTGCCGCTTCATTCTTTTGGCAGCCTCAAACCCCTGTCCCTGCGGTTACCTTGGCCATCCGAAGCGCACCTGTCGCTGTATGCCTGGATCGATTTTAAAGTATAAAAAAAGACTCTCCGGTCCTTTACTAGACCGCATCGACATTCACGTCGATGTCCCGCCGGTCGAAGACGCAAAATTGGTAACTCAAATATCTGAAGAAGCAGGTGCAATTATTCGAAAAAGAGTAGTGGCGGCCCGAACTATTCAAAAAAAAAGATTTAAAAATATTACTATAAAAACAAACAGCGAGATGAACCCGGCCGAAATTAAAAAGTTCTGCGTCCTGACTAACGAAACTTTAAATCTTTTAAAAACTGCGATCGTTAGACTATCGCTTTCGGCGCGCAGCTATTTCAAAGTGATAAAAATCGCGCAAACCATTGCCGATCTTAACGGCAAAAACCAAATAGAGGCTTCTTTTATCGCCGAAGCACTACAATATCGTTCTAAAGAGGAATAAAAGTGTATACTAGTTATTAATGACCATCTTCATCGGCTGCGACCATGGAGGGTTTGAGATTAAAAACAAGCTGATCGAATATCTGCAGGACAAAAATATTCGGGTTGAGGATATGGGGAATTACCAACTTGACCCGCTTGATGACAACCCCGACTTTGCCAAAAAGGTTGCCGAGGCGGTTTTACAAAATCCCGAAGAATTTTTAGGCATCGTTATCTGCAGGTCGGGTGTCGGAGTCTCAATTGCCGCCAACCGTTATAAAGGCATTCGCGCGGCATTGGGGTTCGAAGCTGGCCAAGTTAGACATGCCAGAGAAAATGATCACATAAATGTTCTTGCCCTGGCAGCTGATTTTACCCCTTATGAAGAAGCAACCAAACTGATCGATACGTTTCTTTCGGCTCAACCAAAAAAAGAACAAAAATATCTTCGGAGAATCAGGAAGATGGATAGTTAATGCCACTTGGTATAATTAACTAATGTCGTTTGTCTACGAAAAGTTTGACTGGAAAGAACAAAATGGAAGTCTGGTAATGAATTTTTTTTATTCCATTTCCCCAGATTTAACATTCACGCACAAAGTTACCGTACCATCGTTTGACTTACCGTCTTCTGCTTCAACCTACCTAGACAATCTTGTTTTTCATCTCGGGCTGATCGAAATGTTCTCCTACTGGAAACTCACAGCCTCAGCCCAGATAACAATTAAGGCTGGATTCCTGGATGAAAAACAAACTGCTTGGTGGAAAAAATTGCTTATAAAAGGAATGGGGGAGTTTTTTTATAAAAATAATATTGATCCAAAAAAGGTGAGCGAGGAGATCCGTTTTTCTTTTTCAGACGGCGCGGACGGAGGGGTTCCCCGGCAGCGTGCAGCCTACATATTTGGACGAACCCGGGCGGGGAGGAAAGCCGCGGCAGAATCTGAAAAAGGTAAAGAATATCTTCTCCTTTTCGGCGGCGGAAAAGATTCTCTGGTCGCCTACGAAATCCTAAAAAAAGCCGGAAAAACTATTGTCCCCCTTTGGATCAACCCGCTTCCCAACAAAGCTGAGATTCTTAAATCTACCGGTCTAAAAGAATTCATCGAAGTAAAGCGACAACTTGATCCGTTATTATTAACTTTGAACAAAAAAGACTTTTTAAACGGCCATGTCCCTTTTTCAGCCTCGTTGGCCTTTATCTCACTTATAGTTGCAGCACTATTTAAGACTAAATATATAACCGTAGCCAACGAAAAAAGCGCCGATGAGGAAAATATCGAGTATCTTGGTTCTAAGATTAACCATCAATATTCTAAAAGTTTTGAATTTGAGTCCGACTTCAACGAATACATTCAGCAATATCTAGCACCTGACATCTTATATTTTAGCCTCTTGAGACCCTTATACGAACTCCAGATCGCCCAGGCTTTCAGCAAATTTCCCAAATATTTACAGGCTTTCAAAAGCTGTAACCTTTATCCTAAACTTGGTTATTGGTGCGGCCATTGCCCCAAATGTCTTTCAGTTTATTTGTTGCTGTCGCCTTTTCTTGGAATAGAGAAGACAACCGCAATTTTTGGCAAAAATCTTTTCGAAGATAAAAGTTTATTGCCATTATTTAAACAGTTAACAGGCGATAGACAGCCTAAACCGTTTGAATGCGTGGCAACCTACGCTGAAACAAAGGTTGCGGCTTATCTATGCTCCAAAGCTCTTCTTGAAAAGGGAAGACCTCTCCCCTACTTACTCGACAATTTTTGGCAACCACTCCCCCAGCCAAATTCATACCCCGAATTAGCAAAAAAAATCCTCTCGAATTTCTCGAAAAAAAACTTTATTCCGGCAAATTTGGAAGGCACTGTAAAACAAATTCTAAATCTATGAAACTTACCAATTTACAGGAAAAATCAGTTTTAATTTTGGGACTGGGTCGAGAAGGTTTATCAACTTATCAAGTTTTACGTAATCTTTTCCCAAAAAAATTATTGATCATTGCCGACAAGAATCTTTTGGAAGAGTTTCCTAAGTCTGTACAACAAAAGCTTAAAACAGATAGGCAATTAAAATTAAACTTGGGAAGCAACTATCTTCAGGGTCTTGAAGATTATGAAGTAATCATAAAAACCCCGGGTATTTCTCCCCTTTTGCCGGAAATTCAGTTTATTTTGAATGCTAATAAATCTGTTTTAACCTCCCAAACCGAGCTTTTTTTTGAAAATTTTAAAGGAAAAATTATCGGTATAACAGGCACTAAAGGCAAAAGTACGACCTCCTCACTGATCTATCATCTTTTGAAAACTGTCGGCTTTAATGTGAAAATCGGCGGCAACATCGGAAAACCAGCGCTGGAGCTTTTAGGGATAAATAGATCAACAAGCGCAGGTGGCACGATTCGGAGGAGTCACGACAGCGCGCAGGTAACGAGCACAGGCGGGACGGGAATCGGGACAGAATCTGCGCTTGTCCCGTGGGCAATCCTTGAGCTCTCCTCTCATCAGCTCTGGGATCTAAAAAAAAGCCCTCATATTGCAGTTTTTTTAAACATCTACCCCGAACATCTGGACTATTCCGATTTCACAAGTTATTTCAAAGCTAAGCAAAATATTGTGCTCTGGCAAAAAAACGACGATTATTTTGTTTATAACAATAGCTTCCCAGAACTCGAATCTCTTGCCGAAAAAACCGGTTCCTACGATCTAGGATTTGACGGATCAGGTTTGGCAATCGAACAACAACTTGAAGCAGTAAAAACCGTTGCCGAAATTCTAAAAATCGATACTAAGGATGTTGAAAAAGCAATTAAAACTTTTAAACCGCTGGCGGGAAGATTGGAGAGGGTTGGAACTTATAAAGGAATCACCTTTTATGATGATGCTCTCGCTACAATTCCTCAAGCCACATTAAATTCCCTCAAAACTTTTTCCGGCGAGATCGGTGTTTTATTCTTAGGAGGCTTTGACCGTGGTCAGGACTTCATTCCGGTTATCGAAGAGGTTAAAAAACAAAAAGTTCCCCTTATTATTTTATTTCCACCGGTTGGAGAAAAAATATTGAATATACTCAATACTAAATACTTCCTACTAAATACTCAATCGAAATGGTTTCTCGTCAAATCCATGAAAGAGGCTGTTCAATTAGTGTATAAACATTGTCCCAGACATACGATTGCCCTTTTCTCAACCGGCGCCCCGTCTTTCGGACTTTTTAAAGACTATAAACACCGAAGCGAACAGTTTAGGTATTGGCTAAAAAAGTTAGGGAAAAACTGAAATTGTTGCTAGCGTGTTTCATATTTGCCGTCATTGTTTTTTAAAATTATTCCTTTTATTTCGAGCATCGATATTATTTCAAGAATTCGCGGAACAGGCATATCAATTACCGTGCGTAGATCTTCGACAAAATGAGGACCCATTTTTAAAACCGAAAAAATCTTTCTTTCCGGTTCGTTTAACTCTTCCTCGATCCTCTTTTCCTCTCGCGGCACCAATTTTAAATTAAACTCTTCCAGAATATCCGAAGTCTCTGTGACAAACTTTGCTCCCTGTTTAAGAAGTATATTGGGCGCCGCCGACATGGTCGAGCCCAGAGGCCCCGGTGGAGCAAAAACCTCCTTCCCCTGAACTGCTGCATATCTTGCCGTGATCAAGGCTCCGGAGTCGGCAGCGCCCTCAATGACCAGAACTCCGCGACTCAAGCCGGAGATAATTCTATTCCTGGCAATAAAAAGACCGGGTTTAACAAGATGACCGGGCGGAAATTCCGAGACAATGCACCCACCTTGTTTTATTATCTGTAAGTACAGCGGTCTATTGCTGGCCGGATAGATAATATCAACTCCGCAACCTAAAATCGCAATCGTTTTCCCTTCGACATTCAGAGCCGCCTGATGAGCAATCGTATCAATTCCTAAAGCCATTCCGGAGACGATTGTAAATCCGGCGATCGCCAGTTCGTGGCTGAATTTTTTCGCAATCTCTGAACCATATGGAGTTGGTTTTCGCGTCCCGACTACGGAAAAAAGATAGTTTTGGAAAACCTTTATACTGCCTTTCACGTATAAGCAAATGGGCGGATCTGGAATATTTTTAAGACTGTTCGGGTAGGCTGCCATCTCTTGCGTGATAATCTGTATTCCCTTTTTAACAATCTCTTGGGTTTTCCTTTGCGGATCAAACTGAGTCTTAAAAGCAAAAAACTTGTCAGTAAGATTGTCGCCCAAAAGCTCTTTGATAACTCCTCTCTCTGCATTATAGGCCTGCTCGACTGTGCCAAAAAGCTCTCGTAATTTCGCAAACTTTAACGGTCCAATCCCAGATAAATGCGAAAAAGCCACATAATAGGGAGTTTCTGACATCACAATGAGTCTAGATTGCTACCGAGAAAAATGTCAATGGACTATAAGCTACAAAAATTCAGTTCATCTGATCAGAAGTAGAAGAACTCGCAGGCGCCGATCCCTTAATAAAAGGCACAGGCTGCCCTACTCCAGGCGCGGCAAAGCTGCCACTGGCGACAAGAATTAGCAATGTTACCGCAAAATAAAACATGAGCCAGACGATTGTTGCAACAAACTGTCCTATTCCAAACCAGACCCCCTTTTTGATACCAAGAACCACGGCTGGAAGGATGAGAAATATCGCATAAACTCCTATCAAACTGAAGGCCATAAAAATATCAAAAAAGGAAACGAGTTCGTAATTGTACCCCGTAGTATTGAAATACACCCTGATAAAAAAAACTAAAACTGTGTAGCCAAAAACTACTAAAGCTGCTAGAAAACTGGTTAAAATTATTAACAGCAAATTTCTGGACGGAATATTCTTAAAAAGAGCTTTAAAAATAAAAATAACTAAAATTAAAGCAAGAAAAACGACTCCTATACCAGCAAGAATTTTATTGGCATACACCTTTAATGCCGAATCAGCATAGGAACCTTTTACTGTATATGATTCTCCTGGTTGAAGGTCTGACGCAGTTTTAACAATCGTGCCTTGACCAATCTGCTGATAAAAATTATCAAGTTGGGTATTGGCAGCTGCCCCCTGTCTGACTATTAAAGACTCCGCAGACAGCGGTGCACTGGTAAATTTATAGTTCACAGTTCCCCGCTGACCCTCAAGGTAAAGATCAGAATCTGTCATAACTCCGACCTGTACCGTGCGTATGCGATCTTCAACCTTTAAAGTTGTAAAAACGTAGTTATAGGCACCGAAAAGATTCTTTTTTGTATAACCGAGGGCTCGGTAATAGATCATAAAACTTCCATTGGCATTGCTTTGAATCGGGGTTGGAAGGTTAACTACAACTGTATCGCCCTTAAGAGTAAAACCAGCTTTTTCATATTTTGCCGGTCCCCAGTAATTGTAATAATCTGGCTCCTGATATTTTGCACAGGTCGTTGTGTTTGGTTCATATAAAATACATTGCGGCTCACGAATTACTTGATAAACGATAAGGTCTTGCGGTTTAACCCGGGGAACATTCAAACTTACTTGGTTTAAGGGATAATTGGTTTGATTGCCTAAAATAAACTTGGCAGAAATTACCGTTTCTCCATTGCCCCGCAGATCAACAGTGTAATATTGAGTCTCTCCTAAAAAGCTCGGATTTAAATTCGGTTGCGGCGGAAGAGGAATCGCCTGGGCGGCAAAAATGTTACTTGAAAGCGCTGAAAATAAAACAAGGGCTAAAACGAAAAAAATTACTTTCTTTTCCATTCATTTATATTGAAGCAGAAAATAAAGTTTAAGTCAAATATTGACTAGAATTTCTTCTATAGCCCTTGTACCTTTACTAAACATTTCTGCATCGATGTTTTCATCGGGACTATGTATATGGCTGTCGGGAGAAATAAAGCCTGTCAAAACCACTGGCTTTTTAAATATTCTCTGGACAAGCTCCGCAGCCGGTACCGAGCCTCCAGACCTATTAAAACGCGTTGCATTTTTAAATACTTTCGCCAGTATTTTTGCGGTTTTTTGAATATATTCATTATTAACATCTGTATAAAAAAAGGCTGCCTGGGAATAAATTTTGATTGAATACTTAACGCCTTCAGGCAGATGTTTTTTAATAAAATTTGTTATCAAGCTTCTTGTCGCGTCGGGATCTTGGTACTCAACCAGCCTCACCGAAAACTTTACTCGCGCCTCTTTGGGAATAATGGTTTTTGAACCTTCACCCGTGTATCCAGAAATTATTCCGTTGATATCAAGTGAGGGTAAAATTTTAGCCGACAACGAGGGCTGTATTTTATCCAGGTCAACCACAGCAAAAACTCCGGCTTCTTCTTTCTGGGCTGTACCGCTTCGTTCAGCGCCTCCCAATAACAATCTCTCTTTTTTATCTAAGGATCTGACTTTGTCGTAAAAACCTGGAATCAAAACTTTGTTGGTCGCTCCGTCTTTCATTTGGGAAAATAAATCCGCTAAAACATTGGCCGGATTTAAAACTCTATTTCCATAACTGCCCGAATGAAGATCCCGAATTCCGGTTTGCAGTAAAAGTTCAAAATCGATAAGACCTCTCAGGCCGTATTCTATCTGCGGAATGCCTGTGGCGAACATCCCCATATCGAAAACATAAAAAACATCAACTTTGGACAGCGTTTCTTTTGCTTCCTTAACGTATTCCTCAAAATTAACGCTCCCCGACTCTTCTTCTCCCTCAAAAAGCAAAACCAAATTATTTTTTAATTCTTTCTGTTCGATTAAATGTTTGGTTGCATTAATTATTTGTATTACATGTCCTTTATCATCGGCAACTCCCCGGCCATAAAGTTTTTTCCCCCGTTTTGTCAACAGGAAGGGCGGACTTTCCCACTCGTCGGCCGGATCCTCGGGCTGGACATCATAATGTGCATAAATCCCAATTGTTTTAGTCTGAGTTGAAATAATTCTCGTCGCAACAACCAAAGGAGGAGTTTTTGGTTTTTGATAAAACTTAACTGAAAATCCCAGCTTCTTAAGTTTAGTCTCTAGGAATTCGGCTGCCTTAAGAATTTCCGGAAAACGTTTTGAGTCGGTTGAAACCGACTGGATGCTAATAAATTTAAGGAGGTCCGAAAACATGGATGAGATTATAGATGGTAGAATAAAGATATGCAAATAATACCCGCCCTTTTGGAGAAAAGTCCCGGGGGTCTTTTGGCAAATGTCGAAAAACTTTTGCCTTATTTCCCGCATTTCCAGATTGATATCGAAGACAGGGCTTTTGTTCAAAATAAATCAATTCGGATTGAAGATTTACCAAAACTACCAACCGACGCTGCGTTTGATTTTCACCTAATGACCAAAGATTATGAAAATGACTTAAAACTTCTGGATGAACTAAAAAACAATATTAAAATCGAAACCGTTTTTCTCCATTTTTCTTTAAACCCCAAATACTCGTTGCTTACTGCTAAATACTCAAGTTTTTCTCTCGCTCTTGTCTTAAATCCCGAAGATTCCGTTGAAAATCTTTTAACGAAATATGAGGTAAGCCAACTTCCGGCAATCCAAATAATGTCTGTAAGTCCTGGACTACAAGGACAAGATTTTTTACCTGAAGCGTTAAAGAAAATTGAACAACTGCGTATTTCAGGCTATAGGTCTAAAGTCTTTTTGGACGGCGGGATAAACGATAAAACAATTCCTCTGATAACTTCTCTCAACTATAAACCAGATTTCTTAGTTGTTGGAAGTTTTTTAGTCAATGCAGAAGACATTGCCCAACGAGTCCACGAATTAAATAAGCTTCTAGGGTAAAAGCAGTTTGAAAAGCTGAAAGTTTTTAAATAATGCTAAGAGATCCCCGCTATCCAATCTTCCGTTTTGATTAAAATCTAGGGGAAGCATTGCCTTAAACCCGGCTTGGTTTTCACCGTCTTTAAATGTCACGAATGTCTGACGCGGCAGATAATAGGGCTTTAGGATAACAACTCGATACGGTCGTTCCAAAACAATATTCTGAATATCTGTCAACATTCCGCTGCCATTTTGAACTTTAACTCCGGTTTTATCAAACACCAGTTCCTCATTCTTATCAAAAACTTGAATCTCGAAATCGTTGCCAATTGTTTTAAGTTTTGGAAAGAGGTTTACAATAAAACTTAATTCCGGCAGGGGTTTTGTTTCAACCTGCCAATCACTTTCGGCTATTGTTTCGTTGGCTGAATTGGTCAAGACGACCTTTACGCTCTTTTTTCCTGTTTCTTCTCCTGTTTTTAACGAAAGATCGACCTCAACTTCCATACCAGGCTTAATATTTTTTAGATCAGAAAAGAAGTAGTCGCCAAGCGTGCCGCCCTGGAGGCGGAATGAGTATCCCTGATCGCGATCAAAAATGCTTTCTCCCAGATTTTTAAGTGTCAGATGAAAATGATAACTTGAATTAACAACTAGTTGACTGGGTAAATCAGCGGAAATCTCTGCCTTTTCTATTTGTTTCGGTTTGCCTTTAATCTTGGATAAACTCTGAACTGCATTATATTGCGGATAAAAAGCGTCGCTGCCTTGTTGGCGCCAGGAAAAACCCAAAAAAGGCGGCGATTGATAATCAAGAACAAAAGGAGTAACCGCAATAACCTGCGGATCTGGTAACCAAATATTTTCAAAGGCTTCGATTAAATTGTTGGCAATGGTGTTACGTGGGAGGGAATCTGCTGACCAGCCGGTTTCGGTTATAAAAACCGGTAGATTCTTGCTGATACCAAAATTTTTCAGCGTATTAATTTCCCACTGGTAAGTTCGGACCGTCCCCCGGCCGCTTCCCAATGCGCTTCCTGCAAAACCCGGATTGGGATAGGAATGCGACGCCCAGCCGTCAAATAGTTTTTGAAAATCGTCTGTTCCTATTCTATTTATAACGTTTTGTAAAAAATAATATTCATCTTCAAAATTGGGCGGAGACGATGGTGCTGAAGCATCAAAGGCCGCCAACATGACAAAATAATCGGGGTTTGAGTTTTTTAATTCTTGAGCCAATTCTTTTGTCACATCTGCATAATTTTGAGCATCTTCAACTCCTCCCCATTCCTGTCCATGATTTGGTTCGTTGAATAAAATAACATAACGATTTTGAATCACCCAGTTTAACGAGTTCAAAAACTGAACCCACGAACCAACATCGTTTTTGGTCGGCCGCTTCCAGTTTTCTCCTTCGGCAGTTGTTGCCAAGCGAACAATCGGAATAAGATGAAGAGTGCGCAACTGGTCAAAGATATCCTGCCATTTTTGGGTGTTTCGATCATTTTCCTGCATAACCAAAGTGATATAGCCCCAGTCGCCGCCCGAGGAGTTAACAAGATTAGCGGCCTGTTGAATTGCCTCCGTATGGGGCTGCGCCAAATGAATTCCGAATTTATTATTCGGACTATTGAAGTCAAAAGCAAAAACCGATTTTGCTACTAAAAAAAAAATGGCAATAAATAGTAAAGAACTTTTTATCATGTCTGGTTTTTAACCAAAATTCCTGCCTTTTTGAGAAGATCTAAACCCGCCCTATCGTGATGAAGATCAAAATAAACATAACGTTTTATTCCCGCGTTGATAATGAGCTTGGCGCAGCTTGAGCAGGGAGTAATTGTGGAATACATTGTGGAATTATTCGTGGAAGTTCCCAGATAAGCGGCCTGAATAATTGCGTTTTGTTCCGCATGAATACAGATACAACTTTCCTGATATTCGTGGGTTTTAATCTCTCCCCTTTCTCTACGCGTACATCTTTCGCAGCCTCCCTCAAAACAATTTTTTACACCATGCGGGGTACCATTATAACCAGTCGAAATAATTCTGTAATCTCTGACAATAATAGCACCGTAGGCTTTACGTAAACAGTTGGATCTTGTTTTTATCAGTTGGGCCAACTGCATAAAATACTCATCCCAGCCCGGTCTTTTATTTTTCATAGATTATAAGTCGGGGCGGCGAGACTTGAACTCGCGACCTTTGGACCCCCAGCCCAACGTTCTGGCCATCTGAACTACGCCCCGTTTAAAACAACCTTATTTTACCAATTTCTTGCCTCTTGTTCACTGGATTATGAAGTTTTTTTTACTTCCGTATATATCTTTTTTTCCTCTCGTATCTCCTTCTCCTGGTATTTTATCAACAGATCCAAAATTTTGTTTTGACTTGTATTGATTTTTTCGACTTTATTAATTGTATATTTAATCTGCTCAATTATATTGCGTAATTCACGTTCGGCTCGATTGGTCGCAGCCGCAACCAAAAAACCGATATAAAGTTCTGCCAGGGTTGTAATCGTATTCAGGGGAAAGTTCCAGGCATTTGAAGTAAACCAATCGGGTAAAAATTTTCCTTTTGTAAACAAATCCTTTTGAGTTATACCGAGCAAAAACCAAACCCCGACCGCCAAGACCCAAAAAAGGATATTTGTCGGAGTACCCATTCCAAAACTTACTGCATCGGCAAGTTTTAAGAACCGTTTATTTAACCCGTCGGCAATTTTTTTCATAATAATTATTTCTGACAAACCGGGCAAAAATAGGTGCCGCGGCCGGCAATGCGGATTTTTTTTATTATTCCTTTTCCACACTGCTTACATTTTTCTCCCGCGCGGCCATAAGCTAAAAAGTGATTTTGATACTTCCCCGCCTGACCCAGTACGTTAACGTAGTTAATTTCGGTTGCCCCTCCGTATTTCAAGCCGGTTTTCAAAACGGTTTCAACCGCCTCATAAAGTTTTTTTATTTCTAAGTCGTTCAAACTTTTTCCGCTTCTTTTTGGATCAATTTTGGCAAGATTTAATGCATCGTTGGCATAGATATTTCCCACCCCGCCAATTTTTTTCTGATCCATAAGGGTAGACTTAATTGCGCCTGTTGATTTCTGAAGAACTGTTTTAAAATATTCAAACTTTAAATCTTTAAAAGGTTCCGGCCCCATTTCCTTAAAAAATGGCAGGGTTTTAACTTCTGTGGTCTTAATGAATCTCATCCAGGCAAATCGCCGAATATCGTTAAAAAACAATGTTGCTCCGCCCTCTAAATGAAAAATCGCCCGTGTGAACTTGGAAGGAACCGGTGCCACTAATTTCATATCAGGGACAAGCTCCTTTGTTTCTTTTCCTTCATAAATAAACTGGCCGGTAAGTTTTATATGAGCGACAATCGAATAGCCGTTATCAAGATCTATGACCAAACCTTTGCCGAAACGCCTCACTCCTGAAACGATTGCACCCGTAGGGTGAAATTTATCGCCTTGGAATAATTTAGAATCGCGCACTTCAACTTCCTTTATTTTTTTTCCCACCAAATATTTTTCTAGACCTTTTCTAATTGTTTCTACTTCAGGCAGTTCTGGCATATATTATAAGTAGTATAATTATAGTCTTATGAAAAAAGTTGTCGCCGCGATATTTGCCCACCCCGATGATGAGGCTTTTGGTCCAGCCGGGACAATAGCCAAATTTGCTAAGACGCAGGATGTGTATATCCTTTGCGCAACGCGCGGTGAGGCCGGCGAAGATCACCGTAGCCGAAATTATGAACCTTTGTGGAAAACTCGTGAGAAAGAACTTTTAGCCTCGGCAAAAATCTTAGGGGTTAAAAAAGTCTTTTTTTTGGATTTTCAGGACGGAACTTTGTGCAATAATCTTTATCACAATCTTGCCGCTAAAATCCAAACTATACTTAATGAACTCAAACCGAAAGCTCTAATTACAACCGAACTCCGAGGCATATCCGGTCATATCGACCATATTACAGTAGCTTTGGCAACAACCTACGTTTTTGAGAGACTTCCATCTGCTAAAACTCTTCTTTATTATTGTATAACTAAAAAACAGCGCGCAATAATTCCCAAATATACTCCTGGCGGTTACTTTATCTATATGCCACCAGGATATGACACATCTGAAATTGATAAAGTTATTGACATCTCGGATGTCTGGGAAGTAAAACTAAAAGCCATGAACGCGCATCAATCCCAGCTTAAAGATGTAAAAAGAATTCAAAAAATCCACTCCGAGTTACCACGGGAAGAAAACTTTTTGGTACTAAATAAAGATTAATATGATAAAATAAAAATCAGTTGTTTTATAAATTTTAGCTTTCTAACTTCGAAAAGTATCAAGAACTATCGCAATTATTGGGCCTCCCTTATAATTTTAAATCGTTTCCCTCGATTGAAAATGAAACAAAATTACCAAGCTCTGGTCTTAATTGTCAGTCGCTGGTTCATGAGGTATATAAAAAATTGTTTGGTGTAACTCTCCCCAAAGGAATGTGGTCTGCCGAAATTGCCTTAGATCATGGTTTTATTTTTACAGATCTGCCTCCTGATAACGAAAAAACCGTCTTGGGAGATATTTTCATTTTTGGCCGAGTCCAGGAAAAAGACTATCGTAGATTACATTTAGCGGTTCAGGTTGATAATGTCGACGGAAGACTTCTTTTAATACATGCGAATCCTTACGACGGTGTCTCCATATGGCCCATAGATACATTTGCTGACAAAAAGCGTTATGAGAGAATATATACAATAAAAAGACTCATACCACCATTGTTTTATGTTTATATTAAACCACTTCTATGAAAATTCAAAATTTTTCCCAGGCTGAAGCATTTCTTTCTGGTTATATCCCAAAAAATTCAAATAATAAGTTTCCCGGGGATTTGGGTCTTAAAAGAGCTAAATACTTATTACAGCTTTTAGCAAATCCCCAAAATAAATTGAAAATAATTCATATCGCCGGTACTTCTGGGAAAGGATCTACCGCTTATCTCACAAGCGTTATCCTAAAATCTTTGGGTTTTAGAGTGGGTTTGCATGTATCTCCACATATCAGCGATATCCGTGAACGCTTTCAGCTAAATAACGAGTTTATTACAATTAGACAATTTTGCGAAAGCCTTAATGAAATAATTCCATCCGTAAAAAAAGTGCAAGAGAGCATACTTGGAAAACCTACATATTTTGAAATTTTGGTAGCTATGACTTTTCATATTTTTTATCAGCGAAAAGTTGATTATGCGGTGGTGGAAACAGGCTTGGGCGGGTGGTATGATGCAACGAATACAACTGAGAGAAGTGATAAATTAGTTATTTTAACTAGAATTGGTTTGGATCATACGGAAATTTTGGGGAGAACAATCGGACAGATTGCTTTTCAAAAAGCTAAGATTATTAAGCAAAAAAATTCGGTAATCACTATTTGGCAAAAAACACAAGCAAGAAATGTTATAGAAACTGTCAGCGAAGAACAGGAGGCAATCTTAAGTTATGTAAAAAAAAATATCAACTTCAAAAACATTAGATTTTCAGGTAAAAATCTAGTATTTGATTTTAATTTTAAACAAATTAAGATTTCTAATCTAGAAATCGGTTTGACTGCCGAATATCAAGCAGAAAATGCGTCTTTAGCTCTCGCGGCGGCCTACATATTAAGTAGAAGGGACCACTTTAACTTCGATGTTCAATCGCTTAAATGTTCTTTAAGGGAGCTTTCTTTTCCAGGTAGAATGGAAATATTTGAATATCAAAAAAGAACAATTATCATTGATGGTGCGCATAATCCACAGAAAATGGCAGCGTTTACCAAAAGCCTAAGAAAACTTTATCCAAATCAAAAATATACTTTTTTGCTTGCTGTTAAAAAAAATAAGGATTTCATACATATTTTTAAATATATTGTACCCATAGCAAAAAAAGTAGTTGTAACTAGTTTTTTTACCGAAAAACAAGATTTGATCAATCAATCAAGAAAACCTGAAGATTTCATTAGATTGTCAAAACGGATTAGTTTCAAAAACATAATTACCGTTCATAATCCTCATAACGCACTGCGTTATATAATTAAACGTAAAGACGAATTTCTCATAATAACTGGTTCTTTTTATCTTATTGGAGAAATTTATCAAGACCTAATGAAGTTACGTGATTAGACTTGTTGATATTCAATTTTATTTAACAAGTCTTCCTTTTTCTCCCAAAAACTTCTTGCATGACCTAACATATATATTGATCCTGTAATGAAAATCATTTCATCCTTTCTTGCGTTATTCATGGCGTCAGCAATTGCTTTTTGGACGTCTTTTTCTCCTTCAACGCGGATGTCAGGTCTTATTGAGGTAACAAATTCTTGCATCTGTTCTACTGTAAAAGAAGGCTTTCCTACAACATTTGGTTCAGTCACGATCACTGCGTCTACAAAAGGAACTATCTGTTTTAACGAGTCTGCTGCATCTTTGGTTTGAAGCATACCGATAATAAGAGTCTTCTTAAGCCCTGTGTAGTCTTGTTTTAAGGTAGCTGCTGCAGCTCTCATCTTTTGCGGATTATGAGCTCCGTCTATAATAATAAGCGGCTCGGCTTGCATTCTTTCCATGCGCCCCTTCATGCTCAATGTTGCCATAGCATTTCTAATCTGTTCTTCGGTCAAACTAAATCCATGTCTGTCTGCGGCATAAAGTGTAGCTGTTAAGGCGGTTACAGCGTTTAAGCCCTGGAATGAACCTTCTAAACTAACATAAAGATTATGCATGTCTCCAAACGGCGTATGTACGTCCAAAATTATGCCATCATCGCTTTTCCGAATATTTTTTGCACTATAATCTTGTCCCAAGATAAGTATGGGCGAGTTTTTCTCTATGGCCTCTAATTTGATAACAGATAATGGTTCCGGCTTAGTTTCACCTGTAATTACTGGTCTTCCTGGTTTTATAATACCTGCTTTGTGCCAGGCAATATCACCTAGAGTTGTTCCTAATTGCGGAACATGATCAAAATCAATATTGGTAATTACAGCAATATCTGATGTGTTGACGTTTGTTGGGTCAAATCTGCCACCCATACCCGTTTCTATGGCAGCCCATGATACGCCTTGTCGGCTGAAATAAAAATAAGCCAAGGCTGTCCAAGTCTCGCCATAAAGAGGTCTTCCTTTTGGATCTTGCTGAATATAATATTCATATCTCTGCCTAAAATTGTCGACAAGTTCGGAAAAATTTGATGGAGATATGATTTGTCCATTAATAACCAGTTTTTCATTGGGAACCTGAACATATGGACTTGTGTGACTTCCTGTTTTTTGACCAGCCGCTCTTAATAATGCATCAATCATTGTAGTAGTTGAGCCCTTACCTCCAGTTCCTGCCACGTGAATAATATGATAGTTGTTTTGCGGATTATCTAAAAAAGCTAGAAAGCGATGTGTTCGCTCAAATGACGCTATCTGCCCCTCTCTCATTTCTTTTGAACTTTTCGGAACAAGATATCGTTCTCCCTGGGGATCGTTTATTAAAGATTCAAGCCAATTAAGAGAAACTTTGTATCTAGAATAAATACTTTCCCACCGCCCTTCGGGAATTTCTACTGTGCCTTTCATATTATGGGATAAGCTATTATAACAAATGGACTATAATAGACTTTGAAATGAATAAGCTTTCGCTTTTCCAAAAAGGCAAAGTTGGCAACATGCATTTTGGGGGTCGCAAAAATAACTATCCGGATATCTTTTTTTTTACCTATTTGTTAATAATCGTTGTCGTTTTTGTTTTTTTAGCCCTCAGATTTTTTGAACTTACGGTTGTTAAAGGCCAATACTATCGTACTCTTTCCGAGCAGAATCGTATCCGGGAGCTTCTCATTGAACCACGCCGGGGAACCTTACTCGATCGGCTGGGATTTACTTTGGTTAAGAATCTGCCGGCCGATACGAGTAAAAACGATCCGCGTTTACCGTCGCAACGCATCTACCAGTCGCCCGAAGCCTTAGCTCCTTTTGTCGGATATGAACAAATTGCTGATCAAAATAATTTTAATAATGATAATTGCATTAATAAATTAACACTCGGAGATAAAATTGGAAAAAAAGGCATTGAGCAGGTTTTTGACTGCGACCTCCGAGGCCGTCCGGGAAAAAAATTAGTCGAGATTGATGCTAAGGGCAAATTTTTAAACACTCTGTCAATTATTCCCCCGAGCGACGGAACAACCTTGCAGTTAGCCCTTGACATGGACATCCAGCAAAAAGCCTACGACTTGTTACAGGGAAAAAAAGGCGCAATCATTGCCCTGAAGCCTCAAACCGGAGAAGTTCTGGGTTTTGTCTCGACTCCTTCGTTTAGCCCACAGGCTTTTTTTGACGCAAATAATAATGCAATAAATTCGTATCTAAAATCCGATGATAAACCGCTTTTCAACCGGGCAACCGAGGGGGTCTACTCACCGGGCTCTATCTTCAAACTGGTTTTGGCAACCGGCGCCTTGGAAGATAAAAAGATTGATGAAAATAAAGAGTTTGAGGATACGGGAATTTTACATGCCGGACCGATAACTTTTGGCAACTGGTACTTTCTCGAATATGGAAGAACCGACGGGATGGTTAATGTCGTAAAGGGTTTACAGCGCTCCAACGATATTTTTTTCTATCAGGTTGGTAATCTTTTGGGACCCGAAAGGATACAACACTGGGCCAATGTTTTAGGATTTGGTAAAAAAACCGGTATTGGGTTTGACGAAGCTGACGGACTGCTTCCTTCTCCCTTTTGGAAACAAGAGACCATCCACGATCAATGGTATACCGGCGATACCTATAATTTATCAATCGGTCAAGGATATCTCTTGGTTACTCCCCTGCAAGTTGCTCAAGCGACAAGCGTATTTGCCAATAACGGAACTTTGTGCAAGCCAAAACTTTTGAAAATCGGAGCAAACGACAATCTAACCAATCCAATCTTTGGTGAAACTGAGTGTAAAAAACTGCCAATTTCCCAAAAAACTTTGGATCTGGTACGCACGGGAATGAAAGAGGCCTGTGCTCCGGGTGGCACGGGCTGGCCGCTTTTCAACTTTGGCGTAAATAAAAATGGCGGGAATACTCCTGTTAGCACAACCTCCGCCCAATTCCAGCCGATTCCTGTCGCTTGCAAAACCGGTACCGCCCAAACTCCCGACGAAACAACGCTCCCCGACGCCTGGATCACGGTCTATGCACCGGCTGATAATCCACAAATCGTCCTGACAATTCTTATCGAAAAAGGCGGCCAAGGATCAGATGTCGCAGGACCGATCGCGCGTGATATATTAAAAGAATACTTTGGAAGAAGCGAATAAATAATCAATTTTATGCAACCACCCAATATTCTTATTACTAACTATTGCAATCAAAATTGCCCCTTCTGCTTTGCCAGGACAGAAATGAAAAAGACAACGATTGATCGGGAAATGAGTTTAAAGGATTTTGAGGATGTATTAAAAAAAATGAAGAGAAATAAAATCGATACCGTAAAATTACTGGGCGGGGAACCGACGCTTCATTCGAAATTCGAAGAGATAATTAAAATGTCTTTAAATTATTTTTCTAATGTTCAGGTTTTTACCAACGGCATCATTTCAGATGATAAAGCCTCATTCTTGGCCGATTATTTCCCGCGGGTCAAATTGACCGTCAATATCATGACACCGGGTTTTTTAATACAAAAAAATATTCGGCAATTAGTTATTAAACGGCTTAATGAATTCAGCCGCCGGACCGAGGTAACACTATCATTAACGATCGATACCGCCACCGATATTTCCTTAATCTTAAAAACTATCACTCCTCATGTAATTAAGCAAGTCACCGGAATCCGTATCGGTTTTGCCAATCCGATCGCCGGCGAAAAAAATTTTCTCACTTTCGAGCAATTCCCTAAAATAGGTAAACAGTTGTATTTACTAATCAAAGCGGTTAAATCTGTCAATCCACGGATAAAGCTGTCACTCAATTGTGGTTTTACCCGCTGTATGTTTACTGATAAACAATATGATTACCTCGCCCGTAATGATTTAATAATATCTGGCTGGGGCTGTTTCGGTAAAGGAAGTAGCATGGATATACAAACCAATCTATCTGCTTTTCACTGTTTTCCCCTCTCCAAAAATCAGCCCTCTCTAAAGGAAAATTCACTTAATGCCGTTAACCGCCGGTTGCTGAAAAACCGCTATACATATTGGACGGAGACCTCTCTCAAAGAGTGTAAGAAATGCCTGTTTTACGGCCATGTTCCCGGAAAATGTCCGGGGCCGTGTATCGCCTTCTTAATTAATCAGTCCAATTCCTGAATCGAGCCGGAAGATAAATTATTGCTTGGCCCCTTAAGATTGTCTATATTCAAAGTAACAATAACTTCTTTTCCTGGAATCAGGTCGGTAATATTTATCGGTGTCTCCACTCCTTTGCTCATCTTGGTTATTTTTAATTTACTCAAATCGCTTTTGCTGAAACCAATCCCGAAAGTTTCTTTGTCGTTAATTTTCAAAAATATGGTCGCCTCATATTGCCAAGGTGCCACTGCTGGTGCATTCGGATAAGCTTTGATGCCAGCGCTTGTGCTTGCACTTATGAGAGTCGATTGGAATGTTTCCGACCAGGTAAAGTTTTTCAGCACTTTGGCATCGGCCAATTGTCCAAGCCTTATAATTTCATGCTGATCCATGACGTATGCTTGCTCGTAATTAGTTCTCCTTGGAACATTAGTAACGGTAGGAGCTACGGACGGCGTTGGAAAAGAATTTACTGATTGGAGAGGCCGAATAAACAGATAACCGAACTCAATAATGATAACAAATAACAGTAATAAAAAAATACCTGTCAACAGCTTATTTGCCATACGACAATCAATAATCGGTCCAGATTTTTGACTTGATCTGTGCGATATTAACTTTTGGCTTGTGGTACACCTTTTTAGCCCAGCTTTTCTTTTTAATTAACTTTTTCATGAGTTTAATCTGGCCAACTGATAGATATTAAAAATACTAACAGATTGAAAAAAACATGTCAACTATCATGTATAATTGGAACGCATTTGTGTAATTGTCCATCAATTGTCCATCATATGAAAACGGTTGTTAGTCCTGCTTTTCAGAAAAATAACTTTGAAGATAAGCCATTGCTTCAACAGCTTGATAAAATCTTTCTAACTAAACGGAAACAAGTTTTCCGTATTCCGAAAAAAGGTGAGAGCGTAATTTTGCTTTTATCCGGTGGATTGGATTCGACCAATCTTTGGAATATACTAATGGGAAAATACGGATTGCATGTCTATCCGGTGCACTTTCTGGATCCTAATTATTTTTTTAAGGGTGAAGAAGAAAGCATATGTTATTATTCTAAAGTTTTTAAGGAACTCTATCCTGACTTATTCCATCCGGTGGAGATCATGAGAACCTCCTCTCATCGACTCCTTAAAACATTACAATCGGCCGCCGTAATTTCCGATATCGGGCTGGTAATTAGAAATCTTGTTTATAATCGTGAAAGCGATAATTATAAAGTATCGATCAGTTATGAGACTAATCCCTTTTACAATTATTTCTTCAATGCTTACGCCTATGCACAAAGGTTAAGAGCATCACAAGCAAAAGACCTAAATACAATTATTGTCGGTCTCTTGCCGGAAGATACCGCGCTGCATCGAAATTCAACGCTGACCGTATTAAGGAGTATCAACTTAAGTCTTTGTACGATCTTGGGCGACTTCAGTTGGCAACTGACGGGCGCAATTGAAGAAGACAAGAAATTTTACCTCCCAAGAAAAGTATTAATTAAATATGCCATAAATAAAAAAATAAATCTAGGCCATACATGGTCTTGCATGGAGAACTTTAAGATCCAATGCGGTAAATGCGGTCCATGTGTTATTAGGCGTGATGCATTTAAACAAATGGGCATTAAAGATCTTACTGTATACCAAAACTCATTGCTTGACAGATTACATCATCAACTCTCTTTAAAAAAAAGATTATTTAATTTATTATCCAGCCTTGACGATCGTAACAAAAACAAAAAAATAAATATTACTAAAAGTAATGTGGGAAAATATTATTTTACTCCTGCTTTAACTATCGATTGGACAATCGTTTCAAACCAAGTTCATTTATTCGACAAAAAATACGGTGAAATAAATATTTTAAATGATTCCGGTTCACTCTTATGGCAGCATATTATAAAGGGTAAGAATACTTTCCACCAACTATTATTAATATTAAAAAAACGATATCGCAATCAACAAAGGTTGCCTAATGATCTTATTTTGTTTTTAAATAATTGTGTAAACAATCAATCCTTAGTTCTTAAAGAAAAAGGGGAAAACAATAAATTATAGCGGGTTTTATTATGGCACTGTCAACTTAGTAGCAAGAAGAGGAGAGCCGAGAAGTTCATCCCAATGTGATTTAGTGAATAGCTTGATTCTTTTAGAAACAAATTGTGGCGGTTGGTAACGAAACAATTTTCGTTTAGGTTTAGCTTTAATTTTCATATTTATATAGTTTCAGGATAGCATCAGATTTATACATTGTCAAGGTAAATATTATCAAATGAATCATTACTATTTGGGAGAGGCATTTGGTCTAAGTATGTTCCCCTTGATTAAATCAAAAGATCGATTATATGTTGAAAAGCCTAAGTTTAATAAGATCCATATCGGCGATATTATCGTTTACTATAATCACCGAAAACTTATCAGTCACCGGGTAATTTGGAAAAACTCGCAGCATTATATTGTTAAAGGCGATAATAATTATTTCATTGATCCTCCGGTTACTCATAGTCAAATCCTTGGAAAATTAAACTATATCGAAAACAGGCAATACCATATCCGTCTCAATTCTTATAAAGCATCCGTTATTAAATATTGCTTCCTTCTTTATTCTTTAATTCCCTACGTTTCGTTTAAAATAATCATTAAAATATTTAGAGGAAGAAAATTTATTGTTAAACTTATCAGTAAGCAGAATTATGTTCAAGTTAAATAAAATACTTCTCTTGGTGATAATTTTACTGGTCGTAGTTGTTGCTTTTGGAACTTACAAGTATTACCAACTGTCCAGTCATTCTGCCCAGTTCCGATCATCATGCATCTCCATTACGCCGCCAAAAGGTGTTGCCGAAGATTGGACATGGAAAGTTCGCTACCCGACACCAATACCAGTCCTCAACCCGTTGCCTCTGGCTATTGATAGACGGACCTTGGGCATGATTGCTCAATGGCACAAAGTTCCTGAAAGGGAAATTTATTTAACCACCGACACCAAAGCTAAAATAGATAAAATTAATAGTACAGGAATGAACCAATATGGATTTTATTTCCCGTTAGCGCTGCATTTTGCCGGCTATCAATCCTGGAACTGGTACAAATTCCTTGATTACGAAGTTAAGCAGATGAAGGTTTTTATCATAAATAACGGTAATAAAATACCGGCGCAATTTGCTGACATAAAAATCGGCGATACTGTCCTTATCCATGACGTCCTTAATCCCTTTTATTATATAAATGATTCTCGGATAAAAGTAGAAACGGAAATTAATATTTACCGTTAGAGGCGAAAAAGGTTGTTTTTGCAATTAGATAATAGCTCAAATATGTCACTCCTGGCTTTTTGTTTATCAACCTCATAAGTTTCCGTGATTTTTTTGATTAACTGTCCTATCGTTCTTGGTTTCCATAAATATTTCCAGATCGTTTCGGCGGTTGGGTTAAGCTCATATACTTTGCCACTTTCGACATGAAATACCACATATTCATTATCAATTTTTTTAGAAATAAAGTTGGTTTTCTTTTAACTTTTGTATTATTATTCATATTCTATGGATAAAGTCAATTTTTTTAGTAAAAAATAGTTTTTTTATAATGACATCGGATATCAGTTCTAATTTTAAACGATAAAGCACCTTTGGCTGATGGAAATCAGGAGCGGAAAAAAGATCAATGGTGTTGTTAAAAATTGCGCTTATTTTGGATTTTGCGTCGATTTTGGCGATTCTGGTTCGGGCCGCCTGCTCAATTACATAAATTGAACATAAAGGGAATTTTTTATCTGACCAGTTTATCATTTTTTTCTCAAATGGCGACGGATAAACAAAAAAATCATCTCTTTCCTTTTTGATAATTACCGTATCATCAGCTAGTCGTTTATTTTTGTCAATCTCCTTAATAATCGTTGTTTTTCCTTGGCCTGACGGTCCCAAAAAAACAAATGCCGTACCGTTTTTATAAAATGCCGATCCGTGCAGGAAAAGCAATTGTTCACTACAACAGTCATATTGATTAGAGGCGATAAAAGCCCGAATGATATAGCTTATTCCTTTAAGAGATTGGAAAACAGGCGCTTCAACCGTCAATTGCTTATGGTTATTTTCGTTTTTAATGTTAAAACCGTTTTTGTTTTTTTGGATCGAGATAGTATTTGGATGGCCGGCGATATTTTTATTTATAAAATAATTTTCTTTAAGATAGTTGAAAAGGCCTATACTGTTGGTACTAAAGGTAAAAGGAATACCGGCAACAGAAACATCAAGCGATTTTTGCATAAGGATCGGTTTTAAATTATAATCTTTAGGCTGTGAAAAATAAAGTTACCGTCACGGTCATTGTCCCGACTTACCAAAGGAATGAAGCGTTGAAAAGATGCTTGGCCTCACTGACCACCCAGACTCAACTGCCCCAAGAAATCATTGTCGTAGATAATTCACCTTGTAACGAAGCGAAAAAAGTAGTCGATTCAATAAGGTACCACAATATCAAATTGAAATGTTACTGGCTTAGAAAAAGCGGTTCTCCTTTAGCCAGAAATTTTGGGATAAAAAAAGCCCGTGGCTCCGTTTTAGCTTTTATCGACGACGATTGCGTGGCAGGTAAAAACTGGATAAGACAGATCGGTGACTTTTTTCAAGCCCACCGCCATATTGTCTTATTGGGCAGGAATGAAAACGGTTTACCGGATAATCTGTTCGCATCGCTTGAGCATTATACGGCTGAAAGAGTTTTCCGGTCCGGCCTATATAAAATCGGGCGCTCGATATATTCACCACTAATTGATTCGAAGAATTTTGCCACGGAAAAAGAATTATTGGTGAGAAACAAAATGTATTTTAACCAAAAATTAACTCCTTTTTCCCGGCTGGAAGACATGGACCTTGGTTTACGCCTTACCGGTATAAATATAAAGATCAAATACGACAATAAGGCAATGGTCTCCCATTTCAGTTACCAAAACGTTGTCACACATATAAAAAAAGCGTTTAATAAAGGCCGGGCATTTTATTATTTTGATAAGCTGTGGCCTGATCGACAATTCTTGTCCGGATCATCGCTAAAAATATACCGCAAACTCCGAAAACAAAAAGAAAACCAAGCATCTTTCTCTCTAATGCAGGAGATATTTAAAAATAAAAATTTATTATTTAAACTGTCATTCTATTTTTTTTACTTTGTTGACAAACTGTTTATTGCCACGGGTTACCAACATGCAAGGACCTTTTCAAAATATGAATAAGCACCGACTGAATAAATTAATCATCGATTCCGACGAAATGCATCCTTTATTCAATAAGGACGACATCGTCTATTACCAGTCCACACCGTCTAAAAGTTTAAAAGTTAATGATCTGGTAGTTATCAAAACAAGCGGTTCTGTCTCCGTTAAAAGGATTTTATACACCCATAAAAATTCTCTTGTTGTCCGGGCTGACAATGAACAACGGTCTCAAGTGGTCCCCAAAAATGGGTCGGTTATCGGAAAAATTACCTCCGCCACTGCTGGTTATTCATATATCAAACAGTCAGGTATTTTTTTAAAGGAAATCAGAATCATCAGTAATCTTTTTCATCGGAAAGGCATTAACTATGTATTTCTTAAAGGTTTGCCTCTTCATCTTTATTACGAAAAAACCTTTCCGCAACGGTTATATTACGATTGCGACTTGTTGATTGACAGAATACATTATTGTAAAACGGAAAAAATCCTTTACTCGATGGGGTATAAGAAAGTTAATTTCGCAATAAATTCACTAAAAATCAACCGCAGGCCGAAGGAAACCGTCGAGGAATCGTATTCTAAGCTGATAAACGATATTAACATTATCTTCGATGTCCATTTCTGCCTTAATTTGTTTATAAGAAATCTTGGCCATCTCGAAACTATCTATCCGCAAAAATTACTTACCCGGTTGACCGCTGATATGCTAAATTCAAAAAAAATTATCGCTATTCAAAATTCTCGATTCCCTATTCTTACCGCTCCCTATTTAATTATTTATCTCGCCCTTCATTTCTTTCACCATAATTTCCATAGCGCTTTCCGCTTGGAGTTTTTGGATAAAATTATCCGCCGGTCAATAATCGATTGGAAAAAAGAAACAGAAATAATCAAATATTACCGGCTGCAAAACTTTGTTTACCCGACATTTATTTTGCTTAAGAAGCACTACAACACTCCTTTTCCCCAAAAATTCCTCTCCGATTTAAAACCTTCAAACCTTTATACTTGTACACTTTTACACTTAGATAAAATTAATATCTTTAATGAGGAATCACGGGAAATGGCCGCTATCACCCGTTTTAAATATCTTTTTCTTTTTTCTCCCATTCCATTATGGAAACGGTGTCTGGTTTTTTTAGACCGGCGGGTTATTTACTCAATTTTATGGGTGGTTCGGCGAAGATTATTATCTGCTTTTAAAATGCTCCCGAGGTCCTGACAATTATCATCAATGTCCGAAGTAGCACTTTTATATCAATCAACCATGATTTTTCTCGGATATATTGAAGATCCAAAGCAATTGTTTGTTTAAATGTCAGCAGCCCACGGCCATTGATTTGTGAGTAACCGGTAATTCCTGGCGGCACAGAAAATTTTACTAATTCCTTTTTTTGATAATATCTTAACATCTCAGGTATTTCCGGCCTGGGTCCCACTAGATTCATCTCACCGCGGATGACATTGATTAAATTAGGTAGTTCATCAAGACTGGTCATTCTTAACCACCGTCCCAAACGCGTCAATCGTGGATCGGCGGGAATTTTAAACTGAAGCGTGGTAAGTTCTTTTGCTGTAAAATGATATCGGTAAAGCTGTGGAAAACATTTTTTGGCATCAACCCTCATTGTCCGGAATTTGTAAAACCGGAATTTTTTTAAATCTTTTCCTAATCTGATTTGTGTGAAAATAACCAGTCCAGAAGAATCAAATTTTATTAATAAACCAATTACAATCATTAATGGAAGAAAAAGGATGAAAAGAATAATGGCAATTATTTGCTGAACCAATCGGTAAACCATGATTATTCTTAAGTGATTATTTTCTTTTTTTTCAAGTCAGCGATAAGTTCGTGAAGATCTTTTGTCGCTTTGTTTTCTTTAATACCATATCGTTTTATAAGCATATGAACAATGTCCCCTTCTGGTACACCCGATTTCAATTTCTTAAAGATGAATGAGGCAGTTTCATTGAAAGTATAGATTATCGATTCTTCACCGTCGAAAATCACCATTTTATTATCCAATTTCTGAACGATAAAGCCTTTGTTAATTTTGTATTTCATAGAATTTGTGTAAAAATATAAACGGGTAAAGGTTTCAACTTTTATACTTTTACACTTCTTATTATTAAATAAACAGTTCTAACCGCTATCTCCCAATCATACCATATGCTCTTTTTCCTTACATACTCTATATCAAGCTTCATCCAGCGATCAAAATATGAATGGTCGGTACCGGCGATTACCCATGAAGAAGTAATACCGGGTAAAACGGTAAACCGGCTGGCATATTTGGCAGGGACTTTTTGGCCTTCGCAGATCGGCAGCGGCCGTGGGCCGACAAAGGCCATTTCCTCTTTTATGATATTAATTAATTGCGGCA
>JAJYOJ010000009.1 GCA_021796235.1 bacterium | reverse complement strand
ACCGTTTTCTGTTCTTACTTCCGGTGTATCAGGCATGTTTGTCTTTATTCAACTTATAACCAATCGTTCCTCCCAGTAAAAATACGGTTAACGATGCATTTTTAAGAAAATCCAGAAGACTGCCGCAGTTGAGACAGGTTGGTCTGGTAATAAAATACGTCAATGAGTCGTACGTTAAAAGAAAAGGCAAAATAAGTAAAACCGGAAGAAGACAGAGAGCCTTTTTTAGTATCTTTCCGCCTTTTTTTAAATACATATTTGATTATACTATAGGATCAATTAAAGTCAAGTTTTTGACTATTCTTTGATTGTACAGGAAAAGTTTCAAATAAAAAATAGGTCGGATAAAGAAATAACTCGGACACGCAATACTGGATTTATTTTTGGGGTGGCGATGTATACAATTATCTAAGAGACTTCAGACTTAATTATTCTTACGATACGGATACTGCACCTGACCTGAAGCCAGTCGTTAATGAGATTAACTCAACAGTTAATGAAGGCCAGATGTATATAGAGAATGGTTCATTTACCGACTCTGCTTCAACCTCTTGGACGGCTACAGTTAATTACGCAGACGGATCAGGAGACCAGCAGTTAACTCTATCCGCTAAAAATTTTTCTTTAAGTCATATGTATCTCAATGAAGGATTATATACGATTGTGGTTTATGTAACCGACAACCAAGGAGCAACCGGAATGAAAACAACAACAGTTACCGTTAATAATGCTCCCTTTACACTTTCCGCCATAACTGCTTCATCTACTTCAAGTCCGATAAATTCTTCAATAACTGCAGCCGCGTCATTTAGAGATCCCGGAGTATTTGATATCCATACGGCCTATTGGAATTGGGGAGACGGAATTGTAACAGTAAGTTATCTTAAAGAATCGAATGGCTCAGGATCGGTTTCTGACTCTGACACCTATACGAATGCTGGTATTTATGTGTTAAGTTTAACTGTAACAGATGATGCTAATGTCAGTGTAACTTGGCAAAGTTTCAATATGTGATTATCTATGATCCAACAGAGCGTTTTTTGACAGTTGGAGGACAGTTTTATTCGCAAGGAACAGATAAAATATCGATGAAAGTAAACGCTAAGTATACAAAAAATAGTACAACTCCGACCGGACACACGAAGATTAACTTATTCAAAAACCTAGATTTTGTTTCAACTTCCTATAACTGGTTAGTTATTTCTGGAGACAAAGCCATTCTTGAAGGAAACGGCACAATAAATGGTGCAGGTAACTATATTTTCTTATTTCAGCAATTGACGGCAATCAAACTGGTGGACAAAATCTTGTTCGAGTAAAAATCTTTAATCAATCCGAGGTTATCCTATGATACACAAGTGATCAAGATTAATTAAATATCTTCTTTAATATACACATATTTATATTTTTAAGGCGGAAGGAAAGACCAGATTCACTATTTTTGTAGTATATAATCCATTGACATTATAATAAATATTTTTTATTATTCACTAATTTATGGGTGGTAATTCTTTCTATAAGCGATTGGGTAAAAGAATTATTAATCGTAGAAAAGTTAAACGACTATCTCAGGAAGAATTAGCTCTTTTATCGCACATGGATAGAACGTATTTGGCCCGGATTGAAGAGGGAAAGGCCAACCCAACGGTTAAAGTTCTAAATAAAGTAGCCAAGATTCTTAAAATAACTCTTTGCAATCTCCTTTTTGGTGTTTAAACGGATCCTCGGCTTGACCCCGGTTTAATCGGGGTTGATTTATTAACGGCGGTAGAGTAGAGTTTTCTTAATGAAAACGAAAATTAGCTCAACCCAAAGAGCCCTAAATCTCTGGGCGGTCGTTTTAATTATCTGGAGTGTTTATAGAGCTAAGTTTAGGATGCCGGACTGGTTTGATGAATTTATTGCAAAACCTATTGTTTTTATTGTGCCGGTTTATTACTTTATAGAAAAATATGAAAAAAAAGAATTTTTTTCTTACCTTTATCTTAAGGTAAAAACGTTCTGGGCCGATGTTGGCTTAGGAATTGTTATTGGAGCAGTCTTTTTTTTAAGCGCAATTCTAGCTAATTTAGTTAAACTCAAAAAATTTGTTCTCTTACCAAATGCATCTCCAACGAGTTTAATTTTAACAGTTACGATAGCGGTAGCGACAGGAATCTCAGAGGAAATTTTGTCGCGTGGATTTGTATTAAAAAAATTGTATGAGGAATCTAAAAATATTTATACATCTTCATTTTTTGCAAGTATTCTTTTTTTCTTCCTGCACGTACCCATACTTTTTACTAACTATAAATTGACTGGCAATATGATACTTTTGGTTATGTTTACAGACTTGATTTTAAGCCTGGTTAATTCATTTATTTTTCTGGAGAGAAAAAGTTTGGTGCTTCCGATCCTCATCCATGCCTTTTATAATCTTGCACTAGTACTTTTTGTTTAAGGAGATTCGTAGATCCAAAACATATCTTCGGTTCCAACTTTAATTTTTTTAATTTTTGCCGGATCAATACCTGTATTTTGAAAATCGTCCGGGAATCCTACTGCAACGTACTTATGAGAATTTTTCGGTAGGTCAAAATTGAAATCGAATTTATCAAATCCTTCCACTTGGCCAAAGCCATATTTGTCGGGAGGTGTCAATTTTGCATATTTTTGGTATAGCGCCGGTGGATATTTTAGAAAAAAAAGAAAGAAAATATAAGGTTCACCGTTTTTCTTTGTAATATAAAATTTATCAAATTTATTATAGTTCTGTTCTACATAATCTGTTAGTTCTTTATAACCGCACTCCCAAGATCGAACTATAAGACCGCGCTGTGGATAATGAAACAAATAAAATTCCCAGGAAACTGCAGCAAAAAACAAAATGCCCACAGCGATGCATAATCCGGCCATAAATTGGTATTTATTTTTTATGCTTCGAACAAAGTGGTACATGCCGTAAGAAGCAAAAATAATACATGGTACAAAAAAGAAAATAGAACGAGTAAGAGACAGTCCATTCCAGGAGAGGGATGCAGATAAGGGCGAAACAATAAAAAGAGCTAAAACAAAATTTCGAAAACGTTCTTTATTTCTAAATGCGAAATAGATACCTATAAAAATAAAAATATATTCAAAAGGCGTCAATAAAGATATTCCAGGATAACCAAAGCGTGGATTATCGTCGCCATTAATAACCAAGAATTGGGGAGAAAAATACGATAAATGTTGGAAAGTAACAGTTGTTATGCCTTGTACTATAATATTATGCAGTAAGCTAATTCCACCTTCTGTATTAAGTTCATTTATTTTTAGAGAGAAGCCCTGATTATTAAAAAAAAGCAAATTCTCAACCCGAGCAGGGTTGTATTTAAGATCGGTCAAGGCGAATATTCCCAGTACAAATATAAATATAATAAGAAGAGATATTTTTTGCGTTTTTGTTTTCATTGGGTAAAACAAAGATACTGCGAAGAAAAACACTGCAAATATCCTAGAGATATGATAGGCAAAAAGTGACAGAAAAAGCGTAAGGAAAAACAAGCCCAGCATCTTAAGATTAAATTTATTAATAAGCTTTATAAAGAACAGAGTGCTTAAGGTTAAAAAAGCTACAGCTAGTAATGATTCATGCGCTTGTCTACCTATCGAATGAAAAGCAAGCGAAATTGCAGACAGAGATGCGGCGATTAAAGCAATCTTCTGATTATGAAAAAGCTCTTTAGTTAAAAAATACACAGCCAGAGGAAAAATAGAAACAAGCAATAAATTTAACAGTCTGGTAGATTCTGTATTTAATCCAAAAAGGGCGATAAAGGGGACAGATAAGTATGAATAGAGCGGCAATTTAAAATCACCAAACGATTTGAGTCGTAAGGGAAGAAGCGTGCCGTACTCATCCTTTCCAGTTTTTAAAATAGAATAGGCGTTATAACCAAAGGCGGCTTCATCTGAATTTAAACAGCGAGGAACAGAAACAGTTTTTTTGTTATAAAAACTTAAAACTGCAGAGACAAATACAATAACTAACAATATGCCGATTAATAATTTTTTATTCATAAAATTTGGATAATATTTCTAGGTCTGTTTTTAAATATTTTTTATTATAGCTACGTCTTTTATTTAGCACAGAATATATATTCTTGCCTGCTTCCAAAAAACCTGTTAAAAATGCCGGTTTAGCTTTAATAAAGTAATAAAAAAAATTTGGGATAAGTAATCCAAAGTGTTCAAAAAGTAATTTTGTATCTGTTATATTTTTCCAGATAAAATAAAATTGGTTTCGGAATGCTATTTTCTCGATCTGGACTTTTGTGAAATATTTTCCGATTGTTGATTCGTGTTGATGAGATACGACAATTGTTGGGTCAAATATAATATGATAGCCTCTTTTCCAGGCACGATAAGACAGATCGATATCTTCCCAATAAAATGGTGAGTATATTTCTCCAAATCCTCCAAGCTCTTCTAATATAGTTTTGTAAAAAATTGAACTACCACCTTCAGCCCAAGCAGTATAACCGGCATCCATTTTTTTTGCTTTTTCATGAAAAATAAGCCCGTTTTTCCAGAAAAGTCTATTTTTGCCAACGATCGTTCCACTTTTTTCTTTTTGAGCGAAACCTACTGCGAAAAGTGAACGGTCTTTTTTAAAATGGACGAGGGCATTACGGTAAGAATCATCAAGAAGAAGAACATCGTCATTTAGCAGCAGAATAAATTCCCCACAGGCTTTTGCTAACCCCGTATTGACACTTTTAGCAAATCCGATATTGGTTTTATTTTCAATTAATTTAATTTTGGGAATTTTTTTTAATTCAGATGCAAGACTTGATTGGGGATTGTCGTTTACCACAATTATTTCACAGTCAGCTATATACTGCAGGTTATGGTGCAAGTTAGCTAAAAAAACCGACCTATTTTTATAAGTTGGTATTATAACGCTAATCATTTAAGTATTTAAGATAACCATTTCGACACGTTTCATAAGGGCTGAAGAACTGAATTTATCCTCAATAGTTTTTTTGGCACTGATTTGTATTTTTTTTATCAGATTAGCATTTTCTAAAACAGCAAGCATCTTTTCAATAAGCTCATTTGTATCCTTAAAAAGATAACCATTTTTTCCATCTATAATAATTTCCTCTATGCCACCGGCTTGATAACAAAATGTTAGGCAACCAGCCGCCATTGCTTCTAATGGTGCAATTCCGAGGTGTTCCACCAAGGCTGGATTTTCTTCTTGCTTAATTCCATACCCTGTAAAATGCCAGTAAAGGAAAGATTTTTTATATATATCAGACAGTTCTTTATAAGTGATATTTGGTTTGAAGACGATCCTAGGATTATCAGAAGCAATAGATTTAAGGTAATTTATATAGTTATTATCCTCATCTTTTAATCCTCCTACTAAAAATAGTCTAAAATCTTTGAACAAGACATTATTACGTATAATTTTGTTGAACAAATTTATCATTTTTGCCTGATTTTTCGAGTGAAGTTGAGGAAAAAATCTACCTACCGACAAAATAATTTTTTCTTTTTGCAGTTTCGATATATCTAAATCAATGAGATCCTTATTGATGCCGGGATAGATAAAATCTGATTTAAGGCCAAATCTCTGAAGCCAATATTTCGTAAAATGGGAGTTTGAAATAAAACGGTAATTATTAAGTTTTATTTTGTTAAACAGATTCAAATTATAAAGTTTGCGATCGGGTACCATAGCAAAGACAAAGTTTTTTTTGGCCGTTGAAAGAAAGTAACTTCCGTCAGTAACGTAAATAAATATGTTAAATTTTTTAAGAAATCTCATTTTTTCAAACGTGTTGAAACCCCCTTTAAAAATGTTTTTTAGAAAATGAACCGATTTAAACCGAAGATTAAAACGTTTTTCTATATCAGAAGTTAAATTTTTGTCCCAGAAAATGTAAAGCTGGTAACCTTTTTCTTCGAGAACTTTAAGAATTTGGAGTATGTGTTTTTCACCACCGCCTAAAACATCTAGGTATGGATCATACAGACCTGCTTGAAGATTTTTCATATAAAAACAAATACGTTATAGTTTTCGAAAATGCTTGATAGATACCTTCAATTATACCAACTGTGCCATCAAGAAAACCCATCCTTTTTGCCAATCTTCTCCAAGTTTCACCCAAAAACTTACGGAAAAAAATGACAGTTGTTGCACTTCGACCGGCACGGAAAAGAAGATTTGACTCAATATCTTCGAAAACAATTGTTTTATCAACCATGGTTTGTAAATCGCCATGAAAGTTATGAACGAGAGGATATTTTAGATAGCCGTAAGTTCCTCTAACTTTAGGAGTAGAGTGAATTTCTTTCGGCCAAGAAATAAAATAAGATTTATTAATTAGACGTATTTGATAATCTGGCCACCATCCGCCATGCTTTAACCAGTGTGAAAAAAAACAATTTTTTCGCGCAATTTTATAATAACTTAATTTTTTCCCGTTTTTTATGGCCTGTTTGATTTCTTGAGCTAAGTCTTGGGTAATCCGCTCATCGGCGTCTAAGACGAAAACCCAGTCTGTAGATGCTTTTTCGATACCAAACTGTCTGGCAGGTTCAACATAGTGACTAAAAGGGTGGTTTATGACGCGAACCTTCATTTTTTTTGCAGTAGCAAGAGATTTGTCCGAGCTTTCCATATCAATGATCAAAATCTGTGTCGTTAGAAGTTTTGCAGAATTTATGCAATCCTCTATATTTTTTTCTTCATTGTGGGTAAAGATGATGATAGTAATTTTGTCCATTCTATATTTATTTAGAAATAAGTTCGATTGTAACTCCGTTCAGCATTTTGGAAGTTAAAACTTTAGCAGCCTGGGGGATATTGGCCTTTATCCAATCTGTTTGTCGTTTTTTATAATCGTCCGTTTCAATAATAAACCAACATCGGTTATGTACCCAATTATCGTCTGGCGTTGCAATATTTGACGATAATTTACGTGACAAAAAGAGATAGTTATATGTGTAGGGAATAACAGGCGGCGTATAAATTTTTACACAATATTTAGCAAGATTTTTTTCTTGTGACTGGACGTAAAGAACTACATTAAGTTGATTTCGGAGTGGAAGTCCAACAAAGTTTGGCTTACTTTTCAATTCCTTGATAAGGGATTGACTAGCAAAAAAAATAATGACTATTATTAATAGTGACTTGATCAAAGTTAAATACTTGAAACTTTTTGTTTTTGCTAATGAAACCGCCGTAATTAACAAGAAGATATATTGAATACCTTCGTAATAATTTACCCAAAAAGTATCTTTATAAAGAGTAGAGAAAACAAAAAGTAATCCTAGGAGGAGAAATAAAAAATACAGAAAATTTTTATAAACTAAGCTTTTTTTATACAGGGTGAAAGATAAACAAAAAATGACTGCAATCAATATGGTTATTGCTACTGGATCGTGAGTAAATATGCCTTTAAAATAACCGACAAAAAGATTTTGTCTATCTTTAAATACGTCGGCATATGGTTTGGGAGTAAAGAGCTTTGGGTGAAGCAAAAAAGACAAAAGGGTTTTGGTCTGGAGAAACCCGTGTCTTAGCTCAAAGAAGATGCGGGGAAGAAATGGTATTAAAAGACCAATAAGATAGATTGCCCAGCGTTTAGATTTAAAAATATAAGTCCGAATCGGGGGAAATCCGAGCAAAAGAATGAAATAGGTTGGAATAAGGAGAAGACCGAAAGCAAATTCAAACTCGGCAATAAATCCTAAGAATAGCCCGAGCAGAAAGGCAAACGTCCTTTCCTTCTTCTTTATTTTTTTTTCAATAATAAGGAAATTAACAATAAGAAAAAGAAGCAGAAAAGGAAGAACGATGACATTATTACCCAAAAAAATTGACGTAGAGATAAAATACGGAGAAACTGCAACGAGTAATGAAATGATATAAGCAGTAAAAAGGTCAAAATATTTTTTGAGAAAAATTGCTAAGAGGAAAAAGGCGCCAAGCTGAATAAAAAAATTAAAATAATAGAATCCTATAGGGGATCCGCGGAAAAGAACAAACGGAATTGTTAATAGATAATACCACCAAGCGCCATGAAAAATTCCCATAATGCCGGTAGTCGGGCCAATAAAAGTAGGTTTTCCATATAAAATCACTTCAGCAGCTTTCAAAAAGTCTCTTCCCTGGTCAAATGTATAGCCGACAGTTTGAGAATAGATGGGCTTTAGTCTAAAATAGCAAAATACACAGAGTATTAATAAAAAAGCGCCTATCTTTAGGCTTTTATGAATATTTTTAGGCATATAAAAAAATCTATTTCTTTATCTGCTTCTAATTATTTTTGGTTTTATTTTCTTCTATCGTTTAGATTATAACACAGTTGCTAGCTGGGACGAAGGTTGGTATGGATCTATCGCCAGAGAGATCGTACGCTCAGGAAATATTTTACTCGTGCGGTAAATTGGTTCATGGCAATCTGCTTACAAACTAATGGGTATAAATGAGTTTAGCACACGCTTTCCCTCGGCGCTTTTAGGGGTTATATCTATAACTTTGACTAATGACACTGGTCTAATTTTTTCTACCTATTAACAGTTGTTTTTACCCTGCTTAGTTTTGGCGGATTAATTCTTTCCAAAGGTCACGCTTCACCGGCGATATATTATTTCAGGCTTGATCTTATTTGTATTTCTGGTAGCACCCTGGTATCTTATTCAAATTCGTACATACAAAAACTTTATTGAATACCATTTTTTTACCGTTGGGATCAGAAACAAAAGCCTGGTTTCTTATTTTCAGCTCCGTTTCTTATAGTAAGCCTGAAATTCCTGAGGGAACATGAGCTATTTTTATTTATTTGGAATTTTGTAAGGCTTTATCCTTTTTTAACTTCTTCGGGAACCGAGATCTGGCATTTAATTCCGGTTTATTTACCGCTGTCTTTTCTTATTGTTTTGGGTATGTATGAGTTGGCGCTCGTTTTTAAAAAATTTATCCCGCATAAATTAGTGTCGAATAAATTTGTTGTAATTACTAGAAATTGGGCCGTAAACAACCTTATAGCAGCGAAGTTAAATTATCATATTTTAGAAAAAAACAATACATTTTTGATTTTAACAAGATAAAATTACTATATGATAGTACTTTACGCAATTACTCTATTTATCACTGGTATCTATTCATACGCCTTGGTTGATCCAAATCTTACATTGGTTAACTCACACCTATGGGAAACATTTCGTAATGTTATGGTACATTTCGGCTACTATCAACGGGATGTATCAGCTACGGTATATATTTTTCTTGTTGTTTTTCTTTTTATTTTTCATTTTTGGTTTGTAAAAAAATACAAAAGGTATTCTCCGATAATAATTGCTCTTATAGTAGGGATAATTTTTCTTTTTTCCTATCCTTTTCTATCCCATGATTTTTTCAATTATATGTTTGATGCAAAAATTCTTACCTGGTATCATCAAAGTCCTTATCTATATCGAGCACTTGATTTTCCTAAGGATCCTTGGCTTCGATTTCTGCAATGGACTGAACGTACATATCCGTATGGACCAGTTTTTTTATTGTTGAGTGCGGTACCTTCTTTTCTGGCTTTTGGCAAATTTGTCATAGATTTTATCTTGTTCAAGGCGATGTTTGTTGGATTTTATTTACTTTCGGTAGCTGTTTTGGCACGAATGAATAAAAAATGGGCACTCAGTTTTGCAACCCACCCTTTGGTATTGATTGAAGGTCTTATTTCTTCACATAATGATTTAATAAGTGTTTCGCTAGGAATAGTTGGCGTTTATTATTTATTGCAAAAAAGTCAGATACTCTCCCGGCTTTTTTTTCTATTGTCTGCTGGTATCAAATACATCACTTTTCCCTTAGTATTTCTTTCCAAAAATAAAAAAGCCAGCGTGATTATTCTAGTCTCAATTATTATTATTCTTGTTTATTTATCAATAAAGTCAGAAATTCAACCCTGGTATTTATTAGCGCTTTTTGTTTTTCTTCCATTTTATGAAAATCTTATTAATGAAATTAATATTTTTCTAGCCGGACTGTTATTTTCTTATTATCCTTATGTTCGTTTTAATGAGTGGGGTAATTCAAAAAATATTCAAATGAAACATGAGATTATTTTAATTTTTCTGGGCCTAAATATTTTATATTTTTTAGCTAAGAAAATAGTTCTTAAGAAGATGAAGTTTAGTCCTAAATGGAGCATATCTAAGGCCAAATCGTAACTGATTTTTAGTTTGATATTGCTGATGTAACCTCGAACCCGATCCACCGGTAGAAGCGGCATTTTTGTGCCAAAGTACGATTGAAGGATCAAAATATATCGAAACACCCCTTTTTTTAGCTCGTTCACAGAAATCTGCGTCTTCATAATACATAAAAAATGATTCATCCCAATCGCCAACTTTCTCAACAACCTGTTTATCATAAGCCAGGAAACATCCAGTTACAAAGTCTGTTTTACCTGGATTGTCAAACTGTCCTTGATCAACTTCGTCAACTCCCCGATGCACGGCTGTCGCATGTTTCCATTCGATCCGTCCACCCGCATACCAGAAAACTTTACCTAAATTGTTTTTTTCATATCTGTTTTTATGATATTCAAATCCAGGAGCATAATATATTTTTCCGCCAATAATTGAACCTGTGTGTTCAGTTAATGAATTTTCCACTTTAGCAATGAAGTCGTTCTTAAAATATGTATCGTCGTTAACGACGCAAAAACTGTCAATATTTTGTTCCATAGCCTTTTTCAGAGAAAGATTTATACCGTAAGCATAGCCTTTGTTTTTTCCACTTGTTATAGTTGCCGGAATAGTACCTGCATCAATTTTTTGCGGCAGTTTTGAAAGGTCGCTTATAAAAAGCTGGAAGTTTTTATTTGTTTGGTTACTCAAACTGTTTAAAAAGTCTTCTAGTACTGTATAATTTTCGTAAACAACCGTTATAACGGCTAACGTATGAGACATGTACTCGATTATATCAGAAAGAACAAAGCCTTACTTTTACTCATTTTACCGGCGTTTTTGTTTCACATGCTTATTATCTTTCCAAGCGGATCTTATTATTGTTTTAATGAAAAATGTGGAATTTTTTTCTGGGGAGCACATAGTCACGATGCCATTTGGCATCTTGCGATTGCGGCTGTATCGTTTCATTCAATACCCTTTACTCTTCCGAACTTCGCAGGAACAGTGTTAAGCGGTTATAACTATTTACTAGATCTTTTCATCTTTATTTTATCTATTTTCCATATTCCTGCTCTTTTTACTTATTTTAAGCTTTTACCAATCATCTGGTTTCTGCTTTTTACGACCTTAACAATAATATTTGCAAGAAAAATACGTGATACAGTTTGGTTCGTAGGATCTTTATTATTTTTTGTCTATTTTGGAGGATCTTTTAGCTATATTCTTACGCTTTATCATCACGGGACGATTTGGAATTCGGGAGGACTCGTAGCACAACAAGCTGGTCACACTCTTATAAATCTTCAGTATGCTTTTTCTCTTATTTTTTTACTCGGAATACTCATACTTATAAAACGAAAAAGAATCGGGCTTAAGGAAAGTTTATTATTGAGCATTTTTGTAGCCGTTAACATAGGGCTCAAGTTTTATGCAGGGATAATAAGCCTTATTATTGTTGCACTATTTTATCTTTTTTTATTTCTATCGGAAAAAAAATTGTCCAGTTTCTTTGTACGTTTTATAATTTTGGCAATTTTTACTATAGTATCAATTTTTTTGTTTTACAATCCTTTTCAATCATTAAAGAGCGGATCGGTATTTAGCTTTTCTCCTTTGTCTATAGTTCATCCTTTCATTGAGGAGCCCGAACTTTTCTACCTCAAAGATACGACCAATGCCCGCTATTTTTTACAATCAAAGGGAATCGGACCAAGGCTGATCGGTATTGAATTATTAACATTGACACTTTTTCTTATTTTTAATTTTGGAACAAGGATATTTGGATTATGTTATATTGCAGTTTATGGCTTGAGAAAAAAACTTAATCAGTTTGATCTAATTGTTGGACTAACTATTATTTTTTCAATTCTCCTAACAATCTTTTTTGTCCAAAAAGGCGAATGGTGGAATACAATTCAATTTTTATACTATGGTATTTTTTTAAGCAATATTTTTGTAGCACTTTTTTTAAACGATATTCTAAAAAAACGTAAATTGTTAAACTATATCCTAGTTTTTTGCATTATTACTCTTACGATTCCAATAGATTTCGACCTTATTAAAGTTTTTTCCAGTCTATCTGGACCAGCTTACTTACCTAAACAAGAATTGCAGGCGCTTGATTTTCTTAAAAATCAGCCGTCCGGTACTGTTTTAACCTCTCCATTTGACCCGACTCTTACCAAACATTTCAAACAGCCTATGCCGCTATTTGCTTCCAATGACAATTCTTACATAGCAGCTTTTTCAGGAAAACCTCTTTATGTAGCCGATGAAATGCAGCTTAGACTTACCGGAACTGATTTTACAAAACGTTTAAACGAAACCCATGTGTGGGAGTGCAGTTATTTAGATAAAATTAACTATATATATGATGTCAAATCTACTCGCCAACCTAAAAACTTTGAACAATGTCAAAATAAAATACGACTGATCTTCAATAACTCCCAAGTTAATATCTATTTAGTTATGAAATAAGCTTCTTTGTACGAAAGATCATTATAGGGTATATTCGGATAGGGGGGATGTAGAAAAGAAAAATATTTATATTCTTGCGGGTTAAGACACTGCTCTGATATTATCGCATCAGAAAGAGACTCAAAATTGGTTTGCGACCCACAATCTCTGATAATTTTATTGTTCCAGAGAAAGGGTTGACCCTTACGTAAATTGCTTTGAATTGTGTACCAGTTAATTTTTCCAGATTCGACAAGAATAAGCGAAAGATAATTATCTTGGGGAAATCGGGCGTATACGGTAAATGGCTTTTTTTTATCGATAAGAAATTTGGCGAGTTGACGTTCATTTTCAAAAAAAGATTCAGCAACGATAATTGGTCTTCTAAAAAAATAATTATAAGAAAAATATATAAGATCAAAACCAAATATTATTAAAATACTTATTCCGCAGATAATTTGAATGGTTTTAGACATGTTTTTAGCAATACGCGAAGCGAAGATTATTCCGCAGGCGATAATGTAGGCAAATCCAATACCAGACGCCATTGCCCGTATCGAAAAGGTTGAACTTACATTACTTAAAATTGCAGGTATAAGGCCAATTGGTATTAGTCCCAAAGGGAAAAAATCCTGCGGTTTCTTTTTTTTGCCAAAAGACACAATGCCTAAATAATAAAAGAATATTGCGGTAAAAAAGAACTGGCCAGTTGAAACATTGCCGTTTATCGGACTGGTGTCGCCTTCTTTAAAAAGGTAGAGGAGATCTTGTCCTTTTACAAAGTTGGTGATCATATAATTCACAGTAGCCGTAAATTTGTTATGGAAAATTACTTTAATGAGAGGAGGAGCAATTGATGTATTTCTTTTATAATTAACATCTTCGACAAAGCGGGTAGGATTAAGAAATACCAATTGAGAAAAGCGTTTTTCTGTTACTTTTGCATCAACAAAGAAAATACTTAGACTGAGCAGAATAAAAAAAATTACATTTATAACATTTTTCTTAATAAAAAGTTTTCTATCCTTCGTTTTTAAGAAAAAAAACAGTTCCAAATAGATTAGGAGAAAGGGAATGATTGTACGAAATCCTTGGTAAGTATAAAAAGTTAAAAAAAACATAAAAAAGGAAAGCGCAGTTTTTCTTTTAAGGTAAAAAAGCATCCCCAGCGTGAGAGTAACTATTGCTAGCGGTATATCAAGAGCCAGCCTAGTGATGTGAAAAACCCAGGGGCTGAAACAAAATAAAAGCATGGTTAAAAAAGAGAGTTTTTTATTAGCTGTTATCTGATAGATCAATTCATGAACTATAAAGACCAAGGATGTTGTGATAAGAACAAATGGTAGTCGAGCCAAAAAGACAGATTTTATTGGAATTATTAGCCACCATAAAGCTGAAAAATATATTGCAAAAAGTGGATTATCCGGGCTAATATGGTTAAAACTTAGTGGCATAAAATTGCCAAAAAGATCGCGCCCAGTTCGAGCGATTGAATATCCTGACAAAATGATATCGCGCTCGTCGTGCAGTAGAAATTGTTGATTTAAAAAAGGCAATCTGATCAATAAATAAACTAAACACAGCAAAAGCAATGATTTTCTTTTTTTTAGATAATCAATCATAAAAAATTAATCTAATCTTACTGATGTAATTACGAACCAATGTTTGCCTGCAATGGGAGCTTTGTTTTTTTCCCTAAAATCGAAAAAACCATTAGCACGAAGCATCTCATTTTCGGTTTCAACAAAAATAATAACAGCATTATTTTTGTCTCGGGTGTAAATAAGACTGGTTGGACTTGAATAAATAACGCTTATATTTTGGAATGAAAACCTATCTATAAGTTGATCCAACTTGTCTTCCGCAACCAAAGTCTCTAAACTAGTTAGTTTTTTATCAGCTTGATACATCAAAAAAGGGAAGGGAGACACATTTGATTTTAAAATGATGTTTGCTGATGTAAAAAATTTATTCATCTGCGTAATAGGCAACCCATTTTTAGCAAAGGTAAAATATCCAGGATAATAAAATTCCCGAAACTCCCAGAATTTTTGAGGATCAATATAATTGGTTTTCTTTACTTGATTAATAAACGTATTCCATGTTTCGTGTCTTTTGAGAGGAAAAAGATAGCTTGAGATCTTCGGCTCGGTTATAAGAAAAACAGCAAGAAGAAGAACAAAAAGGCCAATAATTGTTTTATAATTCATAGACATGCATCTCAAACGGACCGATGTATATTTTTTAATCTTGCTTGTAATTATATCACTATTTACAGTGCTTGATCTATTTGTCAACACTGGCAGATCCGCCAACATGGATGGACTTATTCATATCACGACAATAGCGCAATTTACAAAAGCTTTACAGGACGGCGATTTTCCAGTTCGTTGGTTGGATGGCTTTGCTAACTACGGTATGCCAATAGGAATCTTTGCACAACAACTTACAAGCTATACAGGGGCGTTTATAAATCTTTTTTTCCATGATCCAGTCTTATCGTTTAATATTATTTCACTCCTGGCAGTTGTATTATCAAGCGTATTTTTCTATCTTTTTCTGCGAATCTATTTTTTACCCATAACTGCGTTCTTAGGAGCTTTTTTGGTAAATCTTGCACCATATCGTATTCTTGATCTTTATATTCGGGGAGCGATACCGGAAACATTTTCTTTAATTTTTTTCCCTTTAATACTAATAAGTATTTATTACCTGACTAAAAAAAAACGTTTTTTTGCCGTACCCCTATTGATAATCTCTACTGCTCTTTTGGCCTTAAGCCATCCGATGATGTTTGTTATCCAGATGTTTGTTATCGTGCCGTATATTTTCTGGAATATACTATCGGAGAAGCATAGAGTGAAGACACTTTTTCTTATTTTTGGATTGATGTTTTTAGGAACGGCGATCGCGGGGTATTATTATATTCCTCTGGAACTTGAGATAAAGTATTTTTTCTATGGTCTTTCTAAAAATCAGTTAGTCCCCAATCAAACATTGAGTCTGCAAAATTTTATTGATCCAAATTGGTATTACTTTATGGAGTCAAGAAATGATATCTTTAGCCGGGGACATGTTATTGAGGCCGGTTTACCTGAGATGGTGGGGGTAGTTATTGGCTTGATCATCGTTCTAATTCATTTAGTAAGGTATAAACTTCGTTTCTTGAAAAAACTTTCCTTGTTTGATTTCGCTGTAATTCTTTGCGTACCGATAATATTTTTAACAACTAAATATTCGGAATTTATCTATAAACATTTTAATCTTTTAAGTAACATTCAGTTTCCCTGGAGGATGTTTTCAGTTTTTATTTTTTTGCCACCAATTATATTCGCTTATTTTTCGGAAAAAATTAACAGGAATTGGCTAACGGTATTATTTATTCTTTTTATTGCTCTCATACGATTCCCGCAGCTTTATGGCAAAAACTATACCTTATATCCGCAAAATACTTATTATTTTACGACTATTAATTTGCATTCAAATAACATGAATACAATCTGGACGGGTCAAACTGATTTATACCCAGTTGAAAATAAAAAAGGGGCAATCATCGAAGGACGCGGATCCATAGTCCAAGCAACAACAAAAAATTCAGTCCGCATGTATATTATTGACGCTAAAACTAAGCTTCGTATGGTTGATTACACGTTTTATTTTCCGGGTTGGCATGTCTATGTAGATGGGAGTGAAGTACCGATCCAGTTTCAGGATCCTGACTACCGAGGAACGATCACGTATAATGTCCCGGCCGGAAAACATACAATACTAGTCCAATTTAAAGACACTAAAGTACGAGTATTAGGAGATATAATCTCAATAACGGCTATTTTATTATTCGGAGCACTAATTCTTTTCGAAAGAAAGATACAGTGGTTTGAGAAATTTGAAAGGCTTAAAACAGTTTCTTAACGATTTTTATCTTCAGTTTTGCAAGATTACCAACCAGTTGTTTTTTTATGATCCAATACCATGTTTCTTTTAGTCCGTGGGAGAAGAATAACTCTGAATGATTTATCAGAGTTTTTTCATCCAAGGAAAAGTATTTTTTATTTTCCCAGTAATACAAATAGACAAGAAGAGCTTGAAACATCTGCAGCATACTTAGTGCAAATCCATGCATGCCGTCGCGGTATCCATTATCACGAAAAAAACGGCTTACGAATTCACCAATAGATTTTTTTAGGGCATCATGAAGAGCGTACGATTGATTGTTTTTTGCAATCTCAGCGGCTTCGGCTTTGGCATAGCGAATATTTTTGTAAAAATAATCATCCAGCCCTTCATAGTTATAATGGACAAGGGATAGTTTTTCGTCGGGAGAGATTACTAGAGCTTTGCCGCTAGTTCCGGGTTGAGTATGTAATTTTAAAGGCCAAGTGACTTTATCCTTCTTAAAAAGCCGTACTTGATAATCGGGCCACCAGCGTGAATGAGTGATCCATTTACCAAATATGATATTTTTACGCGGAATTTTGGCAAAATCAAAAAAGCCAATTTTTTCTTTTAGGAGTTGTTTTAAAGCTCTAGGAAAAATCTCATCAGGATCAAGGAAGAGAAGATAATCGGTAGCAACATATTTTTTAAGCTCTTCACGAATAACCTCGACATAAGGCGATGGTTCGGTTATTGAAACGATTTTTACATCTTTAAGTTTGGAGATTATTATTTTAGCTTCATCACTCATTCCGATATCGGCGATGATAATTGTTTTGACGAAGTCCTGGATGGAATCAAGACAGTCTTTCAGATGGTGAGGATTATCTTTTACTACGATAACTGCGGTTATTTCATTCATTGCTAAAAAGTAATTTTAACTCTTCTAAAAGATCCGTCTGGAAAAGGATCTTTAGGCATAAAAAGTATATCACGCCGCCCAACGTAATACTTAAACCGAGTGCAAAATAACTTTTTCCAAGAAAGTGCAGTAAAAAAAAGACAAGCAGACCCATGATTAGACTTGAAATTATTGGTTTGTAAATAGATTTAATAAAGTCAAATGCAGCTATTTTTTTCGCTTCATGAACAACAATAATAAACGTTAGCGAAAGAACTACCACGTTTATCGGAAAGCCATATAGGCCAAAAAGTTTAGTCAGGGGCGGCGTCAGAACCCAGGTAAGCGCCGTCCAAAAAAGCATAAAGGCAAAGGGTATTTTTACCTTGCCCAGAGCATTAAAAAGATTGATAAATGGTGTGGAATAGGAAGAAGCAAAAGCTGAAACGCAGAAGAGGTAAAAGTAGGGCAGAGCAGGAGACCATTTGCCGTATTTGGGTATTATTGCGACAAACGTGTTCATAGTAAGCGCAAGTCCTAAAATAACAGGTGCAAGGAGCGTTGTTTGATAATTAAGTATCTTATCGATAAGTTTTTCCACCTTTTCTTTATCGTTTTGAATCCGCGCAATTACTGGAAAAAGAACCCGACTTACATTATCCATAATAATTCTAATTGGCGCCTCAGCCCATTTTTTTGCCCAGCCAATATATCCTAACCCTTGAAATCCTAGCAATTTTCCTAAGAATAATGTCATCAGATCGTCTTTAAAAAGTGCCAGAAAAGAACTGGCCTGAAACGGAACACCAAATGACAAGAGTTCTTTTAGAGTTTTAATTGATATACCAATTTTTGGAACCCAAAATGATAGCGAATAGATTGTGATGAGACCGATTATTGCTCGCAAAAAAACAGCAATTGTGAAGCTATTAAGTCCCTGTTTAAAAATTGCCAGAATAATTACTGTAATATAAAAAGTTGTTGCTTCAATAATTTGAACTAAGACTATTTTTTGGAATTGGATGTGGCGTTCGAGAAGAATCGAGGGAATTGTTTTAAGTGATGAGATAAAAAAAGATAACAGCAGCGACCAATAAAGGTACACGCCAGCTTGAGGTAAGTTATAGAAATTTTTAATAAATGACGTCATAAAAAAACCGATTAAAATAATTGTTATAATTAAGATCTGCTGCATAGTGAATGTAGTTTTTATTTCTTCTTCAGTTATTTCTCTCTTTTGTACGAGTGAAGCTGCGAGACCGATATCAGAAAAATAGTTTAATACAGATATTAGGGACAAAACCGTGATATAAATTCCGAAAATTGTTGGTGAAAGTAATATGGTTATAACAAGGTTGGCTACCAAACCCAAGAATCCCGAATACCCGCTTTGAATAAAAAGACTCAGGGTGCTTATAATGGTATTTCGTTTGATTTCGCTTAGTTTTTGGTTCTTATTAATTTCTTCCATAATGGTTTATACAAGGTTAGCAGAAAAAGCAGCACCAATGTTATAAGAGATATAAAATTTCCTGTTTTTTCGATTGGTGTTTCGATATATTTAACGACAATATTTGAAGGTTTGTTAATAGTCAATATAGGTCTTCCTAACGGGTCAAAGATGGTTGGATAGACTTTTTGACCGTTTATAAAGATGCTCCAAAATGGGAAATAATGTATATCGATTTTTATTATCCCAGGTTTTTTAACATCGATAGTTCTTGTCCAGGCATCAGTTGTTCGTACCGGTAAAAGCAGTTGCGACTTTCTCCAGCTTAAGTAATTTGCTGTTTTGGGAAGATATTCTGGGATTTCATAAGCGGCTTTTGTTTCAATGTAATCATTAGATAAATAAGTTTGGGTAAAAAGTTTTTTAGAGATATCATGACCACTAAAATATTTCGCTTGCGAGAAAAGAACAGCTAGAGAAATTATTACAATTGCAACTTCCTTCAAAGGAAACCTAATTCGATCAAAAAAATATGCAGCTGTAAAAACAATCCCGATCAGAGCTACACCGATAAACCTCCAAGGGAACTGAAAAAGAGAAAATAACGGAGATAAAAGATCCCAAATAAATTTTGCCTGGTAGGTTGTAAGGAAAAGAGAAATTAAACCGACAAGAAAAAAGAAAATTAATATTTTTTTGTTTTTATCTGTTTTTTTTAATACGAAAAAATTGAAGAAGAAATAAAGAAGTCCGAAAAAACCGAGAATTAATTGTGCTTTTCCCACCTTAAAAGATAGCCCGTCATTTTGACATCCTGGAGCCGATCCTCCGTATCCCCAAGGCGATTGCCATAACTGCCAAGCGCATAAAAAATGATCTTGATAATGAGTTTGTGTTGCCACTTCACTTGCATAGGTTTTTCCCTCTTCAAGAACAGCGGGTAGGAGAAAGTAAGAAGCAAGAAGTAGCCCCAAAAAAATTGCCAATAAATTTAATTTTAAGTTTTTATTTAAAAGAGAAAATACTATTGCAAGTGGTAAAAAAATAAGAGAGAGGATATTGTGAGTAGTAAATATAAAAGAAAGGACGATGACTGTTGCAAAAAAAATTAGTCTATTGTTTAAGAAAGCATTTTTATAGAGAAAATATAAAGCCAAAGGGAAGAGGGTAATAAACCAGGTTTCTCCCAAATTTCCTCGAACAAAAATATCAACTGCAACATACAGAGAAGTCACATAAAGTATAGCTCCGCCCAGAGACGGAAAAAAAGAAAAAAATTCCTGCAAAAGTAAAAATGAAAAAATAAATGCGAGTGTAATTGCAAGAATAAACGAAATTTTTAAAGAATTTATAACATCTAATCCAAGAATATTGAGGCTACTAGAAACCCAATAAGTAAATGGGGCGTAAAAATTGAAAACCGGATAGCCGAAACGAAAGGAGAAATCCGGCGCAATCCGGGGTGGAATTTTTAGATTTTTAAGGTTTAACGTGAATTCTTGAATCCTGGCCGGTTGAGTTACGTCATGAAAAGTAAACATTTGTTGATCTACAGGGTTTAAATCATGACCTAAAAAAACTGCTACTAGAATTAAAAAGAGAAAGAAGAATATTTTTTTTATCATTTAGTAAGTTCAAACAAATATATCACAGACTTTCCTCCTGGTTTATCATAACGCTGAATAAGTTTTAGCGGCCAACTTGAAGGATAGCTCAATTCATGAGCCATGACTACATAAACATATTTATTTTTTAAATCTTTCTGATTTTCCAAAAACTGAGGAAGCCCAAGCGGCCAATACCCACGAATTTCAATCCGATCGTTTCGTTTGAGGTAGGTATCAAGTACATCGCCTGCCAGTCCGAAATTTCCATCCGCCAAAATTACTACAGGTTTATCTTTGGATTTTTGCCTAGCATAATTCATAATGTCTTTAATTCCCCAACCGGCTGTCCAACTTTCAACATACTGTCCACGATCAACCGGCGGGAAAGGCAGGTTTTTAAAATTAAAAAGAATAGGATAATCAAAATAGATAAAGGAAGTAACAAAAAATAGAGTTGTTGCAATAAGCAAAAATTTATTTTTAACCGTTGCTAAAAAATAGGCTGCAGGTATAAGAAAAAGACTGGCAAAAAAAATTATATAGCGGGGAAAAAGGACTTTTGTCACAAAAGCAATAACTATATATGGAATTATTATCCAAGTAGCTATATAGAGGGCAAGTCTTTTATTTCTTTTGTATAAAAGTGGCCAGCCAATAAAACCAAAAACTATCAGAATAAATCCCGCTTCCCAGGAAAAAAAGAGCGGAATATCCTTGATGTTGCCCCAAAAATACATAAATGGTGCTTTTAATAATTCTTGCGGAGTAACGATGAAGGTTTTATTTTTTTCGGCAACATAATGAAAAAAGGGCGAAAGTCGCTGGACATTATAAATAACCAGTGCAATAAGGGATGATATTCCATAAAGAAAAACAAAGTTGACTAATTTTGCTAAAAAGTTTTTAGTTTTTTTTTCCAGAAACAAAATAGGCGCAAAAACGCCCATGCCAAGAAATATCCGTACAGACGATTTGGCCAGAAGTGCTAAACCGCAGAGTAAGCCGTAGATTAACGAGATGTCGAGCCGGATCGTTTCAGCCAGAACTATTGTAAAAAACAGAATCCAGATAGTTGCGGCATTTACGCCCGAATCGACCAGGGCAAATCTGTCATAAAAGAGAAAATAGGGAGTGAAAATGTAAAGAAGCGAACCTATACAGGCAGTTTTTTTCCCAAAAAGATAATAGAGTAGGCTAAAGATCCCGAGTAGAGCAGCAAAACCAGTCAGCACTCCAAAAAGTCTACCGGCGAAGAGAGCATTATCTGGAAAAAGTTTTAACAAAGGGATAGTTCCCCAGGTTTGAAGAGGCTGTTTACCGTCGGTTAGGGAGATAAATCTCCAGCTGGCATCGTGCCAAGCAACCTTGGCCCAATGGATATAAATTCCCTCATCGGAAAAAATTGGAAATTTAGTTATGTTAACCAATCTGGTTGCGAAGTACACGATTATTAATCCCAGGACGATCAATATGTCGGTTATTTTAAAAAGCTGTTTAGCCTTTTTCAATAACGAGAATAGGTCAAACATATTTATAGACATTATTATACAGAAATTACCGTATTTTATAGAGAAGGAACGAGTTAATATTGCTTAGTAAGGAAAGAGAGCCTTCAGTCTTTTGATTGAAATCATCTTTTTCCAGAGCAACGCATGAACCTGAAGATAAAGAGGCTGTATCCGTTTCAAATTGCACCTTGTTATAGTAAAAGAGTGTATATTTACCAAAATAATAAGCCATTTGTGGATGATTACCGTACCAGTCGGTAGTTGAAATAGTCAGATGCATTTGGGTTAAGACATTATTTGTATTTCTGGTCCCCGAATCGACTAAAATATACAAATTCGAACATTGCGAACCTGCCAATACAGCCGTTTGATAATATTGATTCTCCGTCGAGTAATGTGCCTTGAAAAAGTTGGATTGATAAAAATTCAGATAGCCCATAAATAACAAAAAAAATATAAGGACAGCAACCGATAAATATTTACTTCTTTTTAACAGAGTTAACGGATAGGCAATAAAAAATGCAATTTGAGAGAGGGCAGGGTAGAGGTACCAGACGATCTTGGTTTTCGTAAGATTTAAAAAAATAAACCATGGAGCAAAAAAAAAGCCCAAAAATAGTTTTTTCGAATTAAATTTCTTATATAGATATTGATATAAAAAAATAATTAGACCGAATATTCCTAAAATCCAAATAATGGGAAACTGTTGTCCGATTAGTTCTATATAGAAAGTCCGCGTTCCGAAATGAGATTCAATTGAGGAGGTTACCCTGTCAAACAGATGTTCACTAAAATGGACTTTCCAAAATTCGCCTTTGAACACAAGAAACATTACCAGATACCATATTGATAAGAATAAAACTTGGATGACCGCAGTTTTTAAAGTTGCAAGAAATTGTTTTTTATTTTTATGTTTGATGAAGAAAAAAAGATAAAACTGGTATAAGGAAATCATTAGCAATGGAAAAAGGCCAAGAATAGACTTGCTCCCAACCCCGATTACTAGGAAAAAAAGACCCAGCCAGAAATTGGCATAGAAAAGTAAATATCCCAGCCAACCTAAAAAGAGAAAAACATCGGTATTCACGATTTGGGCCCGTTGCAGGAATATCGGAGTTAAGGCGGTCAGAAAAACGACCGAGTTGGAAATTATATCCGATTTTGTGAGTTTATAGATCCAGACGTAGGCAAAGAAAAGAGTTATGACTGATAATATAAGAGTGAAAATCCGGGTTGAAATTTCCGGTTTGACAAAAGGAATTTGGGCAATTCCAGCGTAGAGCAATGGAACTAAGGGCGGTTTTTCAAGCCAGGCCTTACCTTCCCACAGAGGGATAAACGATTGACGTGTGAACATCTCTCTTCCGGCCTCCATATAAATAGATTCATCCCAGTCGTAAAAAGGCGTTGGGTGAGAAACAAGTTTAAAAGCTATTATTAAAAAATAAGTAACTAAGAAGACGATAAGTATGAAGTGCTTTTTCATTTCAATGATTGTATCAAAAATTCTTTACTTTTAGGATCGTTTGGAGTTCTCCTTTAACTTTAAAAGCATCGTCTAAAAATACTCGGCTTTGGAATAAAAAATAAGTACGAAGATCTAAAAAAGCCGAACAAGCCGCAAGTAAAAAAAATATAGATATAAGATAATGTTTCTTAATTTTTACTTTTTGATAGATGAAGTTTAATGAGTTTCCAATGAAAAAAATTAAAGATGGTAATACAGTGAAGGTTCTGAGCATATTTGGATTTTCTGCCGGATAGGCAAAAATGGTCGGAAATAATGATAGGAAGAAATAGAAGAGAAAAAATTGGTTAAAAATATTATTTAAGTTGAATATAGTCAATATTAAACCAAATATAAAAAAAGAACCTAAAATGATATTTAGCGCTGGTTTACCGGTGTAATTGTGCCTTCCATTCATGTCGCCTTTGAAGCTAAACATGAGTGACGTTTTAACAATATTCTGTTCTAAATATGAAAATTTTTTAGCGAGAGAAATTGTTTTAGATGTAATAAAGGATTCTTGATTAAAACGGAGATCCGGATTATTTCTAAAATATAACAGAAGAGGCAGAATTAAAATTATCACGATTAGAAAATAAAGTAAAATATTTTTAATTTTTTCCTTGCTTAATAATAAATAGAATAAGGGCAATAGAAAGAAAATTCTTCCCGGATAATATGAATTGAAGGCGAGTCCCGTAGATATTGCACTCAGCATTAACATTAATAATTTGTTTTTTTTCCTTACCTGAAGCAAAAAAAGGAGCGCAGATAATTCTAAAAAAAGTAAGAATGTTGCTTCGAATGAAAATCTAGCAAAGTTGAAATACCAGCGGCAGGAAATAAGAAAAATCGCTAAAATAAAAGACAAAGTCCCTGAATAAAACTTCCGCATAATAAAATAAAAGATTATTATATTTAGAACCCCAAAAAAAGCGGCCGGTAAACGAAGAACATTGTTATAAACTCCGAAAAGTTTAAAAAAAATAAGAATCACGTAAAAATATAGGGTAGGATGACCTGTCGCTAAGGAGCTGTATGGAGAATATGTTTTTTCCCGAAGTGACAAAGCTAGTTTTGCGAATTCAACCTCGTCAAAAAAAAGATAGCGCGGTATAAGTCCGAATTTATAAAATATTATTATTAAGCTAAACAATAAAAGGATTGCTAATTGCAGATATTTATTCCTTATTATATTTCTTAGAAAGGTCATAATATTTAATTAAAAGAATATCTCTAAGAGTCTCAATTGTATCTTTTAAAAAGTTAACGTTTTTTGTTTCGACGTGCCGCCAGTCCACTGGTACTTCTTTAATCTTATATCCTAACTTATGTCCAATAAAAAGGAACTCTGTATCAAATCCGGCCGAGACAGATGAGCCGTTAATGATTTTTATTTTATGAAAAACTTGAAGTTGGGTGATTATTCTGTCTGCCGCCTCTTTTTCAAAAATTTTAAAACCACACTGCGTATCCTTTATTCCCGGAAGACCGATGACAAAATTTCTGATAAAAATGAATCCAACCGCCATGATTCTGCGTAAAAATGGCGCACCTTCACGCCGGGAGTTTCTTGATCCTATAACTATTTTGTAGCCTTTTTCAACCTGCTCCAAAAGATCTTCAGCCTCTTCAATCGGTGTTGCTAGATCGATATCGGAGAACATTACATAATCACCCTTGGCCTTTTGTATGCCAGTTATTACCGCTCCAGCTTTACCTTCATGCTTAATTTCAACAAGCTTGAATTTTAAAAATTTTGGCAGATATTTTTCACGGATTAATTTCTTTGAGGAATCAGTTGATCCATCGTCAACTATTAGAACTTCACTAAAAATTTCATTTTCTTTTGTATAGTTGCCGAATTTATCTAGCACGCCTTTTTGGATATTGGCCTCTTCATTGTAGCAGGGTATGACCAGAGTTATTTTCATTGGTGAACAAGCTTGTAAATTTTGACGCCTTCAATCTCCCATTTTTCAGCGATCTTTGCCTTCCCGAACATTGATATATTCCAGGATGGAGAGTTTAGAACCAAACAGGGTTCTTGATTACATAATACGAACAGCTGTTTAGTTATTTCTAGTTTAGTTCGATCGGCTGGTATTAAACCTTTAACTTCAAGAAAATAGACAAAATTATCCTCGCCGAACTCAATAGGCCAGGTGGCGATATTAAATGGCTTGTTACCAATCTTGTCGCTCAGAAAGTTTGCAACATTTTGCGAATGCTGGATTTGTTTATTACCGGGACCGGAAAGAAAATTAATACTTTTAGCATTAACAACGATGTATAAAAGCAATAATAATGTTAGGAATCCATTTCCTATGATATTCTTTGGAATGATGTAAAAAGCGAGATAGGCTAAAAGGAAGAAGAAACTATAGTATATCGGTCCGTAATAATGCGGATGTCTGAAAAGGAAAAGAAAACTAAAGGCAAAAATAAAAGAAAAAAGGTTTAATAGATGAATTTCCGAAAAAATATTAATTTTTTTACTTCTCCAAAGAAAAATAGTAGCTATCACCATAAATAAAAGTAGGATAAATGCCAGATTGCCATTTATGTTTGAATTAAAAACCGGAACAAAAAAAGATTGGTTGGTATCGATAAATTTACTAAGGAACGAAGAATTTCCACTGACTAATTTATCTTGGCCAAAAAGCCTCAAGAAGCTTTGCGTATTAACGAACTGATGTTTTATATCAAAATAGATTAGAGGCCAAGAAACAAAAAAAAACCCGATCAACGAAAATAAACTGGTCTTAACAGTGTTTATTTTTTCGCGAATTTTTTGCTGCGTTATAAGCTTTTGGATAAAGACTATAAACATGGGAAAGACTAAAAAAATCGCTAGATAATGCAATTGAATAGATAGACCAAAGAGTATCCCGAAAAGAAATGAATAAACATTTTTATTAGTTTGGATGAACTTGTAAAAAAAATAGAGAGTAACAAAAGCGAAAATTGGCAGCAAATTCGGATTCCAGGCAAAACGCGATAAGTCTATATTTACGTAAGAAAATGTCGCTAAAACCAGGTAAATTAAAGCTATTTTAGGATTAGTCTCTTTACGAACCATTATATATGCAAGCCCAATTCCGAGAATTGAAAAAAGCGAAGTTGCCAGAGTCATCCCGATCGGATTAAAGTTTGCTAAAAGCAGAAAAGGTGCCATAAGATAATAAAAGAAGGGCCCCAAGAATACACCGCCTAGTGAAGAGGTAGGACCTATGGCAGTAAGATGAGTTAGAGTAGCAATCTGCCGTACAATAATGGCGTCTCTACCTTGATCGGAGAGGAAGGTTGTAAAATCATAAAGGTTGTAAAGTCTTAAAAACGCAGCAACAATAAAGACAGCAACAACGAACTTATTTTTTGCTACAATATTTTTAATGTTTAAACGCATATTTCCTTATTTTACCGTAATTTTTATTGTTTTTATAAGTACAATAGTTGCCTGGTTACCTGGTTTACAACACATTTATAAAAATTATGATGGACCGCTGTATATAATACCGGCAAAGACATTTTATAATCCACTTTTGATAAATCAGTTAAACACAGGTTTATCGCCTAAATATTTTGCCGCGCATCTGCCACTTTACCCAATTTTTATCAGAATTTTTTCACTATTTGGTTATCTTAGATCAATGCTTTTAGTGAACTTTTTGTTCACGGTACTTTTATCGATTTTTTTCTATTATATCTTACGAAAATGGCAGGTAACAAAATATCCGTTACTTCTTGTTATAGTGTTTCTGTTTCTTCCGCGCTTTTTAGTCGTTCGATCAATAGGTGCTCCGGAGAGTTTATTTATATTATTAGTGCTTGCATCTCTCGTTTTTTTTGAAAAAGAAAATTATCTTTTAGCCGGATTTTTTGGAGGGTTATCTGCAATGACTAAAGCACCGGGAATTCTATTATTTGCAGCCTATGTTTTTGTACTGATAGAAAGATTATTAAAAACTAAAAAAATAAATTGGTCAATGATTTGGTTGCTGCTTATACCGACCGGACTTATCAGTGTATTTTTTATTTATTGGATTCAGTATGGTGATTTTTTAGCCTATTTTCATACAGGCGGTCTAGTGCCGATGAGTTTTCCGTTTTCGGTTTTTAATTTCAACGACAAATGGGTTGGGACTGCTTGGCTTGAAGACATAATTTTTTATTTTTTTCTTTATGGGTACACAGTTATAGCGTTAAAAAATAGTAAATATCGTAGTTTTTTTTATTTTACATTAATTTTTTTTATTGCAACAACCTTAGTCGATCACCGCGACATCGCTCGCTATAGTTTGCCGTTGTGGCCTTTGGCGTGTATAGCTCTAGAGCAGTTCTTTACAAGCAGAAAATTTTTGCTGGTTTTTATTGTGCTTTTACCGGCTATTTATTTATACGCTTGGAATTTCTTACTCTACAATCAAATGCCCATAAGTATTTGGCGGCCATTTTTGTAAAAGTTTTGTACTAATATTCCTTTTATTTAAAATCCGAACCCAATGCAGACGCGGAAACTGTAAAAGCCGATATTAAAAAAATTCTTCTCAGACGTTATAAAGAAGATGATTTTTCCGTTACAAATGAAGCCCAATTTTCTATTTTAAACGCAGTTTTAGCTGCTATTGCTGCAATTTCTCTAATTGTTGGGGGAATAGGAATTGTTTTTGGTGTTTTTCCCGCCAAAAAAGCTGCGGATCTTTCACCTAGCGATGCGATACGGTATGAGCAATAAAATCCAAAACTCTTTCTTTAAATTTTTTCTCAGTAAAGTTTTCGGAAATTTTTCTTGCGTTATTTTTCAGCGTTATATAATTTTGGGTAGGTAAAGATTCCAATAATTTAATTTTTTCCAGCAATGATTCCGGAGAAAGTTCCGTATAAAGATATCCATTTATTCCATCTGTTACTGTTTCGGGTAAACCACCACTTCGGTAGGCGATTACAGGTAATGCGTAACCCATTGCCTCAACCGGAGCAATCCCAAATTCCTCATCGACTGAAGAAAATATAAAGGCCCTGGCTCTTTTGTAAAGTTCGGCCAACTTTTGATCAGAAATATTCCCCAAGAATTCAACAGTTGATCCGGCAACCGAACGGAGATACTGCTCATCCCGCCCAGAACCCACGATTTTCAACCTGAATTTCATTTGGTTTGCCGCTTTAATTAAAACATCAACATGTTTAGCGCGAGCCAGACGGGAAACGGTAATATAATAATTTTCAGTTTTAAATTGTAAAGCTGCAATTTTAGTGGGGATATTGACAGGAGGATAGATAACTGTTGCCGTACGCCGATAGAATTTACGTATCCTTTTTTGTGTTTCCTGGGAATTAGCAATTAAATAATCAGGCCTTTTTGTGGAATTACAATCCCAGATTCGCAAAAAATGATTGATAAAATTTCCGTAAATTTTAATTGGCAAATATTTCTGCCACTCAATAGCAGTTTCATAACCGTAGAGGTAGCGGGGAGGGTGATGGACGTAACTTATATGCATCGTAGGATGCTTAGTTTTTATACCTTTACACATCCAGGAGCCCGAAGAGGAAATTACTAAATCATAGCGAGAAAAATCAAAACTTTCCCAAATAAAAGGAGTTAAAAAACGCAGGGGGGAGTACAGTTTATTTAATACAGGAATTTTGCCAAACCAAGAAACACTTATATTCCACTGATTTATTAAATTTTTATGGGTACCAAGTGTTCCCGGATCATAAGTTGAGGTGAAGACATCGGCAGTCGGAAATATTTTTTTAAGCGCAACCAAAACCCGTTCGGCACCACCGAATTCGCGTAATTGGTCATGCACGATCGCAACTTTCATTTCTAATATTATAGCGTATTGATATAATAAGTTAGAGCAGCACCTGTAGTTCAACGGATAGAATGAGGGCTTCCGAAGCCTTTGATGGGAGTTCAATTCTCCCCGGGTGCACGAGAAAAGGGCCTGTAGCTTAATTGGTTGAGCGCCGCATTCGCATTGCGGAGGTTGCCGGTTCGACTCCGGTCAGGTCCACTATATTTTTTATATAATAAATAAGCTATAATCAGCGCTCGTAGCTCAGCGGTAGAGCACTACTCTTATAAAGTAGGAGTCCTTGGTTCGAATCCAAGCGAGCGCACCATAAACACAGCTGAGGTAGCCAAGGTGGTCACGGCGGAGGTCTGAAAAACCCCAGATGTCAGTTCGACTCTGACCCTCAGCACTAGGTCCGACACCATCGTTTTCAAACATACGAATGGATTGATATATCGGGCTAATCTTGGTGTTCGATAAGCCTGGATAGCTCCAAACCATTCCAGATGGGAATATCGAACACAGAAATACTCTAATCTGGCTTAAACTAGACAATTGGTATGTTTGTCCTAAATTTGAAAACTTATCTTTCATGAATTTCACAATTGACTGAAGATTGTATTTAGCCAGTAAAGCATCGTCTTTTGCGACTTGGACGGTGGCAATTTGATTTTCAATTAACTTGTTTTGTTCCTTGAATATTTCGTCTGAATAAACGCCGCTTAAGTTTTTTTGAATAAGAGCTTTACGCATTTCCTGAAGTTTTTTAAGTTCAATATCCGCTATATCCCGTCGTTTTTGTAACTGTGTCACTCGTTGATAATAGGTGCGTCTTAAAAGGGCGATAAAAGCGTCCAGTGCTTCTCTGGTTGGAGTAATATAAGTTAAATAATTAATGACTTCTCCATTCAACCGATCAACAGGTACAGAAGGAGTACCACAACGATTCTTACAGAAGTAATAGGCAAATTTATCCCGTTTTCCTTTGCTCCAAGCGCCGGTGAAAGGGGTTCCACATTTTGAACAAATGACAATTCTTCGTAAAGGGAATTCCGGGTTATTTTTATTTCTTCTCGCTAACTGTACTTGAAGGTTAGTATTTCGACCATCAACGACAGCTTGTACCCGATAAAAAAGAGCTTCTGATACCATTGGAAGATGCTGTCCTCGAACTTCTTCCGGATACTGTTCTGAAGTTAGTATGCCGATATAAAATTTGTTATGAAACATTCGGCTGATTGCCTGAGGCTTCAGAAGATAGTCTTTTCCTTTGAAATGTTGTCTCAAACCCCATTCATTCATAATATTAGTCATTTCAGATAAGGTTTTTGTCCCCGTTGCCATAAGTTCCCATACTTTTTTGATTTGATCCCATGTCTTCGGATCTTTAACAGCATACCCGTTCTCATTTTTGTATCCAAAAGGGGGTGTGGAACTACAAAGTCCAGCCAAAAACCGTGCTCGCAACCCATTTCTCGTCCGTTCGCTTCGAACGTCATTATCCATTTGGGCAAAACTAGCAAGCATTGTTTCGATAAATTTCTCAGTAGGACTATTTCCTGTTGGTTCGGAGGCAGAAATAAGCATAATTTGATTTTCAGCAAGTTTTTTTCTGATTGCCAGAAAGTCACCAGTTTGGCGGGATAAACGGTCTAATCGGTAAATGATAAGAGCGTCAACAGACCTCTTATTTTTTCGGCAAAATTCTAGCATTTCAATAAGAACAGGCCTCCCCGTTATATTTTTTGCTGACCGGCCTTCTTCCCGGAAGATTTGAAGAATCTTCATTCCTCGTCGTTCCGCCTCTTGTTTACAGATCCGCTCCTGCGTGTCGAGAGAAAAATTATCAACCTGTTCTTCCGTCGAGACACGAAGATAGATTATTGCTTGCTTAGTCTCTAAACTGCTTGATTGTTTTTCCATAGTTAGGCTTCGTTTAAAATTTCCTTCAAAGTCATTCCATTAAAAACACCTTTTTCGTATTCATCTAGCCATGTGTCAATCAAAAATTGGAATTCGGTAACAATTATGCCTATCTGTTCATCTGATATGTTTTCAGCCGTTTTTCCAAGCAGCCTTTTGGTTCTTATTACATTATTTTCCTCGCTTTGCTTTGGGAATATACCGTTAAGTAAGTTATCAATCGTGGCTTGAGGATTTACAGTATTATCTTCTGCCACTGGTTGATTTTTTATCACAGGCTTTACTGACGGTATAGAGTTTGTTATAGGGAAAAGTGGCAATTCTAAAGCTTCCATAGTCTTTATTACTATCGAAATATAGATAGTATATATCTAAATATCGACAGTTGTCAAGTCGAGTTTAAGTTTTGACTATTTCTTCAATTAAGGTTCTATAACTTTCCTTTTCTGACCCTATTTGATATACTTCTTGGTGTTTGTCACGTTACGACAATGTTTTTCTTAAATACTATCTATGATAGTTCATCCAACAGGTCATATTCCGTATCCGGCAATACCCCAAACCAATATTGACTGGAAAAGTACTATTCCTTCCTATCTTTCCTGGCTATTCTCCGTTCACTTAAACCAAATCAATATATTTACTCTCATCTTCATTCTTCTTTTTACTTTTATCCTTTTTCTTGGCCTGTATGTGTACCTTCTGTATTTACGTTTCAAAAAGCAGTTATCCCAACAGTCGGTCCTTTTGGAAATTAAACCACCGGCAATTTCACTGCAATCGGCTTTTTCGACAAGACAACTTTTTACTATCTTACACTCGCTTGACCACAAACTTACCAACCTCGAAAAACTCCTAAAAGTAAAAAGAAGAACCAGCTTCGAGATCGTCTCAACTAGAGAAGAAGGAATCAGGTATTTATTGTACCTACCAAAAGAAGACGTAGACGTTGTGACCAAAAATATCCGGGCCTATGTTCCGGAGGTAACGATCAAAGAGATTCCGGATTATATCCCTCAAAAGGTACAAGAACTAAGCGATAAACCATTTGTCATAAAGGAACTAAAATTTAAACATTCATACGAACTGCCACTTCAAGAACAAGATATTCTCACTCAATACGATCCTATTGCTTATCTCACTGGTCATATGACTAAGCTGGACCCTGATGAGATTGTTAGTTTGCAAGTTGTTACAACGCCAGTAACTTCAGCAACTCATGGAGCGATGGACGAACATATTCACCTTCTTAAAAAACGAATTGAAAACGGCCAGGAAATTGAGTCTGAAATTTACAAGAACGCATTCACAGATATTTTCAGGGTTTTAGGTTCTCTTTTGAACTTTGTAGGACATATTGCCTATGAAACTGGAACTGCTCTCGGCAACTGGATCATGGACTTTGCTCTGGCAACCAGACGTCCAGCCTATCAGTATCCCCAGGTTCTTCGGGTCAAGGATGAGCTCTCAAAGAACGAGGTGAAGGAATTAACTCCGAGGCAGAAGGAAATGAATGACCTGGCTAAAAAGAAACTCAATCAGGAGCTGTTTGAAACTACCGTTCGCATATTTATCACTAGCTCTTCCCAAAAAACAATTACTGATCGTCAAACAGGAATTGTTGGTACTTTGGCCACTTTCAAAAACCCAAGCTGGCAGGAATTAAAAGTAAAAAGTCAGCTTCCTGTCTCATTTGATTTTCTTAAGAAACTGGATTTTCTAAAGCTCAAACACAGACTACTAGCTTTTTCTTCAAACCCAATCCTTTCTATCTCGGAAATTTCCTCTCTTTACCATTTCCCCTACACCAACACTACCCAAACCGAAGACTTACAGCTATTACGTTCCTATGAACTCCCGGCACCAGTCAGTTTCAAGAAGGCCAATCCCAACTTTGATATCATCTTTGCCCATAACTTTCATGGAGGAGCAGTTACTCCTATTGGCTTGGAATTAGAACAGCGGTTTAGCCACATCTATGCGATTGGGCAAACAGGTACGGGTAAATCCACTCTTCTTGAGCAAATGATTTATCAGGATCTAGTTAACGGTCACGGTTTGGCATTGGTAGATCCCCATGGAGATATTGCTGATTACCTTATTGGTGTTACTCCCAAAGAACGACTTAAGGATGTTGTCTTTTGGAATCCCTATGACGCTAAGCACCCGTATGGTTTAAATCTCTTGGAGTTACCGGAGAATTTGTCGGAAACAGATATGGAGCTCGAAAGAGACTTAATCATTTCCAATATCGTCTCCATGTTTAACAAAATGTATGGAGAAAAGTACATGGGACCAAGGATGGAGCATGTGTTGAAAAACACCCTTCTTACTGCTCTTATGCTGCCGCATCCGACATTTCGAACGGTCTACCGGTTGTTAACAGATAAAGATTTTCGAACCTATGCCCAAAGTAAAATTAGCGATGAGTTTTTATTAAACTTTTGGAAAGAAGAATTTAACGTACTCAATGCCAACCAACGAGCCGAAGTTATTACCCCCATTACTAACAAACTCAGCCCGTTTCTCACCACCTCTCTTGTCAAAAACATTATTTGTCAAAAGAAAAGTACCATTAATCTTGATGACATCATAAACAACAAGAAAATCCTTATTTGTAACCTCTCCAAAGGAAAACTGACCGATGATATTAGTTTCTTCCTGGGGAACCTGATTATTGCCAAGATGCAGCTTGCTGTTTTAAGGCGAGCCCATATTCCGCCAGAAGAACGGCAACCGTTCTTTCTGTATATTGATGAATTTCAAAACTTTGCTACTGAGTCTTTTGCTCAAATATTCTCCGAGGCCAGGAAATACAAGTTTGGATTAATCGTTGTCCACCAAAACGAAGCCCAAATTAAAGAAAAAGATTTGTTAGATACTATCACGGGTAATGCCGGGACTATGATCTCCTTTAGAATTGGTCCGAACGATGAGAAAGTTATATTGCCTTTCTTTTCTCCCCAGGTAAAAATGGGCCAGATGCTCCATTTACCCACTCTTTCCTTTTACATCAAAATTAATGCCAAAAACCCAGAAGACGCCTTTACCGGTCAAATCAGTCATTTCATCATTAAATTTCACCCGGAAATTAAACAAGAAGTCGTGGAAAACTCTCAGAAAACATACGGAAGAGACTTAAAAGAACTGAAAGAGGAGTTTACCAAAGATAAGGAAGAAGAGGACCGACTAGTCGCTGGAGTAACAGGAACTAAATCTAAATCCAATAAGCCAAACAAACCAAAAAATGGCAAAGACAAAACAGTTTTGGAACGGGAAAAGGAGAAATGAAAGGTTGTAAGTTGTCCTAGATCACTAGGACAAAAACTGTTAGCTTTTGAAGCTAGGGTTCAATAATTTGTATTCCTTATATATGTCTAAATATATATAAAGGAGATACAAAAAGTATCCTCCCATATGTGGGGAGGATAAAGGAGGGGAAAATAACTGTACTATGAAACAAACACTACCACCAATCACGGACAAGCAAAAAGAAATAATCAGTAACATATTCAGATTTAGATTCATAAATAGAGTGCAAATTCAAAAATTACTCCATCATCAAGACTATCACCGTATCAATATCTGGCTCAAAGACCTAACAGAAAAACAATACCTACAAAAAGACCACAAACAAACATTCGAAGGACAAACTAAACCAACAGTATATAACCTAGGAATAAATGGCATAAGATTTCTTAAAACTCAGAAAAATGTTAACAAAAGTGATTTAAGGAAATATTATGGAGAATCCAAAAAAAGTGAAAAGTTTAAAAAACAGTGCCAACTTATTGTTGATGTCTATTTAGCTATTACCCAAAAATATCCAGATATCACTTTATTCTTCACCAGAGCTGATTTCCCGGCAAAAGGAGTAATCCGCGACATCATGCCGTCATTTGGGTTTATCAGGGAAGAGGAAGGAAATCGTATTGCCTATATCTGTGAACTATTCCAGTATGGAAAGCCACGGGGATATTATCCCATCAGAATCAAAAAGTTCATCAATTTTTTCAAAGATGAAGAGGATACCCGGATTCTGTTTATCTGTGCAACCAGCGGATTGAGAAATTATATTGAGAAAATAACGGAGAATATGGTTAATGGCGAAAGTTTAAGTGGTAATATTTACTTTAAGATCATAACTTATCAAGATTTAAAAGAATTGGATATTTTTCTATAGAAGTATAAGAAGGAGCAAACCTGCCGCTCGTAATGAGTTTACGACCGGCAGGTAGGAGAAGTTAGGTCAAAGATTCATCAATGAAGATAAAGGCTGAGGTTTGAAATAAAGATCCCGTTCAACCGGTAATCCCATCTTTCCACGATTGGAGAGAAGCTCGGTAAGGCTGAAATATCCAAGCTCTTTCTCATCCCCGTCGACCAGCCCAAAGAACTGGTCTTTCCCGTCAAACTCAATGGCATACCAGCTCCAGCCAAAGTCTGGGTAAAAGAACTTACACACAACCATCGGGTCTTTGACGTTTTCCTGGGAATACAACGGTGGTAACTTCTCAAGAACTTCTTTTGTCAGTAATTTCATAAGTTTTTCACCTCCAATCTTAATAAAGACAGAAGAATTAATAACTTTGTCCTGTCCTTTCAATTTGGGGGCATGGGGAGAAAAGGAGCTGTCAAAAGTCGAAGCGAAGCGGAGAGGATTTTAACGCCTGTCAGAAAAATGCGTACCTTGGAAGATAAGTTTTATTAGTATTTGCATTTTTCTACCGGCTTAAACACCCACCTTTTGACAGGGACTTTGAGCCCCATATAATGAGAAGGAAAGGACAGGATAAAATCCATAGAAGGAACTTTTTCGAAAAAAGCGAATTTTTTACAGAAAAATTAAGGCTGTTCTCTGTAATTTCAAAGTTGCATGAACTACAGTTATATAATGGACATCGAAAAACTGATTCTTTTTCAAAAGACTTATGATTTCTTACTTTGGCTTTATAATCTTATCCAGCATCTTCCCAAAAGACACAAACCGGTTTTAGGCAGATATTTGGAGGAATCAGGTCTATCACTTCTACTTTTGACTATAAACGCCAATAAAGCGGTGGGGAGGAAAAGGCAGGCGCTCCAACAGGAAATTTCCGACGAGTTGGACCGTTTACGAATTCTTCTTCGCTTGACTAAAGACTTACGGTTTATGAGTATCAAGCAATATACCTATGTGGCAGAAAAGTTAAACGAGCTGGGGAAAATCCTTTTTGGATGGAAAAATGTGAGAACAACAACTGTCAAAAATAAGGATGTAGAAAATAAGAGGGTTGCAAAAACAAACGATAATCTGCCATTATTTTAATTGGGAAAGACTAAAAAAATAGACGCGTTCCTTCGTGGTGGCAATTGGAACAACACCTCCAACACAGGAGCGTTCACATGGAATCTGAATAATGCGCCGACCAATACGAACAACAATATTGGCTTTCGTTGCGCCAGTGATCAAATAAGCGCCGGATGCGACGGTATTCGTTTACGGATGAATGCCCAGGATCAATAAGGATCACCGATGTCTTTTCCATCCCGTCTTAAAAGATGGGGAAAACAATAGTGCCTGTATTCTTATTTCTGCCAAAACGGAAGTAAGGTAAATGGGTGTAGCCGGGCCGATGAAGAATGAGGAAGAGTTGTATCGTCGGCTCGGTTACTTTTTTGTCGTATTTATGTTCACAACCATTACCGATTTTACTACCCTGCTTGCCTCCTACCAGAAAGCACGGTCTTGTAAACGATATAAAAAGAACATCCTTCGTTTTGGATTTTTCCTTGAGACCAATCTTCTGCGGTTACAAAGAGAGTTAAAAACTGGAAGCTATATGCCTTCTCCTTATGTCTTTTTTACGGTCAACGACCCGAAATTCCGCAAAGTTGCCGCGCCCGCATTTCGCGACCGAACGCTTCAGCACTCCCTCGTTTCCCAACTTGAACCGCTCTTTGAGAAACAGTTTATCTATGACTCGTATGCTTGCCGCACAGATAAAGGTACGCACTTCGGACTTTCCCGGATAAAGAATTTTCTCCAGGCTGCCCGATCAATTCATGGAAGAGAACAGGAGATCTATTGTTTAAGAATGGATATCAAAAAGTTTTTTGCCAGTGTTTCCTGGGATGTCCTTCTTAATCTGGTTTTTGCCAAAGTGACTGATCCCCAAACACGTCATCTTATCGAGAAAATTTTGACACAACACACCTGCCTTGATACCCATAGACGACCTGTTCTTCCAGCACCGGATGTCTTGTGCCCCAGGCTTCGCCGCGGGCTTCCCATCGGAAACCTGACCAGTCAGCTCTTTGCCAATATCTACCTAAATGTTCTTGACCATTTCGTCAAAGAACAATTACATATACGTTGGTATGTGCGCTACATGGATGACTTTCTCATTATCCATCCGGACCGACAGTATCTTGAGAAGATAAAGAAAACAATCGAAAGTTTTCTGGCCGCCAAACTGAAGCTGCAACTTAATAAAGGCAAGGTTATTATCGCAAACGTAAAATACGGTGTCCCGTTTGTCGGCTATCGAGTTTTTTATGATCACGTTTTGGTTCGGGGAAGCACGCTTCTTAGGATGCGAAGAAAACTCAACATAAGGCGGAAAGAACGAAAAAGGGGTAAGATAACCCGGCGGGAGTTTCAATCAAGTTTGGCCTCTTTCCGCGGACACCTGAAATTTGCCAACGGCCACTACCTATCCCAAAATCTTTTTCGCTGGGAACGAAATAATTCTGTTTAAATTGTCTGTTTTGTGGTAAAATATTAGTATGTACAATTGGAATACCGATACTTCAAAATGGAATAAAAGAAGTGACTCTTACCGGATTTGGGAAATAGAACAGTTGGTTAATTTTGGTCTGAACGGAGAAAAACTCGATTTTAATTTAATAAAAAGATATTGGCCAAGGCTATCTCTTGATCCACAACGGAAAATTTTTTTGGAACTACTCTTATGGCCGGAACGATTTTAACCCCCACTCAAAAAATAATTCTTGATTTACTTTCTCAAGACAAGATTTTTACTAAAAATTTTTATTTAACCGGAGGAACAGCGCTTTCTGAATTTTATCTCCATCACCGGCTTTCGGAAGATTTAGATTTTTTTACGGAGACGGAAATTGACAAAATCTGGCTCAATACCATCTCCGCCAAAATAGCCAAAACAATAAAGGCAAAAAAAGATCTGCAGGAAAGCTTTAACCGTAACTTAGTATTTTTCACCGTGGATAATCAGCTTGTAAAAACTGAGTTTACTTACTTTCCCATGACCCAAATAAAAAAACCACAAAAGATAAATAATATGCCTATAGATTCAGAAATTGACATTGCCGTCAATAAATTCTTTACCATCTATCAAAAGTCAACCGCCAGACATTTTATTGATCTTTATCTTCTTTTGACGACAAAAAAATACACTTGGGAAGAATTAAGAAAATTAGCCCGAATTAAATTCGATACTGTAATTGATCCAATTCAACTGGGCAGCCAACTTATCAAAGTTCAAAATGTTTCCGATCTGCCCAAAATGCTCATACCGTTACCCGAGGGGAGATGGCGTACCTATTATCTTCAACAGGCCAAAGCGCTGAAATCAGAGGTGACAAAATAATTTCATTCTATTTTTACTTCATTACCTAATTTTGTGGTAAGTGGGAAACCACGACTTTTTCTCAAAGTCTTGGACTTGACAAATAAGCCGCCTTTGGATGCAATTAGAACTGCAAGTAAGGTTAAGTATTACCTACAGTTCACAGATATGAAAAATAACATATTAATTTCACTTCATCAAAGGCCGGAAGCGGTTTTCACACTTAAAGAAATCTCGTTTGCCTCCTAAAGTCTCGTTGTATTTTTTTTTAGCCCTACTATAATGATTAGTAATACCCATTAAGGTGTGGGTACTTTATGATATTTTAGAAGATTTTACAGTGTGAAACATATATTAACGAAGCTTAAATCATTTTTCAAACGGTATTTTTTCGAACCTAAATTTCACTTTTCCAGGTTTCAGTTTAACCTGATAAGCGTCATCTTTGTCGGAATTGGTATTACTGTCGGACTCTACCTCACCGCCTTCCATTTTATCCCGAGCATCTTTTCCATAAACGATACGACCAAAACCTGGACTTTCAATAGCGCCAACGCCTCACAGTTTACTTACGACTCGACCTTGGTGATAGTGGATAATAGCGGCGCTCACCCCGTGACCGGTGTCAATAAATTCACGAACCCCGCTTTTGCTACAGATACCAGCGGCTGGACTGCCAGTTCGGTAACGCCAGCCGGGTGGGTGGTTGTTCCCGGCAACAGCACATATTCCACTTCGGACTTTCTGGCAATGAAATACGATGCCAAGTGTGCGGCAACGAGCGCCCCAACTGTTGGCCTAACCGATAGAAGCAGTTCCGACGGCATAAATTATCATATCTATTCGGATACCGCCGCAGCCTGCACTTCTGCAAACAATAAACAGGTCACCTCTTTGGCCTCCGGCGACCCGATTGCCGATATCTCCCAAACGACTGCCATTACCCGCTGCAGCAGTGTTGCGGTTGGCGGGGGAACCGCGCACCTTATCACCAATAACGAATGGCAAACCATAGCCCGAAACGCCGAGGCACAAAACAGCAACTGGTCAGGCGGAACGGTCGGAAGCGGTTATCTTTTTGCCGGACACAATGATAATGCCCCGGCGATGGCCAGACCGGCTTCAACCACCGATACGGGCAATTACCGCTGCGCCTACACGGACGGAGATCCGGGTACGGAAAATCCCTCACCCTGTCCTTCAAATACAGCAAACGGCCAGTCGGGAACAGCGGGAAACCAGGTGAGAGTCTTGACGTTATCCAACGGTTCACCGATTTGGGACATTGCCGGAAACGTCTGGGAGTGGACCAATAACACAATCCAAGGAAAAGACCAACCAACTGGAAGTACTCCCGGCTTTAACTGGCGGGAATTTACCAACCTGACAACATACGGTACATTGTCATACGACCAGGTCCGACCGTCAAACTCTTCATATAACTCCTCGTACGGCGTCGGCCAGATTTATTCGGACGGTACCTCGACTAATACCACAACTTACGCGTTCCTTCGTGGTGGCCGTTGGAGCAACCCCGTCCTACGCAGGAGCGTTCGCATGGAGTCTGAGTAATGCGCCGGCCGGTGCGAGCTACTCTGTTGGCTTTCGTTGCGCCAGTGATCCCGTAGCAATCTCACAATCTTTTTCTTCCTCATCTGGTCGGGGGGGGTCCGGGGGGGACACGGTAACTGTCGGGTCCGTCACCGACGCCACGTTAACCCAA
>JAJYOJ010000021.1 GCA_021796235.1 bacterium | reverse complement strand
AAGGATTTAGTAGAAAAGTTTTTGATAACAGATGGCGGATAATTTTAGCAAAATTTAATTCCTAATAAAGATTAAGAAAATAAAAATAACCTTATTTTTAGAACTGCCCTTAATAAAATAAATTGTTCAACAAATGTAATGCCGCATGAGGAAAGTTTTTTAATTTTTCTAAAATATTTGCATAATTATGTATGAGTCTGGTCTAAAAAGCTAATTTTAAGTAGCCATGCTTTTTAGTCTTATTTTTGAAAAAAAACTATTAATTTATTTTTTTTGGTGCTATTAGTCCAAAAAAAATTGTGTAATATTTTTTTATTTGAGTTTTACATTTTTTTATTCGTTCTTTGACTTACCTTGACCTAAACGACACTCTTTTCCCTCTGTTTTTAGGCAGCTGCTAGCGCTCGTTCTAGTTCTTGTGCTCTCAGGTAACGATAGATTCTACCAAAGTTCACACTTATCCCAACGGCAAAGGCAAATATCGCCGTTTTGAACAAACCTCTGACTTTTAGCTTTCGGTTGTTCATCTTTCTTGCGAACTCTGAAACTGTTGCTTCAACGTTTGTTCGTAAACTTCTTCTTTCTTTGGGTATCTTTTGTATGCTTGCCAACCGCTGCTTTTTAAGATACTCTTTTTCTAAAAAATAATAGACTTTGGCAGTTTTCTTTTTTGTTAACTTACACTCTGAAGCAAGAGAACAAGAAGAGCAAATACCTAAATCAAACTCTGCTTTGAAGCGCTTTCTGGTAAACTCTGGCTCGACAGTTTGTTTTGGACAGCTAACTAAATATTTATCCTCACTAATTTGTTCTATATTAATTTCTACTCCACTGCTTTGTATTCCTCTTATTGCTGTCTGTATTGGAGTAACTGAATGTTTATCAAACTTTACATCGTTGTCTTCACTGCCATAGGCGCCGTCAAAATGTAGCTCGCTTATATCCGGCGTCTTTTCCTTGACTATATCTATTCTTTCATTTAATTCTTTGCTGTCATCTATGTTGTTGGCGTGAACCGATATATCCGTAACTAAATTTATTGGATTTTCCGGATTGCATGTCTCTACGATATTTACTGTTTGTCCATAAAACTGCTTGTTGTTTTTCTTTCGGTAGGTTGTATCTATATCATCCGGTGATTGTATGCAACTGCTCGTTAATTCCTCTGAAGACTTGATGATTATTTTTTCTTCAACTTCGGTAAAGTGCTCTAAATATACCCTCTCAAATGTTTTGAAAATATCAACTCCGCCATCGGCGGATTTATATTTTGGCTTTAGGGTATCGTTTATTTCTTTATAAACTTTTCCAACTTTCTCAAGTTCGGAAGGGATAGCATCCGTATCGAGCCGGTAAATAAACTGTCCCGATGTTTTCTTCACATAAGCAGAAAAGAGTTCTTCATACTGCCTCTGGTCTTCTTGACTTATTACGCGGTATATTCTTATAAGCATTTCCACCAGTAGTTGAAGTCGGCTGTATCTTCTTATATTAGAGGCGGCTTGAAATGAATCTGTCCTTTGAATATCTGTTCTTATTTTCAGTTCTTTTAGTTGTTTTTCCGTTAAATTATCGAATACTCTTTCAAGAAGGTTTATTCCGGTCTCAATAAAATATGTGTTAAGCTTGTTTTGAAAATTAAATAATGATGCTTCAGAAAACGGGACTTCCTCTAAGGTCTGCAAGCCAAGAGCTGTTTTGGTCAACAAATTAAACTTTATGCTGTCGAATAATTTTTCGTATGTTAGTTTATGTCTGTGCTGCAGTAATATTGCTGAGACCAGGCAATTAACCGGAACATTCGGACGACTGTCTATCTCTGAATATAAACAAGCAAAGTCTTCTTCTTTTATATTGCAGAAAATCAGTTCATAGATTTTTTGTTCTTCAGATTCCTGCAGTTCTTTTGCCATTTTGGGAGATACTATATTCGTAAATCCAAATATGTCTGATTGCATGTGTTTGGTGTTTTTTTTGAACATTTTTTAACTAATAATGAGTAAATTTGCTTTCAGGAATTTATTTAAAAATTTACTCTAATAAAAATTTTTATGAAATTATTGTGACCTTTTTAGAGTGAACTCATATTATTATTCTTAACAACCAATGAACCCCCATATAATGGTAACTATTAAAAGTAACTTATATTAAGGTAAATAAAGCAAAAAAGATAATCAACAATAGAAATTATTTCGGTACGGTCCTGCAAAACTTTTTAATTTTAGTTAACAAAGAACAAATTCAATTTAACCTGCCCTTAAGGCAGTAACAATATTCATTCTAGCAGCTCTTACCGAAGGAAGGAATCCTCCGATAAATCCCATAATTATTGCAAAGACAAGTGATGAAACTATTATTGCCGGAGATAATGCAAAGGAGAAAGCCAGTTCAGAAAATGAGCTGAAGTTTAATGTTGAGATCGAAAAAAATTGGAGGAATGACGCCAAGAATATTCCTATTACTCCGCCGGCTAATGTTATGAAGAGCGATTCGAGTAAAAAAGCTGAAAGAATACTTCTTCGATTGAACCCCAAAGACCTAAGCGTTCCAATTTCCACAGTACGGTTGGCCACGGCAGAATACATTGTTATAGTCGCTCCGATAGTAGCACCAAGGCTAAAAATAATGGTGATAAAAATTCCCAAAACTCGAATAAAAGTTGACAACATTTC
>JAJYOJ010000018.1 GCA_021796235.1 bacterium | reverse complement strand
ATGCAAAAGATCCCTATACGTATAATGCCTTGGAGTTTAAGTTACATGATAACCAAGATTATGGATATGATGAGGCCGTGTCAGATAAAACACCAGCGCTAAGTACTGGAACGATTCAACCAGGAGAAAAAACAAGAGGGTTTATTACTTTTGAAATTCCAACAGATAATACGCCAGCTAAACTTGTCTATACTCCAGGATTCTGGAACCTCTCACAGATTATTATTGATTTGACTAAGTAAAAATCGTGAACACCATAAAAAATATCTTCATCAAATCTTAACTTGTTGATTTCTATAATAATAAGGTGAAAAAGTTTATCGGATCAGCAGTCCCTTTTCTTTTATTTCACCTTGTTTGTTGTGGTGCCTTGATTATTTTCTTAGCTACATCTGGCTATTTGCTTTTGATACGTCAGGAAGGAGATAAAAAAACCTATTTGATTCCGCTTCTAATATTAGGAGCACTTTCATTCCTTGTGTATAATCGTTATGGGAAACATTGCGCACAAAAAGAGTGTAAAACTGCTGGTGACTGGGTGATTCTAATCTTTTTTTATTTGACCTTTTCCTTTATTTTTGGTTTGGCTTTTATGATTTATGTTTTTATTCCCTGGTGGATCCCGGGATATAAGGGTGGCCTTCTTCTTCCCTAAACAATCTTTTAGTATTTTGCTTTTGGTCCAATCATTTGACCAACAGGAAGAGTTCTGTTTTGAATATATGAACCGACACTCGTATGAAGTAAAGTATTAATGAGCATAAAAAGCGCAATAACAACACCAATTACGAATACCCATAAAGAAAATTTAGAAAATTTATTCTCCTCCATATCAAAGATATTAGCAGTACCTACATTAAGATTTTATTAATGTTTCTTTGTTTTTTGGTTGAACACTAGATTCTGATTTCTTTCCGATCCGCAATAGCTTATAAAAAATAAAAAGAATGAAAATGAATGTGCCGATATCAACAATTGGATTTTGAAAGTTCTTGGCGATATTAAAGACAATAAGACGTATCGTTCTACTATATCCTTCCATCTGGTTCATCTCTATTTTATTAAGATAGTTGAAATAAAGAACCAAAAGACCAGAGAGAATAAAAATAGTTGCTCCCAGTACTTTAAAAATATTGTAAATCTTTTGCCGATTGCCGCCGGATATTCTTGCTGTAAGTTTTTCGTATGACAAGGAAAGGATAAAAAGAGGAAAGACGATGCCAAGAACATAGGCAAAAGAAACAATAAGGGCTTGAATAAGAGTTGGAGAAAGTGATGTTAAAGTTACCGCGGCAAAAAGGACCGGTGCGCAGCAAGCAGAGGTCAAACCGGACATCACGCCAAGTCCAAAGGCCGAACCGGCATTTATCTTTTTATCCAGTTTAGGTTGGACATGGAAAAGTTGAGGAATGTGAAAAAAAGGTTTTAATGTCGCAATTCCCATAAGAATCAAAATCAAACCGCCCAGGTAATACACTTGTTTATGATAATCGTTAAGAATAAAAACAAAAAATCTAAATCCAAAAGCAATCGGAATGAGAACAAAAGATAATCCCAAGGCAAAAAGAACGGAATAAAACATCACTTTTTTACCTTCCTTAAAGATCGTTCCTAAATAGGAAGGGAAAAGGAATGTGATGCAGCAGGGAGCAAACAAGGCCAAGATCCCCGCCAAGAATGAGGCCGTTAATGAAATGCCAAACAAAAAATTTCCATTCATAGATTATTGAACTTTAGCAGTAACTTGAAAAACGAGTTTTTGGTTATTCGGATCGTTAGTTGAAAGATATACCTCTCGCTCGACTGGTCCGTAAACTGGCATAATGTACGGCCGATAAATAACTTTTACAACTGCCTCTGTATTTGGAGCTATAGGAGTCAGAACATCACTCACGGTTGACATCCCATACTCATCGCTTGTTTTTCCTTGGTAGATGAGTTGTCCAAATGTACAGTGGCAGCTTGAGGACATGTTGGAAACCTGAAGGGGTTTTGCCCCAATGTTTTTAATTGTGAATGTCGCTTCTTTTTGATCGGAAACTTTTATAGTTCCTAAGTCAAATAAAGTTTTTTTAACCTCGACTATCGGCCTATCTTTATCTTTTGAACTATAACTGGCAATTTTAACTTCCGGTTTACTCCCGCCGGCAAGAAGAAAATAGGACCCTCCGACAAAAACAACCGAAAATAAAATAAGACCGATCACAATAGTTTTTGTAGACATAGGCTAATTCCATTTATGAAAAACTTTTAATATTTGCGAAACGTTATTATCTAATTCTAAAGCATTATTTTTACTTCGACAACAAATCTTTAAGTGGTGTTCTAAAATTAATTCATCAACGCTTCTTAGAGAACCATTAATTGCTCTTATTTGCTGAGAAATGAAAATGCAATATTTATCGTCTTGAATCATTTGGCTAACAGCATTCAAATGCCCCCCAATAATCTTCAACCGATGGAGCAGATTGCTTTTATATGTTTGCATTCATCTCTATATTACAAAAACAAAGATTAAGATTTAATGAAGGAGTCCTCATATCATCTTCATACTTTCTTAATCTACCTTTGTATAATATTAGGCACATGCGCATATTGTTAGTCGAGGATGAACGTCGTTTATCCAATGTGGTGAAAAAGGGGCTTATCGAAGAAGGGTTTGCCGTTGATCAGGCCTTTGACGGCGAGGAGGGCCAGTATTTGGCAGAATCGGAAAGCTACGATGGAGTTATCTTAGATATTATGCTGCCAAAATTAGATGGCCTTGAAGTATGTCGAGAGTTGCGAAAGAAAAAAATAACTGTGCCGATTCTGATGCTGACGGCAAAAAGCCAGCTTGAAAATAAAGTAACAGGACTTCAAACTGGTGCTGACGATTATCTGACCAAGCCGTTTGCATTCATTGAGTTAAAAGCCCGCCTGCAAGCCCTTTTAAGAAGAAGTCATAATCAAACTGACATGAATCTAAAAATTGATGATTTAGAATTGGATCCTATCAAACACGTGGCAAAAAGGGAGGGAAAAATAATTATTCTGACGCCTAAGGAATTTTCCATCCTCGAATTTCTCATGAGACATCAAAATGAAGTGGTCACCCGGACACAGATCACCGAGCACGTTTGGGATTATAGTTATGATTCTTTGTCAAATGTGGTGGATGTGTTTATTGCCACGTTGCGAAGAAAGGTTGATTCTGAATCAAAGAACAAACTGATTCAGACAATCCATGGTGTCGGATATACGATTAAAAATTCCTCAATTCAGTGACAAAATCTTATCAAAGCTTAAATAAACGTTTGTTTCTCTGGTACGTGGGAAGTCTTTTGATTGTATTTATTTTTACCGTACTGGTTGTACACGTTTTTAAACTACAAAACGGGTTTTATTTTCTCTCTCTTCTTTTTCTCACACTGGCGCTTTTAGGATTTACCATTATCTATAAAATCACCAAATCGCTAACATATCTTTCGTCTCGAATACGGATGATCTCCAGCAAAAATCTTGATGAGCGGATTTCAGGCATTAACAGCAACGATGAAATCGGTGAACTGGCACAGACTTTTAACCAGATGATTGACCGGTTAAACGAGGCATTCAAACGGGAACAACAGTTTATCGCCGATGTTGCCCATGAAATGAAAACTCCTCTTTCCACTTTGCGAAGCACAGTTGAAATTACGCTTTCCCGCAAAAGGTCAAATGAAGAATACGAAAAAACATTTGCCGAAATTCTTAAAGATACCAACAGATTATCCTCGACCCTAAAAAATGTCCTTGACCTTGCCTGGTCGGAAACTTCATTGGAACAAAAAAACGCCAATACGTTTAATCTTACTGAACTTATGACAGAGCTTTCCGATGTAGCAAAAAAAATGGCTTTAAAAAAGAATATTAAAATTGAAGAATCGATAGATAAGAATATTGAAATTTTCGGATACAGGGAAAAATTAGAACGAGCGCTCTTAAATATAATTGATAACGCTATTAAATATACGTCTAAAAATGGGAAAGTATCTATTACTGCCTCAAAAAACAGCCGTCATGCCACAATAAAAGTTAAAGATAGCGGAATTGGCATTGCCGTAAACGACATTCCCTCTATTTTTGACCGTTTCTATAGGGGTTCATCGACAGATAAAGTTTTTGGTTCAGGCCTAGGCTTGGCAATTGCAAAATCGATTATCAATGCTCATCGCGGTGAAATAAATGTAAAAAGCCGAGTTGGAGAGGGATCGACATTTACTATAATTCTTCCTTTGGCATAACGCCTTCATATTTTCTTAATGATCTGTTTTTTATACTAGGTAAAGTTATAAATTCAAAAGGATATTATGAATAATGTTCTCAAGGTATGTTTGCTTGGGGTGGGGGTTGCGGCCGTTGCAATAATTATATTTAAAGTACCGCTCAACTCGGTTTTACTTTTTGGAATCATTCTTGCCTGTCCTTTAATGCATGTGTTTATGGGTCACGGAGGAATGCATGAAGATAAAAAAGAATCGGAAACAGCTCATTCACATCACTAATTATTAGTTTTAACTTGAAGATATATGCTTATTCAGCAGTTTGTTATTACAGGGATGTATTGTGGTGCCTGTGCTTTTACCATTCAGAAAAATCTTAAGCGCATAAAAGGAGTAAAGGATGCGTTTGTCGACTACAACAAGAAAGAACTCAAGATAAGATATGATGAGCGCTCGGTCCATGAAAAAGAATTTGTAGATTCAATCGCTCCGTTTGGCTATAAGCTTACGAAAAAGACTGTATGAATATTTTATTTGAAAGTTCAATCATCGCTTCCTTTTTAGGGGGCATGCTTGCACTGTTTGCGCCCTGCTGCATCACTTTTATGTTGCCTGCTTATTTCGCCTATACGTTTAAACAGAAGAAGGCAATACTTCTGATGACATTTGTTTTTTTCCTTGGAGTTGCGGCGATTTTGGTGCCGATAGGATTAGGTATATCTTTTTTAAGCCAGCTTTTCAAGGGATACCATACGCAAGTATTTTACTTGGGAGGGTTGTTAATGATCTTTTTGGCTTTTCTTTCTTTTTCCGGTAAAAAGTTTAACCTGCCGTTTAAAACCTCCCCGCTTTTGAAAAAACACGACATCTTTTCTGTTTTTGGTTTGGGACTGTTTTCCGGTCTGGCATCATCCTGTTGTGCTCCGGTACTGGCCGGTGTTTTGACATTAACTGCTCTATCTGCCGGAACATTCCAGGCGCTCATTCTTTCTCTTGTTTACGTTTTCGGCATGGTTTTTCCTTTATTTATTCTGGCTTATTTCTGGGAAAGCTTTAATTGGTCTGAAAGCAGGCTGGTTCGAGGAGTTACATTACGATTTAAGTTAGCAGGCAAGCCGTTTATTATCCATTCGACCAATCTTATTACCGGAGCAATTTTTCTTATTATCGGCATCTATGTTCTTTATTTGGCGGCGATGAATAAAGTCACCTCTGTTTCTCCCTCGCAGACATTATTTATTGCCAAGATGACACTGATTCAAAAGAAAATTATTTCATTAACCAATGCAATTCCCGACTGGATTTTTCTTTTGGCGATTTTATTATTCATTACTTTTCTTTTCGTTAAAGCTAAAAAAAGCTCTTAATAAAATCTTAATTATCCAAGGTGTATAAATAGCTATATGCTAAAAAATGACACGGCAGTCTTACCGGATTCGGCTTCTCAACCAGACCAGGTTGTGATTTCTATGACCAAGGATAAGGTTCTAACGTATGGTCTTATTATTCTTATCATCGCTACAATTGTGGTTGGGTATTCGGTAGTGAGCAATAAAAAACAAGTTTCGGCAACGGCAAATAATACTACGGCCGATCCTATGCATGGTGGTGGAGACGATATGTCATCGCATCACGGTGGAGGAAGCAATAAACAATTTACGCCGTTGACAACAGGCACTATCGCGCCCGATTTCAGCTTAGCTTCTACTACAGGGAAAACTGTATCATTGGCTGATTACAGAGGGAAAAATGTGATGCTATTTTTTAATGAGGGAGTGATGTGTGCTCCATGCTGGCAGGAAATCTCCAGACTGGAGAGATTTAAGGATGACTTCGATAAGTTAAATACGGTTATAATTCCCATCAGCGTTGACGACCAAAAAACCTGGGATCCCATAATCAAAGAGGAAAGAATCACCATGCCAATTCTTATTGATACCGATAGAAAAATATCCGAAGCTTATAAAGTCTTGAAAACACCTTCTTCGATGCATGACGATCGGCCTGGCCACACGTATATTCATATCGATCCCCAAGGAAAAATTCATTCCTCGGCTGACTTTCCCAATATGAACGTTCCGACCAATGTGCTTTTACAACATCTTGAACAATTTCAAAAAACATGATTACGATCCAGCTTCTCACAGCGCCCGGCTGTAACGAATGCGAGAGAGCAAAAATTATTTTAAACGAAGTAAAAAGTCTCTATCCAAAAGTTGAGATAAAGGAGGTTAATGTTATGAGTCTGAAAGGGCTTACGCTTGCAACCGAACACGAGGTTGTGACCAATCCCGGTACCATTATAAATGGGAAATTATTTAGTGTAGGCCATCTCGATAAAGAGAAATTAATCGCGAAAATAGAATCTTTACAAAATTTATTGTAACTGCTTATGGCAAACGATTACGGCAACTGGTTTTTAGTCATTCTGGCAAGTTTTATCTTCCTTGCATTTCTGAAGATGGTATTTAGACCTCGCTCAAAAACCGATTGGCGAACCTACCAATCATTTTCTGCTTTTATTATCGCGCTTTTTGCCGAAATGTATGGATTTCCATTAACTATTTATCTTTTAACTTCATTTTTCGGCAACAAATTTTTGAATTTAGATTTCTCTCATGACTCCGGACATATTTTAAATAAAATCCTGAATATTGGCGGTGATCCTCATTTTAGCTGGCTCCATTTACTCAGCAACGGATTAATCGTCGGAGGACTTATTTTAATTTCGACAGCTTGGGATCTTCTTTACAAAGCACAGAAAAAGAGGATTTTAGCAACTACTGGAATCTATCGATATATCCGTCATCCCCAGTACACCGGATTCATCCTTGTTATCGTTGGGTTTTTGCTCCAGTGGCCAACTCTTATAACCCTTCTTATGGCGCCAATTCTTATTTTCCGCTATATCAAATTGGCTCGTGAGGAAGAAAAAGAGATGGACCAAAAATTTAGTACAGCATTTGAAAATTATAAAAAACAAACTTCAGGATTTTTCCCTTCATTTGGATCTATGATAAATATCTTCAAAAATATATTTATAAAAGCAAAAACTTCTCATGTAGAATAAAAGTATGTCCTTATTTACCATTGCCGATGAAATCGGAGACATCAAACGTTTTCGCGACATTGCAGCAACTATCTTTGAAGAAGGATTTCCATATCTAATTGAACAAGGGCAATTGAAATGGGCTGTGCCAATCGAGTGCAGAATCCGCTGCTTTTTAAAAATGTGTGCGGGTATGTGGCAAAAAGAACCAAAAGAAGATCTTCCGGTCAGACTTCGCCGCCTACTTATTAAACTCGGTCCAACTTTCATCAAATTCGGACAAGTATTATCTCTTCGGCCTGATCTTATTCCTCCTAAAATAACCCAAGAGCTATCAAAACTCACGGACTCTGTCCCTCCTTTTCCGTTAAAAGATGTTGAAGGTATTATTCATGATGAATTAAAAAAACCGGTCTCTAAACTTTTTAAAAGCTTTGATGAAGTACCGCTTGCCGCCGCCTCGCTTGCCCAGGTACACAAAGCGATTTTACCCAATGGCCAAAAAGTAGCGGTAAAAATTCAGCGGTCGAGAATAAGACAATTAATTGAAAAAGATATTCACATCATGCTCTATCTTGCAAAGATTATTGAAGAAAAAATGCCTGAACTCAAGGTTTATCGCCCGACACTCGTCGTCAAGGAGTTTGCCGAAACCATAGGCAGAGAACTTGACTTTAGCGTTGAAGCAATCCACGCAAAACGTTTCGAACAGATGTTTGAAGGGGATGAAACGGTAAAAGTCGCCCATGTTTTTACCGAATATTCGACAAAACATATTCTCACGATGGAGCTCATAGATGGATTAAAAATCGATCAGGTTAAACAGTTTGCCAAGAAAAATATCGACAGCAGAGTCTTGGCCCAAAACGGCGTCGATGCATTTCTCCGGCAGGTATTCGTCGAAGGTTTTTTCCATGCCGACCCGCACCCGGGCAATTATTTCGCCCTTCCGGGCAGTGTTTTTGCCTTTATTGATTACGGGATGGTCGGAAGACTCAATTCTGATAACAGAAGAGAAATGGCCTCTCTTTTTATCAGTTTTATCAATAAAGATTCGGAATCGGCAATCGAACACATAAAGCACCTCGTCGAGATGTCGGATGAATCCAATATATCCTCATTTGAACATGATATCGATGATATCCTTCATCAATGGTTTAATGCGAAGTTAAGAGAAGTAAGTCTCGCACAAACTTTCTTTAGAATAATAGACAGCGGAAGAAAAAACCGGATTTATTTTCCTTCAAGTTTGGTGATGCTTGGTAAAACACTATTTACTATTGAGGCGATGGGATTCAGGCTGGATCCGGAATTTGATTTTGGCAAACAAATGGCGCCGTTTATTAAAAATATCGTATTATCTGAATTATCCCCTCAAAAACTGAAACAAAAAACGCAGGATAAGGCTCTTGACTATATTTCTTACCTTGGAAGCCTGCCGGAAAAAACGATCAGACTTTTGGAAAAGATCGATAAAGGGGAAGTTGGAGTAAAGATTAATCCGGAAGAACTCCGGGAGCTGGAAGTGCGTTTAAGTTGGGAGGGATACAAAAAACTGATAGCAATTGTTATCGCCGCCACACTATTTGCTTTTGGTACTTCATATTTGGTTGAAAATAAGCTTCTCAATCTCCATATTTCTCTCGGTATGTTTGGAACTCTATTTTTACTTGCTATTTTATTTTTTATTTTTAAAAGATGATATCGCTTCAATTATAGATTAAAAAATCTTCATCGTCTGTTCATACTCTCTTAATTACCGTTATTTTAATATGAATGCATGAGACATATTTGTCCGTGTATTCGATCCCATCAACCACGCGCTCCGCCTAATTTCTTAATAAAATCTTAATCAAGGATTAATATAATTGAACTATGAGAAAAGATATCAGAAACGGCGCAGTAGGAGGGATCTCCCTCCTTCTTTTTTATTTTGTTGTCATGATCGTTGCTTCCCACAGTTGGTCGGCGACGATATCGCAGTTTAAAGAACTGTGGTATTGGATGGTTATTTTATCAGCAGGCTTTGGAACGCAGATCGGATTATTTACACATCTACAGACGCTCCTTAAACATCATCAAATGTCAGGCAACCCTAAGGCGGTAACTGCCGCATCAACCGGCACATCAGCCGTCAGCATGATTGCCTGCTGCGTACATCACCTAAGCGATGTGCTGCCGGTTATCGGATTATCAGGACTGGCGGTTTTTCTGACCCAATATCAGATTCCGCTCATCCTTCTTGGAGTCGTCATGAATATCTTTGGAATATTTTATATGCTCGGACAGATTAATAAAATCAAAGGGAAAGTTACCAGTTTCGGGTTTATCTCCAATATGACTAATTTAAACAAGTTTCTAGCGCTTGGTTTTGTTTTGGTCCTCGTAGTTGTTGTGTACTTAATTTTCAAAGCAGACAAAAGTAATATAGCGGCATCATCTCAAAATCAACAAACGGATAAACAACAGCCAACAGGCAAATTTGCTCCGCAGGTAAATGAAGAAGCTAATGTCACGATCGAAGTAACTCCAAAAGTGGTGGAAACAGGGAAAAATCCGCAATTTCTAGTTGCCTTTAACACTCATTCTGTTGACTTGTCTTTTGACGTGACGAAAATTGCGGTATTAGTTGACGATAAAGGCAATAGCTATACGAATTCAAGTTGGGATGGTTCCGGCCCAGGCGGTCACCATCGAAACGGAGCTCTTACTTTTAACACTCCGTTATCTCAAACAAAATACATTGAACTGGTCATTAGAAATGTTGCAGAAGTCCCAGATAGGAAATTCAAATGGAATTTATAGATTAATAATCTATCATAAATATATGGATCAAAAACAAAACACATATTCCTGCCCAATGCACCCTGAAGTTCAAATGGCCAAACCTGGTCGTTGTCCAAAATGCGGCATGAACCTTGTTAAAAAAAATGGAAATGATAAACATCACATGTATGATGCGAAAATGGACACAGCTCCGCGAAAACATCTAGCTCATAGCAATAGTGGCGTTCTTTATACCTGCCCCATGGATCCTGACGTAATACAAGAAGAGCCCGGAGATTGTCCCAAGTGCGGGATGAAACTGGTTCCGATGACTGCTGAACATAATGGACACGAAAATCACGCTTCGATGGAACATGATTTCAGAAAACGGTTCTTTATCACCTTGCCTTTTGTTGTAGTAGCTATGCTTCTTTCGCCCAATATCCAGAAATGGTTCCATTTTCCTCTAAATTTTCCGGGACGCGAATTTGTTTTATTTTTAATCGGTTCATTCATCTTTATGTTCGGCGGCATTCCCTTTTTCAATGCATCCAAAGGAGAATTATCGCGCAGAAATCCCGCTATGATGACTTTAGTGGCATTTGCCATAACTGTTGGTTATGCTTTTTCCGTCGCAGCGACTTTTCTTTTCCCCGGAGAATCATTGTACTGGGAAATTTCGACCCTTATTTCCGTCTTTCTCCTTGGTCATTGGCTGGAAATGAGAGCCGTACGGGGTGCAACCGGCGCTTTGGCTGATTTGGCAAAACTAATTCCTCCGGGAGCTCACGTCTTAAAGAATGGGAAAATCGAAGACGTTCAAACGAGTGAACTTCAAAAAGGAGATCGTGTACTGGTTAAGCCGGGAGAAAAAATCCCAATCGATGCAGTAGTAATAGATGGTGAAAGCGCGGTTGACGAATCGATGCTCACCGGTGAATCACGACCGGTAGCCAAGAAAAAAGGCGACCTAGTTATTGGCGGCGCTCTCAATCAGGATGGTTCGTTAACCATTGAGGTTAGTAAAACCGGAGCCGATACGGCCGTATCCCAAATTATGAAGCTTATCCGAGAAGCTCAAGCTTCAAAGCCAAACGTTCAACATCTTGCGGACCGCGCTGCGGGAGTTCTATTTTATGTTGCAATTGCAGCAGGTACAGCTTCATTTATCACCTGGGCATTTGTTCTGCCTCAAGGAGTCATCTTTGCCGCCACCGCAGCTGTTGCCGCTATCGTAGTTGCCTGTCCGCATGCTCTTGGACTGGCAATTCCAACAGTAACAACTATTACTTCTACTTTGGGAGCAAAAAATGGCATTCTCATCAAAGACATGAAGGGGTTGGAAATTGCCAGAAAACTGAATTATGTGGTTTTTGATAAGACCGGAACATTAACAAGGGGAGAGTTTGGAGTAACAGATATCGTTCAAAAACAAGACACAAGCTTGAAAATCAATGATTTACTACGTTTGACTGCCGCAGTCGAATCTCATTCGCAGCATTCTATTGGTAAAAGTATCGTTGATAAAGCAAAAAAAGATAATATTGAAATTCCCGAAGTGAAAAACTTTAAATCTTATCCGGGAAAAGGAGCAAGCGGCATAGTTGACGGAAAAATCGTTACCGTTGGTAATAAAGCACTGCTCCAAGAACTTGGAGTCGGCAATGATATGAAAGGCTTTGACGAATCCCGCATGAAAGGCAATACGCCCGTTTATGTCATTATCAATAAAAAACTTGAGGGAGTTATTCTGCTTGCCGATATTATCCGGGAGCAATCAAATGAAGTGATAGAGAAACTTCATGCGATGCAGATAAATGTAGCGATGTTGACAGGCGATACCCGAGACGTTGCTTTCGAAGTAGGAAAAAAACTCAATGTTGACACTGTTTTTGCCGAAGTACTGCCAAATCAGAAGGTAGATAAAGTAAAAGAGCTTCAAAAAAAAGGCAATATCGTGGCGATGGTTGGCGATGGAGTC
>JAJYOJ010000008.1 GCA_021796235.1 bacterium | reverse complement strand
ATATTTTGATGTAGTTAAGAGGCTGGGTAAGCAAAGGGAGTAGGTAGATTGCCAAAAAATTGACTGTAGATGCCAGATCCCAAAAGAGCCATAAAAATCAAAAGTATTGAAAAACCTATGTAGTGTTGTATTCCTAAACCGGTGATGAAAGTTTTATTTTTTAGCTTTTGAATAGTTGTGGTTATAAACGATTTTCCTTCACTTTTAGCCATCTGGGGCTTTATTTCTTCATATTTATCAACGTTCGGAGATGTAGTAATAGTGAAATTAGCGATCAATTTATCAATCTGCTTAAAATTGACATCATCAATTTTGCCTTTCTGATGAGCCCAATTCAGAAACTTATTCACAGATCTGAGTCTTTTTTTTATCGCCGAAGGCGATTCTCCACGTTCGTTAAGTTTATTTAGATAAAGCTGTATTTGTTCGATCGTGATAAATTTCATAGGTAGCGTTGGCGGCGAAAGGCTCGTCGGTTCCGATAAAGAGGAAAACCAATGTAAGGACTACTTTCCAAGGCCGGATCAAACCAGTTTTTTAGGCTGTGATAGGCCTTGATAATATAATTTAAAATTGGTTTTATCATTAATTTTTTGGGTTTATAATCGCTAAAAAATCTCTAATATCATCGTGTAAAATGTCGACTTCAGATTGAGTTGACGCGTCGACTAATATGTCTTTACTAAAACTCAGCCAGAGCTTATTGTTTTCATTTTGACTAACAGCTTCTAGATTATGAATTTTTTTTGCCGGGTTATCATTTAACCAACCTTGAGCTAGACAAAAAGATCCAAACTTTCGGAGCGTTGACAGTCTTCGATTAATAGTCAATCTTGGTATTTTATTCTCCAGGAGGTAACTTTTATAATCTCGTAAAACTTCATCATTGAAAGAGACCTTTATGTCGTTTAGCTGATGGCTCTCTAGATAAAACGTAAGCCAGCCAAAGAAATGTCTTAAATCCGAAAGATAATTTTTTATTGAGGTCGGATTATTATTTCCCGCAAGGAGAAACTGCTTGAATGAGGCTTCGAGATTATAAAAATTATACCTATTAACCATACAATTTCATAATAAAACAATAATAATAAGGATGTCAAGTGCTATTAAGTTCATATTTTGATGTAGTTAAGAGGCTGATATCTTGTAAAATAAGGTTTAGTTTTGATTAGCTTATAATATAATTTAATTGAACTTATCTTAATTAACGCAAATATTTCTCTCTGTCTTATATATATCAATATATATCAACAAGCTTATAGTATGGAATATGTATAATAATTATTATAATTATAGATGAGCCTGAAGATTATTATTTAGAAGTTTTTAATTAATTTATTAGTTTTTGTTGACTGAAAATATGTTGCAACCAGAAAGTTTTTCTTAAAATCATTTTCGGTGATTGCAAAAATTTATGATTATTTGTGCCTACTTTAGCAATTTATATTTTTAATTGCTATTTTTGCTTCATTGTTTGCTAGGTTGATTTATTAGCCCAGACGCTTTAGGTAGCGGGAACAGTGTAGTTAAACGCTACCTATAGTATTTTTTTTAGCTTTAAGGTTATTTTTGAAAAACTAGCGTCTTGACAATTATTTCAGGTTGATTTATTATTAGAGTGAGGCTTTACATCCATGAAGAAACTAATTTTATTCTTAATTTTTCTCCTTTTTATCATTATATTAGCTATTGGTTTTTTTGGTTTTTATGAGGCGCGAATCTTTATAGGACGGGCCAGTGTAAAACAGACAGCCTTTTCTGTGGATAATTCCTACCTTTTTGTTACACCGCTTCGCTCCTTGGCAAATGGGCAAGAAAAGATTCGTGTGACGGTTTTTGTCTTAAATAGCCAAGGCTTGGGTGTTTTAGGCAAGAGGGCTTCACTAAGCCCTAATAGCAATCTAACAATAAGCGCAGTTCAGGAGGTTACTGATAATTTCGGAAAAGCTGTGTTTGATGTAGCTTCAGGTAAAGCGGGGGAGTATTATCTTTTAGTAACGGTAGACGGGCAAACGTTACCGCAAAAAGCCCATCTGTCTTTTTATTAGACTTCTACAATATCAGTATCTTCTTTAATAAGATCGGTATTCTCCTTAATTAGAGCGATAGGCTGGCGAAGAATAAGGGCGCGAGTTTTGGAAATCGCGTGGGGATGAAGATAGCGGCGGACTATGTAGAATATCAGAGCCATCAGCTCTACAATTATTATCAACTCAATAAGTCTGTTTGTTATTATCGACCAGAGTAACCGCAAAAATTCAATAATGATCATCCAAATCGGCAGAATACTTAAATTGAGAATAATGCTTTGGGGTGAGGTATGGTTTTGAAAGTTAGTTGTCACAAAAAGACGGTAGTCTTTGGCGGCGGAAGACGGTAGCTCAACAGAGAAGTTGCCGCCATTATCAGCTTGGGATAAAAACTGGGGAAAAATGAACGCCTCAACCGGTTTAATCAATGAGAGATTAGCTAAAGAAGGCGAACTGTTTTTTGTAAAGAGAAACAAATTGACGCTGGTAGTTGGTATTGTTTGGCCTGAAAGAAGAACCTCGTCGCCTACGTAGTAGTGTGGTTTATCCAAGGAGATTGTAGGCGGCATAATAACCGGGCCAATATTTACATCTTGGACAGGCGGTATCGGGGCAAGACAAAGCGGGGAAGAGAGTCTGCCTAATTGGTCTTGAGAGGATAAACACGGTTCTTTGGTTGCGGAACTGAATTGGATAGGATTGACAAAATTAAAATAGCCAGTGCCATCGGCATAAGCTTGATAGACTGCCTCCGAAAGATTGAGGGTTACTAGTGCGTGCGGGGAAGTATAGCCAAACAAAACAAAGCGTTGGATTAGAGACGGATTTACCACATTGCCCGAGACGAGAACACCTTCGATTGGGGCGGCTTTTATTTTAGTCTGATCAATAAGATTGCCGCTCGAGTCATATTCGTAGATTGCGATTCGATAGATGTCAGCATTACCCAAACTATGGCTGGAATTGGGAGCAGGATTGATAAGACTGTGTGTCTTGCCAATTCTTATCGTTATTTGGGTGCCTGCATTGACCGTCCCGTTTACCGTACATTTTATTGAATGATAATTACTGCCGGTCAAAGCTTGGGGTGTAACTGACGCAGTCCCAACTGAACAGTCAATATCATTAGCAGTCAATCCGCCCAGGGCAAAACCACTATTGCTGACTAAATCCGTTAGGCTGCCCGGGATTTGAACCTCAAAAACCGGATTTGTTACTGATATTGAAGTGGTAAAAACAACTCTATGGATAGCAGATTGGGCCGCCAGAATAATATTAGACGTTGTCAAATCGGTTAACAAAGCCGGACTTATTTCAAAGGTTCTAGAAGTTTGAGAGGGAACGTTTACAACTTTGTAGGTTGTATCCCCGCTACAGCTATTTAGATTTTGGTCAGTAAAACAAACAGCGTCACGGGAAAAGAGATTGGTAAGATCGCTACTGGAAGTTATGGTTGTTGTAGATGCGCTAGCCGATTGGCCAAGAGGCGAAACAAAAGAGAGGCGTGCATTGGAAAGAGTATCGCTGGCAGAAGTTAGAGTCGCCCTGACTGGCGAACTGAACCCTAAACAAAAAATTAAAGCAAATTGTAGGAAAAAAAATAACGTTAAGACTCTCTTCATTATTTTTAGTATGGAATAATTATAGATTGTTGTCAATATCCACTCTTGAGTCCGATGATTATCGGACTTGACAAATAATTTTCCGTCTGTTAAATTGTAATTGTTATGCCGATTAAAGAAAGACGGACGAAAATTTTACTCGCTTTATTCCTTCTGTCTAACTCAAACAATCCATATTTAAATCTTGATGAAAAAGTCCAGAAGATTTTCGACCTGACGTTAAATCAAAAGACACGGGGTACAATTTCGGGCCTCCTTAAAGAAGAGCTTATTGAGAAAAATGAAAAAGGTGAGTATAAAATTACAATAAAAGGTTTAAAAGAAATCTACCTTCAGTTTCCTTTCTTTCGTTTCTTGGGCGATAAATGGGATGGCAAATGGCGAGTGATTTCCTATGAAATTCCTGAGAAAAAACGCGAAATGCGCGATCGTTTACGAAGAGCGATGCAGGGTTGGGGTTTGGGACCATGGCACAGATCTTTCTGGATTACGCCACACCCGATTATCGCTAATCTAAAAGACTTAGTTTTTGGCAAAGAGGAAGAGAAATATATTCAGTCTTTTGATTCGGAGCATGTTTTTGGCGATCGTGAGGTTTTAATTGAAAAGGTTTGGGGGAAGACCTCTCTCGATGAAAAATATCGTGAACTATTTAAAGCCTGGCATGAGATTCTATCTTCTACCGAAGAAAAACCGGCCAAGCTAAAAAAAGTACTGGCCAACTATGTGAATATGTTACGCCTCGATCCGGGATTACCAAAAGAGCTTGTAGGTGAGAAATGGATTGGTTTTGAAGCATTTGATATCTTTAAAGAGATTCGTGGAATTCTTCTCTCATAATTTAAACATAATATCGCCATCTTTGTCCGTCCGTTTGTAATCGGTTTTTGTGGCTTTGAGCATATCTAGCAGCTCATTTGACGGGTGACCATAAGAATTTTTCGCTCCTACACTTATCACTGATAGAGTTGGATCTGCTAATAATAAAAATTTCTTGGTTAGTCCGTTTTTTGAGCCATGGTGGGGTATTTTTAAGATGTCTATTTTAGGAATTGCTTGATTTGATAGTCTATTTATTACATTGGTTGATGCATCGCCTGTAAACAAAACCCGAAAATTATTTTCCTGGAAAAGAAAGACGAGAGAGAAATCATTCTCATCCGACGGGGCCTTTCCGCTTGCGACACCCGTCGGCGATAAAAATAAAAGCTGAGCGGTGTCAAGATTAACCTTCAAGCCTGCTTGTACCAAGGACACTAAAGCCCTTTTCTTCTTAATTTTTTCCTTTAAGCCGGTAAATGTTTTGTTTGGGTTGCCAATCGGACTCATTAATATTTGGTCGATCTTATAGCGGTCCAAAAGGTATGATAGACCTCCGTAGTGATCTTTTTGCGGATGACTTAGGACTACGAGTTCAATTTTACGATCATAAAAGGGCATGTATTTACCGAGGCAGTCTAAGACGCTTCGGTCGGGTCCGGCGTCGACTAGAAGGTCAAAATTATTTTTTATCCGGATATAGGCGGCGTCACCCTGACCTACAGCGCAAAAAACTATTTTCGTCCGTCCGTCAAGAAAACTATTTAGGAACGTTGTAGCCAGCATCAAGAGAGCGAAGAAAATCGCCAGAAAGATAACTTTTTTATCGAGAGGATTATCGTTCATAGGTTAGAATTGCTGAAAGGCAAAAGGGATATGCGCCAGGGTTTTTATAATAAAAACCATATATTGCAGCAGTCCGAATGATATAAGTGCCGAAGGTAACCCAAGCCAAAAGCTGATCTTACCCAGGATTGCAGTGAGGAATCCGAAGATCATTAGGGGTGAAACCAGAAAGCTTACCAAGAGGTTGGCAAGAGGTGAAACAAATGAAACCTGTTTAAAATAGATAAAAATAATCGGAGCAGTAAAGATCTGTGCCGCCAACGAAGTTCTTAGGTCGTTTTTAAGCGAGCTAAATATTTTTCCCTGTATACTTTCACTCTTGCTGACAGAAGTTTTACCAAAAATTATTATTCCGAATGTGGCTGCGAATGAGAGTTGAAAAGAAACTGTTTTAATCCAACTGGGCCAAAAGATAAGAATGAAAAAACCCGACAGAAAAAGAGCATATAAGGCGGCAGTTTTTCTTCCATATAGAATTGCTACGAGCGTTAAGATACCCATAATGCCAGCCCTGACAATTGGGGCTTGAGGACCTACGAACAGGATAAATAAAATTATGGTTAGTATCGTTAGCAGGATTGACACTCGTTTGCTAAAAAAACTAGTTAAAGAGCCGATTATGGCGGCTAAAAGAGTTATATTTATTCCAGATAAGACTACTAGATGGAGTAACCCAACAATCTTAAGTTCCTGGAAAAAAATTTTTGATGTTTTTAACGAAATACCGAAGATAATACCGTTTAAAAGCGAGGCGTGCGGTTCGGGAAGATAAGAATTTATAACCGACGTAAAGATTGATGGATTAGGCATGCATATTAATCCAAAGCAATTAAATCTTTTATCTTATCGTATAAGCTTTGGCCAACGATTTTTTTAGATAGAAGCTCATCCGGTGATTTATATGGTCTGCCTTGAATAATTTTGTTTCCAGTTGCCTCGCCGACGCCCGGGAGCGTATCAAGTTCCTGGAGGCTGGCTGAATTAAGGTTGATTCTGGCAGGTTGGGATAGGTTTGAGATTGCGTTTGGGATTCCTGAAACTCCTTCTTCTACTTCAACAGTAGTTGGGATATAAATTTTTTCCTGGTCCCCTAAAATTTCTGCCAGATTAAAGTTTCGACTAAAATAAGAGCGGTCAGCTGAAGCGGTAAGTCCGCCGGCAAGAATTAGAGCGTCTTTAAGCCTAGCACCATTCGTAACCTCGTATACATTAGGTCTTTCGATCGCACCGGCAAGTTCGACGTAAATAGCATCCAGTTTAGGTTTAATCTCGACCTCCGCAACAGTTTTGTTTTTAAAACCTTGTTGGTTACCCAGGTTTGAGACAAAGATTAGAGCTGAAATGAGAGTAATAATGCTTGCGGTTGAAAGCAAAAAAGCCTCAACTTTATATTTTTTAAATCCCTCTAAAATCGGCAAAAAAGACTCAAGAAAACCATTCATGCCCTAATTATTAGAAGAAGTTTAAAGAAGAGTCAATCGCTTATAGTCAACAATTATGAAAGTTTGAGGCTTAGTAGAGCCTTATAGAAGTTTAATCCTCATCGGTTTTTCTGAAGCGTTTTATAACAATAATCGCTATTATAATCGCGAGCAAAATTCCCGCCAGGAATTTAAATGGAAGTGCTATAAAAGCAGTAGCGGCAAAAACATTGGGAACTCCTTCACCAAAATTTATAGCAGTTGACAAATTATATTTACCAAGGAAAAAACCTGATAATAGAAGTGAATAGGGATGTAGGCAAGCGGTTTCGGATTTTGTGTTGTCGCAATTTAATTCCGCTGACGGGGTGGCTTGAATCAGTCTTTGCGACTGGGCAAGTATATTTTGTCCCAAAATATCATAAGTTGCGGTTTCAGCAAAGCTGCCTTTAAGCGTGATCCGTCCCTGGGGTTTGATAAAATTTTTCCCCTCGTTTTGTACCAGCAAGACAACCGGAATATTAGAAGAACTGTCGAAAAGTTTAGTATTTTCGAGCAAAGGGATTTTATATCCGCCTAAAAGATCAAAAAGTACGATCTTGCCTTTGGCTTCAACGGAACCGGATTCTGTGACGGTTATCAGAATATTGGAACCGATCGTTGCTCTAGCAAGAGAGGCGGATCCGCCACTTGCGTTGGTCGGAGGTTGGCTTGAGGCTAAAAGAGTGTAGTAATAATCGCCATTTGGAGCACCCTCAGGCACACGTATCCGTAAAAGCAATTGTGTCCGATCGTGACTTTTCATAAAAAATGGTTTATCAAGCTGGAGATCGGAGTTGTCAAGACTAAAACGAATTGGACCCTGAAATTGGGAAAGGATTTGAATGTTGCCGAGATTGTCTTTTGGTATAAACGGCAAGACTGTCGCTGTCATAATCGTAGGATCGGCCAAATTTTGGAGGTCATAAGCGATAAGAACCGATTTTCCGGGTTTGGCAACGAGTTCGAGGTGGGGAGGAGAGAGGGAAAGAGTAATTTGTTGGGCAGAAACATTGGGAACAAAAACTAAAAAAATGAAAATTATAACTCCAATAGAATTGATAAATGATTCGACAACGAAATTTTTTTCACACGAGAGTCTTCCCGCAAAAATGCGGGCTCTCGAAAGTGAAAAAAATTTCTTTTGTCTCATCATCATATGGTTAGTAGCTCGGTGTTGCGACAAAGTTTAATATCGTTTGATAGGTTCCGTTAGGTTGCGCATTTGAAACATTGGCGCGAACTGTTAGGGTGGACTGTCGATTCCTTCCGACATTCGGGTTGCTCATAATAACCGTTGGTATACCCGCTTGTGTATCGTCGGCAAACGGTCGGTAATACGAACCTCCCAAGAAGTCGTTTGGGACATCTTGGCCAGACATGTTATAGCCAAATCCATACGCAGAATTATTTTGGGTCCAGGGTGCAGCCGAGGTTGGCGTACAACCAGGTGAACCGTCACAGGCGGTGTCCGGTATTGAAATTCCGGCAAGCGTACTTAGTTTTCCTTCTTCGACGGTGGTGACCTGATACTGTCCGGCTCCGCCAAAAGAAACAGTCAAAGCGGTGGTCGCCTGGGCAAAGGTATTGGGTGAAATTGTACCCAGATTCATATTGATGTTTGAAATAGAAAATTTAAAAGGAATAATTGAGTGAATATACTGAAAACCGGCGAGAATTATGTAACCGGTTGATTGGAACTCTCCGGCTGCGGTTTGACCTAAGGTATCGGAGATCTGGTAGCTGCTCGAGGATTTGTTTCCGGAAGCAATATTTATATTGCCGAACTCAATCTGAAAGTGGGAAGAGTTCATATTATCGGCGAAAGCCTTTATCGGTAGTATAGAGCATAGAGCATAGAGTAGAAAGACGAAAAAAAAGACTTGCAAAATTTTTTTGCTGAATATTAAATACTCCATACTTTATACTGCGACCTATTTTGCCTTTTCAAACTTCTCAATAAGTTTTTCCATCTGCCGGGCGGATTTTTTGATTACTTCCAGTTGGTGGTCGCCAACAAAGTTATCAGCCGCAGAACGTATATTTTTCACATGATTTTTAAGCATAAGAGATAGAAATAAAAATGTATCTTCCTGCAGGTTTTCATTTTTAGTTGTTAGGATCTTGTTTTGTAGATATCCCTGTCCCAGAAAAAGAGCAAAAGGCGTCAGGAAAGCCAAAGACAGTACAGGCAAAAATTTTTCGAAGGATTGACCCGGAGGAAGTGATAAAAGGAAAAATATTATTAAAGTAAAGGTCATTGTTATTGAGATTATTGGTTCGAGGAGAAGAACTAAAGAGAAAAGGAGAAAATATACGAGAAAGAAGAATGGAGAGGCAGTTTGACCGGTAGTATTAACAATCAAGAGAATAACAAAGGTAAAAACCACCGATTCCAAAAGTTTTGAGACGGAATTTTCAAGCAAAAATCTACGGCTGATAAACAAAAGAATAAATAAGGTTGCCGCAATCTGGACAGCGTAATTTCCTAGATCGGTTTTAGGAAAGAGAAAGGCGAGGGAGACAGTGACGATTAAAATAATCGATTGAACGATTTCGTTAGGCATAATTTAACTATATCAAAAGGGTGGCATTTTATGGTACAATATTCCCCATGGCTGCCGACGCAAAGATAAACCGACAAAATTTCGCAACAGATATTGCTGAGGAACTAAAAAAAGTTACCTGGCCCAGCAAAAACGAAACCGTTAGGCTGACTGCTGTTGTGATTGGGATATCCTTGATAATTGGGATATATATCGGTATAATTGATCTTTTTCTGGCGAGCGGGTTGAATTTTATTACTCAATTTCGCTAATTCGTTAACTATCCATGACTAATCAAAATTTAAGCGAAGAGAAAAAAGAGGTTGTAAAAACCACGCAGATGGTTGGTGACCAGGCTAAATGGTATGTCATCCATGTCCAGACCGGTTATGAAGCGCGCGTCAAGCACGCGCTGGAACAGCGCATAAAAAGTTTGGGAATGGAAAAAAATATCTTCGATATAGTTGTTCCAATAAGAGAAATCGTCGTAGTCAAAAAAGGGAAAAAAACCAAGCAAAATGAAAAAGTTTTTCCAGGTTATATTTTAGTCCGTATGATATTAAACGACGACTCCTGGCTAGTGGTTCGGACGACCGAGGGCGTAACTGGTTTTGTGGGAGCCGGTTTAAAACCAACTCCAATCTCAGAAAAAGAGGTTGACGCAATTATGAAGTTTGTCCAGCAAGAACAGCCAAAGTTTAGGACAAAGTTCTCAGTAGGTGAAGCAGTCAAAATCACCGAAGGTCCGTTTTCCGACTTTTTGGGTACGATTGAAGCGATTGATGAAGAAAAAGGAAAAGTCCGAGTTTTGGTTTCGATTTTTGACCGGGAAACACCGGTAGAGTTAGATTTTTTACAGGTTGCAAAACTATAATAAATGGCCAAAAAAGTTAAAACAATAATTAAGCTGAATCTTCCCGCGGGAGAAGCGACTCCTGCCCCACCAGTGGGACCAGCATTAGGTCAACACGGTGTCCCGATCATGGATTTTATCAAAGAATATAATGCACGGACGCAAAAAATGAAAGGGCAGATTATTCCAGCGGTAATTACAGTGTTTGAGGATAGATCATTTACATTCATAACTAAACTTCCACCGGTAGCTGCCATGATCAAGAAAAAACTTGCCTTGCAAAAAGCTTCAGGCAAACCGAATACGGAAAAGGTTGGAAAACTTACCAAGGCACAGGTCGAAGAAATTGCCAAAGAAAAGCTGGCAGACTTAAACGCCTATGATGTTGAAAGTGCTAAAAAGATTGTTGCCGGAACAGCCCGATCAATGGGTATAGACGTAGAATAATTTATAATTTTAAATTTTTTAAATGGGAAAAATTCGCACGAGAATTATCGGTTTGGAAGAGGTCGAAGAGAAACAAAAGAAAGAACAGAAAGAGCGGTCTAAGGAAAAAAAGTTAGTAAGCAAAGTCAAAGAACCCGCTTCCGCCAAAGTTTCGGGGGGGAAAGAAAAAAATATCGCATCCGTTCCGCCTTCGCCCAAGACCGTTTCCAAAAAACGAGTTGGGCTTCAGCGGACAAGGGGTAAAAATTACCAAAAAGCCAGAAAAGAAATAGATAAAACCAAAACCTATACTCTGACAGAAGCAATTGGACTCCTGAAAAAACTTAAGTACACAAAATTTGATGAATCGGTTGAACTGCATCTTAACGTCGATTCAGCCGGCCTAAAAGGGGAGATCGATTTACCTCATTCAACCGGAAAAATTACCAAGGTAAAAATTGTTGATGATACAGTATTAGCCGACATTGAAAAAGGCAAAATTGATTTTGATATTTTAGTGACGCATCCCTCTTACATGCCAAAGCTAGCTAAGTTTGCCAAGATTTTGGGGCCCAAAGGTCTTATGCCCAATCCCAAAGCCGGTACGATTTCTCCCAAGCCGGAAGAATTACTCAAAAAATTTGCCAAAGGTATGCTTCGTTTCAAAACCGAACCTAAAGCTCCGATTATTCACCAGATGATTGGTAAAATATCTTTTGCTGAAAAAGATCTTTCCGAAAATGCCGAAAAGTTTGTCGCTACAGTAGGAAAAAATCACATAACTTCGGTTTTCATCAAAAGCACAATGAGTCCATCGCTGAGATTAGACTTGAATAAGATTTAATTTAGAGTTTAAACCTTCGCTTGGCTTCAAAGACAATCAGATCGGCAGCGTTTTCGATCGAAAGATTTGGCCCGGTACGGATTACCAGATCATAATGATGGGCTTTTTTTGGATCATGGCGAAATACAGCATCGACAAAGTCTCCGCGCTCTGCATCGGATTTTTCAATCTGCGCCATTGCTTCCCGCTTAGTAAAATTTTCATGTTCCATAAGCCAGGCTATGCGCTGGGGCATCTCACAAATAATTCTGACCTTAAGGGAATTTGGCAAAAGGAAATTAGCTCCACGGCCTATGATGACTGCATAACCGCGTTGACCGATTACAGAAATTATTTTTACAAGCTGTCTGTAATAGCTGTTTAGATTAAGATAGCGTTTACCAAAAAAATCAGCAATGATTTCTTCAATAAAAGGAATATTCCTTTCGTCAATTTCATTAACCAGCTCATTCTCAAGATGGATTTTTTTGGCAATCTCATCAATTATTTCTTTGTGATAAACCTTCCAAGGTTTTCCCAGCTTTTTTGCAACAAGAAGCGCAATTGGTCTTCCGCCCGAACCTTTTTCTCGAGAAATAGTTATAACTGGGAATTTGAGATGCAACGGCAGTCTTTTACGCTTTTCAACAAACTCATCTTCTAAAATATTTCGTTCAATCAGTTCTGAGATAGTTTTCATAGCTTCTACGATTATTTTAGTAGCGTAAAATTAAAAATCAACTGATTTTATTTTATGGTAAGATTAATAGTTATGGCTAAAGCCGCGGATCAATACGGTGAGTTCTGGCAATATATTCCACAAGAGCAAAAGGATCTGATTTTAGAAGGTCAGTACTTAATGAATGATATTATTAAAGAGCACGCCTACCGTTTTAAAGATTACTCATTTCTTATCTTTCCCTTTGCCAAGGCTTATGAGGGTTTTTTGAAAAGGCTCTTCAAAGATATTGGTTTTATTTCCCATCTGGATTATATTTCTGACCATCTGCGTTTAGGCAAACTGATGTCGCCTAACCTGATGGGTCAGCTCGGAGACAGGTCTCTTTATAAAAAAATAAGCGCTGCGGCCGGTGATGAACTGGCAGGAAAAATTTGGGACATGTGGAAAGTTGGCCGCAACCAGATTTTTCATTATTTTCCCCATAATTTAAAAGCTGTAAGCTTTGAGGAGGCGGAAGGAATTGTCAACAAGTTTATCGAAGTGATGGAAGAAACCTATCAGAAACTAAAGAAATAAACTATCTTCGTAAAATAGTAGTAACTTCATTATTTATTGAATTTTCCAACTTGGAATCATAATATCTTATTATTTGGAAAATATAGCTGAAAAGATCCACGGCTTTGGCTGATTGCAAACCTACCTTAGCAAAATTGACCTGAATTTTCAAAGCCGGTAAGGTAAATGGCGTGATCGGTACTTCAGGCGTTGGTTGTTGTGATTCAAAGTCAGTATACGATCCCGGAAACTGTAGCTCAGGCGTTACATAAAAAATTGGAGTGGGTTCAAGAGAAGGCAGGGGCGTTGGCGTGGACGGACGAGCAGCAGGAAGAGTTGGCTCGGTGGGCTGTGAGGTAGGGCTAACAGGAGGAGCTGTTGGTGTAGCCGAACCGGATGGTGCAAGGGTGATTTCCCCCGTACCGGTACAGCGGGGTTGCATTGTAGATTCTGAGAGGCCTATCATGCAGCCGTATCCAGTCGGCGTGTTCGTACCTAAATTGTAGCTATTGCCGCTGGCATCATGGAACATCCAATACCATCCACAGTTGCCTCTATATTTACCTCCTGCCGGTAGTTGATTACAGGTTTTCGGCTGGCAGTATCCTCTAATTGGCCAATCACAGGCGTGATAAGGTTGTTGGTTATCAGGCAGGCCGGTAACATCGCCGGCTTGATTAAGTTGCGCGATTATTTGTCCGCAGCAGGAAGGCTCGGTTAAACAATAGCTGCATTCGTTCTCGATGGCTTTAGTAGAGGTTTGTAACGCTTGGTGGCCTGACAGTTGATAAGTTACAATGATGGCGGCAAAACTAAGAAAGAAGAATAACGCAATTTTAACTATGGTGGATGATAGTTTCATAACAATAACTATTTTATACTATACTAAATGTTATTATGATGAATTTTATTGATAAGAAAAAACTATTTGTCATGTTTCTCTTATCTTTGACTGCTTTAATTCTTGCCTTCAGTCTTGATCAGTATTATATTTATAATCAAAGGCTTAATTTTTTGCTTAGACCGCTAAACATAATTAATACCTTATTACAATCAATTTCCGGTAAACAACTATGATTTTTTTTAAGCGGATACACATTAGCGAACAAGACTGGTTTATTATCTTATTTGGAGCAATTATAGTTTTCGCCTATTTTTTAAAGTTTCCGCTTCAGCCTTTTCGTCTGGAATCATTGGTAGTAGTTTTTTTCTTTCTGTTAACGACCCGGTCGCTTATTAAAATCGGCGAGTTTTTTACCTATTTGGTTATTGCAATTTTGGGCCTGATTTTTAGTACATTTTTGTCACCGTATGGTTTGCTTCTTTATTTTATAATCGCATTAATTCTTTACAGAAAAACGCACTTACTGTAACCAAGTTTTCTATGAATGGTTTGAGTTCCGCGAAAGCGGATGAGTTGCTGGAACAATACGGTTTAAATATTATTACAGAGCAAAAGAAAAAGCCGTTTATCCTAAAATTTATTGAACAATTTAATAACTTCTTAACGATTCTTTTGATCTTTGCCGCGTTTTTTTCTTTCTTTATAAAAGAGCCAGTCGACGGAAGTTTAATTATTTCAATAGTTATTTTAAATGCAATTTTTGGACTTTATCAGGAGAAAAAAGCCGAAGAAGCCATTGCGTCTTTGCAAAACATGGCGATTACAAAAATCAGAGTTATAAGGGATGGAAAACAGACAGAAATTGATAGCCGTTACCTGGTTCCGGAAGATGTTATTTTTATAGAAGAAGGAGCAAAAATTCCGGCTGATGCAAAAATTGTTGAGGCGATGAATTTGGAAGTAAACGAAGCAGTTTTAACCGGCGAATCGCTACCTGTTGCTAAGAACTTAAATGACGCAATTTTCATGGGTACGGTGGTGGCGCGCGGTAGGGGATTTGCCAAAATAACCAAAACCGGCATGCAGAGCAAATTTGGCTCGATCGCAACTCATCTGTCCGAGATCGAAGACACCGCAACTCCGCTCCAAAAGAAACTTGCGAGTTTGACCCGCATAATTGGTATTTTGGGAATAATAATTGCTCTCACAGTTTTTGTTCTGTCTTTCCTGGAAGGTTCAGGTTACTTTCCGGCCTTTTTACTGGCTATATCGCTTGCGGTCGCGGTTGTCCCAGAAGGACTTCCGGCTGTTATGACGATAACTTTGGCAATGGGAGTTTCACAAATGGCTAAAAAAAAGGCGATCGTGAAAAAATTAGCAGCAATCGAAGGATTGGGGAGCATTACTTTGATTGCAACTGACAAAACAGGGACGTTGACGACTAATAAAATGAAGGTTAAAGAAGTTTTTATTGATAGTAATCTATACGAGGAAAAGAATTTGCCAAAACTTGCCAACCATCCGTTTAATCTAATGGTTTTAGACGGTATTTTATGTTCTACAGCTTCCCTCGTTGAGGTAACCGATCACGAAAGATATGATGTTTTAGGTGATCCAACCGAAGGAGCTCTTCTTTATCTGGCACAAAAAACCGGGTTGGTACCGGATATGGTGAGAAACGAATGGAAAATAATTGCTGAAAAACCGTTCGATAGCGTGAGTAAAATGATGTCGGTAATAGTTCAGAATCAAAAATCAAAGATCAAAAATCAGAACTTTTGTTTTTCAAAAGGTGCGCCGGAGTCGATTCTAGCTCTTTGTGATAAAGTCCAAAGAGGAAGACAGGAAGCAAAGTTGAGTTGGGGGGAGAGGGAGAGAATTACCAAGCAGATTGAGGTTTGGACAAGAAAGGGTTTAAGGGTTTTGGCATTTGCCTATAAAAAAACCGGAACTCGAAACTCGAAACTCGAAACAAATCCAAATTTGAAAATTGTTTCCGATTTCGGATTTAGTGTTCCGGATTTGACTTTATTGGGTATGGTTGCTATTCATGACGCTCCGCGGCCCGAAGCGGTTGAGGCCGTTTCTAAGGCAAAAGAGGCAGGGATTAAAGTTGTAATGATTACCGGCGATAATGAAAAAACTGCCGAGGCAGTCGGCATCTCCAGCGGCATTGTAGAAGAGGGTGCTGAGATCCTGACAGGTCAACAGATCGACAACTATTCTGATCCGGAACTTTTAAAACTTCTCCCCCGGGTCAAAATTTTTGCCCGGACGACTCCTTTTCATAAACACCGAATCGTGAAATTATTTCAAGAGCTGGGAGAAGTGGTTGCAGTGACTGGCGACGGAGTAAATGATGCAATTGCTCTCAAACAGGCAGACGTCGGAATCGCGATGGGGCTTATCGGTACCGATGTGGTTCGCGAGACTGCCGATATGGTTATCACCGATGATAATTTTGCCACGATCGTTGATGCAGTTGAGGAGGGAAGGAATATAATCAAAAATTTAAAAAACGCGATTAAATATCTGCTTTCCTGCAACATTGCAGAGGCGCTTTCTTTACTAATAGGCTTATTTTTAGGACTGCCTACCTTGTTTTACCCGATTCAGCTTTTATATATAAATTTGATTACCGACGGCGTACCGGCTTTAGCTCTAGCTTTTTCACCTCGCACACAGGGCGTAATGAAAGATTCTCCGGAAAAGGAACTGACTCTTTTGCCAAAACGCGATCAAATCTACATTTTTTTGGTTGGTCTCTCTGGAACGATCTTGGTTTTAGTTTCGTTTCAGATTTTTCAAACCGCGGGGAAAACGGCCGCCTTTTCCGTTTTGACCCTAATTCAATCATTTATATTTATTGATCTCTGGCTAAGCCACAGATCGGTTCATAAAAATTTGCGGCAGCTAAAATCTCCTTTTTTCCTGGCGGCTTTTGTTTTACCCTTTGTTTTCCAGTATTTAATTGTTGGAACCGCGCTTGGAGCAAAGATTTTTAAGGTTCCTGAGGTTTCATTCGCAACGTTTGGAGAATTTCTAGCAATTTCCGCCCTGGTTCTGGTTGGTGTAAAAGTAACCAAAGCTGCCTTGAGGTTTCATTAAGTACTAGAAGGTTTTTGCGGCTTCGCTGATGGCTGCGGAATCGATTTTTTCAAAATGAAGAAGTTCCTCGGAACTGCCTGAGCGGGGGAGCTTACGGACAGATAAATGAATAAAACTCGAAACTCGAGAGTCGAAATTAGAACTTAGGACCGAAAGAACGGCTTCACCAATTCCTCCCGACGGATAATGATCTTCAACGACTATAATATTTCTGGTTTTTTGCACCAGTTTTTTTAGGGTTTTTTCATCTATTGGCTTTACGGAGTAGAGGTCGACTACAGTGGTTAAAATACCCTGTTTTTTAAGCTCGGCATGAGCCTTTAATGCTTCGTGGAGGGTAATGCCTGCTCCGATGATAATAGCCTTGTCCTTTTCGCTCTGGCGAAGAATTTTTAGTCCGCCGATTTCAAATTTTTCTTTTTGATCGTAAATAATAGGCGTCTCGGCTCGTGTTGTTCGCAGATAAAACAAACCGTTATTTTTTGCCATAATTTCGGTTAGTTTTCCGCAGGAAATCGCATCGGACGGGTAAAACACGACGCTATTTAATACGCTTCTCATCATTGCAATATCCTCCAGCCCCATTTGTGATGGTCCATCGGCGCCGATTGATACCCCGGCATGAGAGCCGACTATTTTTAGATTGGGATTGGAATACTCCGCCATACGAATCTGATCGTGAGTTCTGGTTAAAAAGGCCGCGAAGGTTGACAAAAAGGGAGTAAAACCGATTTTAGAAAATCCCAAGGCTGCAGATACAACATTTTCCTCAGCAATATACAATTGGAAAAAACGCTCCGGAAAATCTTGAGCAAATTTATTTTCATAGGTAGAATTTCCTACTTCCGCGTCAAAGACGACGATATCGTTGTTTTTTTTACCAAGATCAAGAAGCGCATCGCCAAAAGCTTCCCGGGTTGCCATAAGTTGCGGCAGATTCTGGCTCGGCTTTCCTTCCCATCGCTGCTCATCAGGCGGCGAATATCGCCTGACCTGCGCGTCGACGGAACCCCTTCCAGCCTCGCCACCTGCCGCTAGCCCTCTTAATCTATTATTGATTGCAATAAGTTTTTCCTCATTCGGATTTGTTTGAAAATTAGGGCTTTGTATTGTTCCTCTAATCTTAAGATCAACTTTTCCCGACTCTTTCAACGCTGTTTTTAACTCCTCATTATTTAAAGCCTTTCCGTGCCAGCCATCTTTATCTTCCAAAAAAGAAATACCTTTGCCTTTTATCGTTTTTGCAATCAGCATGACAGGCCTTTTTTTAGCGGAGGACAAGACTTTTTTGAACGCCTGATTGACGAGTTTTAAATTATGGCCATCTTCAATCAGGATTGTTTCCCAGCCGAATCCTTCAATACGTTTCTGATAGGTTTTCAGGTCCCAGCCGTACATTGTTTCTCCGTTTTGGCCCAGTCTATTAACGTCAATAATTCCGACAAGATTGTTTAGACGATAATATGAGGTAATTTCCAATGCTTCCCAGACCTGCCCTTCAGCCATTTCCGAATCGCCAAGAAGAACCCAAACTTTTGGTAATCGGGGCAGATTCTGAATTTTCAATCTCATTCCCATTGCCATTCCCAATCCCAGAGAAAGTCCCTGTCCTAATGATCCGGTTGCTACATCGACGTATTTGAACCTGGGTGTTGGGTGGCCTTCTAAATTTGAGTTAAATTTTCTCAGAGTTAAAAGTTCTTCGTAGGAAATCGCGTCGGCTGCATGGTACAAAGAATAGAGAAGTGGTGCGGCGTGTCCTTTGGAAAAAATTACACGGTCGTTAAAAATATTCTGCGGATTTTTAAGATCATAACGCAAAAATCCACCAAAGAAAAGCGTTGTCATTAGTTCAACCGCCGAAAGAGAGGATGTCGGATGTCCAGACCCGGCAGCGGTTGTTGAGGTTAGAATATCGTAACGGATTAATTTGCAAAGTTTTTTTAGATCTTTTTTCTCCATAATATTATATTAACAGTTGTTATAATTAAAAAATTCAATAATATGGCAGAAAATTCGGGCGAAAATATCGTACTTAAAAAAAATCCTTATAATTATGGCACTGCGATAAGAAATTTAATTAAACAGGGGATTCCAGAAGAAGGAGCAAGGAATATTACGGCTCAAAATATTAAAGAAATAAGGAAAAACCCTACGACCCGGGCCATTTTGTCTGAATCGCGGGAGAAACTTAAAGAAGCTCAACATCAAGCCTTAATTGATCCTTTGACAGGGCTATTTAATAAAAGACATTTGGGATATTTGGCAGAAAATCCTACCGGCGTCGGAGAGCTGCAAAGAGAATTTGACGAAGCAGTACGAGCACATCATGATCTGGCCGCAGTTATGCTTGATATAGATAACTTTAGAGAGTTTAATACAGTGTACGGTCATCCCGAAGGGGACCGGGTTTTAAAAGCTGTGGCCGAAGTTATAAAACGGGTTGCAAGAGATACAGATATTCCTTTTCGTTACGGAGGAGAGGAATTCCTTCTTCTTTTGCCGGAAACAAATAGCAAAGGCGCTAGGATTTTAACCGAAAGATTAACAAAAGAAGTTGCCGCGGTAACAGCCTTAAAACGGCCGATAACCTTTAGCGCGGGTATTGCAGTTTTTAACAATTCTCCTGAATCTGCTGAAAAAAAATTTAACTCGGAAATTAAATCAAAAGAAGCGCTAATTGAGATGGCGGACGTAGCTCTATATTATTCAAAAAATAACGGTAGAAACAGATTAACCTTAGTCAGTGATTTAACTTCTGAGCAAATTTCAGAGCTGCAAGCTGCGCGAGAGAAGGAAGCAAAACTTTAACTTTTACTACAGGATAAAATACCCCTTGACAAATAAAAAAATACCTGCTACGTTTATATTATATAGTTAATAATTATAGGTCTTAACAGTTATCAAAAAGTTATAAGTTTTAAGCTTGCTTGCGTAAGCAAGTCCTGAAAGGCCAGGTAAAAAATATGATCAAACTAAATCCGAGACACGAGGTACGCGTGATACAAGAGATCGACCTGCCAGTAGGCGAATTTTGCGGCTAAGATCAATTACGGATATCTCGTTTAACCTAAGCGCAGCCGAGCTGAGAACAACAACTTCAAAGCTCGGCGCGTTTTTTAATTTTCCAACGTTGAGGTGTCGCCCAAGGGTTGTCCCAGTTCCTGGGCTTTTAGGACGCGGCGCATAATCTTTCCACTTCTGGTTTTAGGCAGCTTATCAACAAATTCAATCTCATCCGGCGTCGCAATCGGACCGATCATTTTTCGTACCTGTTGTTTCAGCTCTTCTTTGAGTTGATCAGACGGTTGGACGTCTTTCTTCAGGATTATAAATGCCTTGATTTTTTCGCCTTTTACCTCATCAGGTTTGCCGATTACCGCGGCTTCGGCAACCGACGGATGGGCAACAAAAGCGCTTTCAAGTTCGGCCGATCCCAAACGATGTCCCGAGACTTTTATAACGTCGTCGTTTCTACCTACGATCCAATAGTATCCGTCCGCATCTTTTTTGGCAGAGTCGCCGGTGAAATAAAAGAATTGTTTATTTTCGAATATTTGAGTATTCGTGATAGCTTCATTTTGAAAATAGGTTTCCAAATAGCGTTTGGGATTGTTGTAAACATCCATAAGCATCGACGGCCAGGGCTTCTTGATAATTAAATATCCTTGAGTGTCAACAGGCGCAGGATTGCCTTTTTCATCCACTATTTCGGTTTCAATACCAAAAAACGGTTTGGAAGCACTGCCGGCCTTAAGAGGCGAGGCGGGAAGCGGCGAGATCATCATCATGCCGGTTTCGGTCTGCCACCAGGTATCCATGACCGGACATTTTTCTTTTCCAATAACCCGGTGATACCAAAGCCAGGCCTCGGGATTGATCGGTTCACCGACTGTGCCTAAAATTTTTAAAGAACTCAAATCGTATTTGTTGGGAATTTCATCACCCAAGCGCATAAGCGCGCGTATTGCAGTTGGGGCCGTATAGAACTTTGTAATTTTATATTTTTCTACCAGTCGCCACCAGATTCCCGGGTCGGGATAGTCGGGAGTCCCTTCATAAACGAAGGTTGTCGCCCCGTTCATAAGGGGTGAATAAACAATATAACTGTGGCCGGTGATCCAACCGGAGTCGGCCGTGCAAAAATAAATATCATCAGGCTGAAGATTGAAGATCCAGCGCAAGGTTGAATATGTGCCAACCATATATCCGCCGTGCGAGTGGATAACTCCCTTGGGTTTGCCGGTTGAACCGGAGGTGTAAAGAATAAAAAGCGGATCGGTTGCTTCCATAATTACCGTTGAACAGATTGGATCCTGTTTAGCTACCAGTTCGTGGTACCAGATGTCACGGCCGGGCTGCATTTGAATATTATTTCCGGCTCGCTTAATAACAATAACATGTTCAATCTGCGACAGATTCTGTCCCGCCTTGTCCTTCCCGTCCGTGCTCGTTACCTGCGCGCTGCCGGGATCCCTCCCAGGCGTGCCACCTGTCGCCATTTTTATATTCTCAATCGCCTCATCTACATTTTTTTTGCACTCAACAACTTTATCTTTGTAAGGATACCCGTCAGCGCAGATTACAACTTTAGCCTCGGCGTCAACAATGCGGTTTTTTAAGGCGTCAACCGAGAACCCGGAAAAAACAACCGAGTGGATTACCCCGATTTTTGCGCAGGCAAGCATCGCGATAAACTGTTCGGGAATTCGAGGCAGATAAATTGATACTCGGTCGCCTTTTTTTAGACCTAAAGATTTCAGGCCGTTGGCAAAGCGGGAAACCGCATCGTTCAATTGTTTATAGGTAAAAGTTCGTTCTGTTCCATCTTGTGCTACCCAGATATAAGCTTTTTTTTCGGCAACATCGGTTTTTTGCCAGCGGTCAAGAGCATTATTCACGATATTGCACTGTCCGCCCACAAACCATCGGGCGTACGGGTAGTTCCAGTCCAGCACTTTATTCCAGGGTTTAAACCAGGAAAGTTCTTTGGCAATATTTTCCCAAAAAGCTTCGGGATTTTCCTTAACCTCGGTGTAGAGTTTTTCGTAATCCTTGACGTAGGCAGAATCGATTATTTCTTGGGAAGGATTGATCATATTTCATGATAAGTAGATGGAAAAAAGTTGTCAAGTGGATATATAAATTGACGGACGGATTAAATTGTAATATAATCCACAGTGGTATGGAGTCGAAAAGAAGAATTTCCAAGGGAATTTTAGATTTACTGCATTTAAATAGATCAAGAATCGAAGCTCGTGAGTTAACAGTCGGTGCAAGTCTTGAAATGCCAATTTTTATAGCTGCGGCACTTAATCTTTTTCGCAAAGTTCCGTATAAATTTGTATAATCATCTTATGACTCTTAAAGAACGCTTAACTCTTATTAAAGAGGTTGGGGAAGAAATTGTTACCGAGGAAGAACTGACAAAACTTCTGGAAAGCGGGGAACAATTAGTTGCTTACGACGGATTTGAACCTTCCGGCCAGATGCATATTGGCCAAGGGATTCTTCGCGCGATTAATGTTAATAAAATGATTAATGCCGGAATTAAATTCAAGATGCTTGTTTCTGACTGGACTGCCTTCTGTAATGATAAATTTGGTGGAGATCTGGAAAAAATTCAAGTAGTGGGTAAATATTTCATTGAGGTATGGAAAGCAGCGGGAATGGATCCACGAGTTGAATACGTTTGGGCGTCAGATGTTGTTAAAAGACCTAATTATTGGAAATTGGTAGTGCAAATTGGCAGAACAAATAAACTGCCAAGATTTATTCGAACGGCAGAGTTTATGGGCAGAGAAGAATCAGGAGCAAGTTTAAGTGCGGCTCAAATAATATATCCCTGTATTCAGATAGCAGATATATTTACTTTAGGAGTAAATATTACCCAATTGGGAATGGATCAAAGAAAAGTTAATATGTTAGCAAGAGAAATCGGACCACAGTTAGGCTTTTGGAAACCAGTAGTAGTTAGTCATCATATGCTTATGAGTTTAAATCCTTTAACAAGTGTGAATGATGAAGCTAATTTTTTATATAAAAATAAAGATCTAGATAAAAACTCTTTAAAACAACAATTAACAATAAAAAGGAAGATGTCAAAGTCTTTGCCTGATTCTGCAATTTTTATGACAGATAGTCATGAAGACGTAAAAAGAAAAATTGATAAAGCCTTTTGTCCAGAAGGCGAAGTTGCCGAAAATCCTGTTCTTGAGTATTACAAATATATTCTTTTTGAAAAATTTCCTCAGATAGTAATCGAACGGCCGGAGAAATACGGCGGATCAGTTATATTAAATTCCTACGATAATCTGGAAAAACTTTTCGCCAACAAAGAGATACATCCGCTTGATATAAAACAAACTGCCGTGAAGTTATTAAACGAGCTTTTACAGCCGGTACGGGAACATTTTAAAAACGACGGACATGCTCATGAACTTCTTAAAAAAGTCCAAAGCTATCAGGTGACGAGGTGAAACCGAGTCATCCCGAGCGAAGTCGAGGGATCTCTATTTTATTGCGGAAGCTACGACTTTCACAACCCGTTTATCAAAGATTGAGGGAATGATTTTTTCTGGAGTTGGATTTTCAATCAGACTGGCCAAGTTTTCTGCTGCACCGATCAACATTTTCAGGCTAATTTGCTTAACTTTATGATCAAGCGCACCGCGGAAAACCCCCGGAAAAGAAAGTGAATTATTCACCTGATTCGGGACGTCTGATCGGCCTGTTGCTACGATATATGCTCCGGCTTTTTTAGCGTCGGCGGGTAAAATTTCCGGGACCGGATTGGCAAGCGCAAAAATAATTGGTTTTTTATTCATCTTTGCGACCATATTTTTAGAAACCAGACCGGGCGCGGAAAAACCGATAAAAACATCGGCGTTTTTCAGAGCATCGGCCAATGTTCCTTTAACATTTTGAGGGTTAGTTATTGATGCCAACTCTTCTTTATGGTTGATGAGAGATAAGTTCTGTCGTTCTCGGTCTCTCCCTCTAAAAATAATTCCTTTCCTGTCGCAGACTACTATGTTTTTTGCGCCGTAGGAAACTAGAATTTTAGTAGTGGCAGATCCGGCTGCTCCGGCTCCTGAGATTACGATTTTAACTTCCGCGAATTTTTTATTTACTACTTTTAGAGCATTGATAAGAGCGGCCAAACCTACAACTGCGGCGCCCCACTGATCATCATGTACAACTGGTATATTAAGATTTTTTCGCAGTTCCTCTTCAATGATAAAGCAATAAGGAGCAGCAATATCCTCTAAATTTATACCGCCAAAAGTCGGTGCAATTGCTAGGACCGTATCGATAATTTTTTGTGGATCTTGTGTGGATAAAACAATGGGCACAGCGTCAATATCAGCAAAAAGTTTAAAAAGCAAGGCTTTTCCTTCCATTACTGGAAGCGCTCCTTCCGGACCAATATTTCCAAGCCCTAAAACCGCCGAACCATCAGAAATTATAGCAACACTATTGTGTTTAAACGTATATTCTGATGTTTGATCTTTGTGTTTTGCAAGATAGGAGCTTACGGTGGCAACTCCCGGGGTGTAGACGAGGGAAAGATCCTTTTTGGTTTTTATCTTTACTTTAGGGAAAACGGAAATTTTTCCTTTTAATTTTCGATGAAGCTTCAAAGCTTTTTGCGAAATTTCCATAGTAAAACGTCTATTATAACATAAAATTAGATTTGACAATCAGAATATATACTAGTATACTATTAAACTATGAATAAAGTTTCTCCCTCCGAGTTGATTGGAGAACTAATAAAAATTAAAAATCGTTCGCTCATGGAAAATTTCCTTTTGGGACTTTTAACACCCAAAGAGCTGGAAGAGCTTCCGATGCGGGTGCGGATTGTCAAAATGCTTAAAAAAGGTATCTCCCAAACTGAAATTGCCAAACGATTGGGAGTTGGTATTGCGACCGTAACCCGCGGTTCGCGTGAATTAAAGTCAGGCAGATTTAAGAACATCTGATCCTTCGACAAGCTCAGGACTATAGTAAAAACTGGCGGCTAAAATTCCTCTGCTGAAGCAGAATTCTTCAATAGTTACAACAGTTTGCAAGCAAAATTAGTATAATGTGTTTTAAATATATGAAAAAACGAGTTTTGTCTGGTATTCGGGCTACAGGAAGGTTGCATCTTGGAAATTATTTAGGTGCAGTTAAAGGTATGATTGAGCTACAAAATGATCCAAATTACGAGACTTTATATATGGTGGCGGATATACATACCATAACTACACCTTTTGAAATTGAGGGATTACGCAAGAACAGAAGAGAAGTGATTATCGACTATCTTGCGGCTGGACTTGATCCGGAAAAAAGCATTATTTTTCAACAATCTAAGGTTGGAGAACACGCGGAACTTTCGTTTTATCTTTCTTCAGTTGTTTCAGTAGCTCGAATGCAGCACTTGCCGACTTTCAAAGAAAAAATAAAACAGTATCCAAAAAATGTCACAATGGCCTTGTTAAATTATCCTATTCTTATGGCTGCCGATATATTAGTTTACAAAGCCGGAGCTGTACCAGTTGGTATTGATCAGGAACCACATCTCGAAGTTGCACGCGAAATCGCTAAAAAAATGAACCAAATTTATCGGACAAATTTTCCCGAACCGGCCAGATTTGCTACCAAAGGTGAATATATTCCATCTTTGAGAGGTGAAGGTAAAATGAGCAAGAGCATTGAGGGAAGCTATATTAATCTGACCGATTCGCTGGACGACATAAGAAAAAAAATTCGTTCAATTCCAACCGCGACAGAAGCCGGCGGAGAAATGAACCTTGGTGTAAAAACCCTTTTTGTTTTTGCCGACTTATTTATCCCAGGCAAGGCCGAGCAATTCAGAAAAGAGTTTGAGAGCGGGAAATTGCAGTTTGTCGTTGTTAAAGATGCAGTTGCCGAAGCAATTTTTAGAGAGCTTGAACCGTTTCAAGCCAGGCGGAAAGAAATAGAAAAGGATATTAAATTTGTAGATAGCGTGATAAAAGAGGGAGCCGAAAAAGCCAGGGCTATAGCCTCACGAACCGTGGAAGAGGTTAAAGAAAAAATGGGATTGAAATAGCTAAAGTCCTTTGGTATAATTACACAATTACTTATTTTCGGGTTCTTAGTGAGAGTCAGTTACTTTTCAGGTTCAGCTTCTTTTAATAAGCTTCTTTCTGGAAGAGCTTCGCTCATAAATAATCCTTAATGAATTATTAAACACATGCTAAAAATTCTTTTGTCCACCTCCGCGACTGAAAAGTTCGCTTCGGCGGATTTAAGAAACTGTAATTGCTCACAGAAAATTGTTAAGTTCGCAAACAGTTTCTAAAGGGGGTGAAACATTGATGAGTACAAAATTATACGTAGGCAATCTTCTTTATGAAGTCAGCGATGAGGATTTGAAGGAACTTTTCTCCCAGGCGGGAGGAGTTGTTTCAACCTCTGTAATTCGTTTCCGAGACACCGGCAGGTCCAAAGGTTTCGGTTTTGTTGAGATGGATACACCAGACTCAGCCCAAAAAGCCATTGATACCTTGAACGGTTCAGACTACAAAGGTAGAAAGCTGGTTGTTGCTGAAGCTCGACCTCCCAAACCAAGATCAGATTTTGGCGGTGACAGAGGCGGCTACGGCGGGGACCAAGGTTAATAAACAAATAAAAAGGCATTTTCGAGGAACGGTTTCGTTTTTTCGGAGTGCCTTTTTTATTGGTTATAGAATATAAGGAGTTTCACGTTTAAAACTATTTTTTTTACCAAAATCAAGAATTTTCCTGGTATTTTTGCAGCCGAGTTTTTCTATTTGTTCCACAGTTTTTTTGTTATCAAAATAAAGACTTAAGACGTTATCGGCTTCTTCGTAAGAAAAGCCAAACTCGCCTTCATCGGTTTGCCCCTGCCATAAGCCGGCAGTAGGTTTTTGCTCGATAAATTCATTGGGAAGTCGTAAATATTTTGCCAGTTGATAGACCTGGGTTTTGTAAAGGTGTTGGATCGGTTCAAAGTCGCTCGCTGCATCTCCAAAGCGGGTGAAGTAACCCAAAAGCTGTTCGGTTCTGTTTTCTGTCCCGCAGACTAAAGCGTTATATTTTTTGGCGAAATCATAGAGAATAATCATACGTAACCGGGCCGTAATATTTCCTAGCCTAATCTTTTTCTCGCTTGATATCTTGTTTCTCGCTTTAGAGGAGATCTCCTCCCGGCTCATCGGCTCCTTAAAAAGCTCGAAAAAGACATCTTCGCTCAAAAAAGGCTTTAGAGATATAGTTTTTATGTTAAATACCTTCTTTAACTTTTTTTCGTGCGACTCAAGGTAGGGAAGATGGATAGCGATAATATTTCTGGCGGGAATAGTTTCTTTTAAAAGATAAAGGCTCACGGTGGAATCAATTCCGCCTGAAACTCCAATTACTACGTTTTTAAAACCTTGTTTTTTTAGGGTTTCTCTAATAAATTTGATTATTTTTTCTTTTTCGTCTTTTGGATTTATCGGCTTCATGGTACAATCTTACCATAATGAAAAAATACAAGGTGGGGCTTTTGATCGGCCGTTTTCAACCCTTTCATAAAGGTCATCTCTGGCTAATTCGCCACGCTTTGGAATCGATCGACTCATTGATAATTGGTATTGGCAGCGCCAACCAAAAAAATCAGGGGAACAATTTTTTAAGTTACGACGAAAGAAAAGAAGTTTTGCAAACTGTAATCACTAACGAAAAATTGCAGACGAAAGTCCTTAAAATTGTTCCCCTGGATGATTTTTATGATGACGAACGCTGGTTTCAAAATACGGTAAAACAATCGGGGAAGATTGATATTATTTTTGGCAATAACGAATGGGTAAATGGAATTTTTGAAAAACGCGGGTATGCAATTTTGCGGCCGGGACATTTTAAACGCTATCTTTACGAAGGGGAAAGGATCAGGAAATTAATAAAGGAGGGTAAAAAGTGGCAGGACAGAATTCCAAGGTATCTGCTGCGAATTGCCCATTACAGAATTCTCTTTGACAATATTATTCTTGGCGGGACGTTTGACCATTTTCACATCGGACACCAAAAACTGATTAAAAGGGCTTTCGAACAAGGCGATAAGGTTACAATCGGGATTGCACAAGAAAATTTATACAAAAATAAGTTTTTAGCCGCAACGATTGAAGATTTTCAGACCAGAAAAAAATCCGTCAGTGAATTTTTGAAGAAAAATAACTGGCTTTCACGCTCCAGGCTGGTGCCGATCTCTGATATTTTTGGGCCGGCGCTTACAAACTCAGATTTTGATGCGATTATCGCCTCAACTGCGAGCTATAAAAACACCTTAAAGGTAAACGAAGAGCGAAAAAAAGTAGGTTTATCTAGCTTAAAAATAATTAAGGTACCCGACGTTTTAGCCCAAGATGGAAAGCTTGTTACTTCGGAGCGGATTCGGTCTGGAGAAATCGATAGAGAAGGCAAGAGTTATTTTGCTATCTTGAAAAAAAAGAATTTATTAGTTCTTCCGCAGGAAATGCGAAGTGAACTAAAAAGACCTTTAGGACAGGTTTTTAAAGGCGGAGAAGATGAGTTGGAAAAAACCGCCCGGTTGTTACTGTCTAATATTAAAATAGAGCAAAATTTGGTGATTGCGGTCGGCGATATTGTTTCTCTGGCGCTTGAACGGATTGGTTTTAAACCGCCGATAAAAATCATTGATTTACGGTCGAGAAGAAAAAAATTTACTCCGGCTCAATCTCGAATTTTTTACTCCGGTGGGAGCCCATCTACAGGATCCCAAGTCGAAAAAATTCGACATTTTCGCCTTACAAATAACCCGGGAACAATAAACTCAGGGATAGGTGGCATATTTCAATCCACTCTAAAAAAATATTTTGCTACAAAAGAACAGCAAGTTATCGTTGTCAACGGTGAAGAAGATCTTGTTACCTTACCGGCGATTTTATTGGCGCCGTTAGAATCAGTTGTCGTCTACGGGCAGATGGATTTGGGCGTTATTGCAGTTCTTATTACAGAGCAAAAGAAAAAGGAAATTGAAGCAATAGTTCAGAGATTTCAATAACAGTGTATAATTCTTCCATGGCAAAAAAATATCAGCCGAAAGAATTTGAAAAAAAGTGGATTGAAGAGTGGGAAAAAGAAAAAGTCTACAAAACCCCACTTCGCCCCGCCGGAGGCGGGGCTACGTTAGGGGTAAAGGAATACGTTTTAGTAATGTTTCCTTATCCTTCGGGGGCCGGTTTGCATGTAGGTCACGTCCGTGTTTACACTGGTACGGATGTTCTAGCTCGCTATTTTAGAATGAACGGTAAATCTGTTCTGCACCCAATGGGTTGGGATGCGTTTGGACTTCCGGCAGAGAATGCTGCCATTAAGGCCAAAAAAAATCCCATAGATCTGGTTCCGGAGCATATAGTAACCTTTAAGCGTCAGATGCAGCAGGTTGGTTTATCTTATGATTGGGATCGGGAAGTTACAACCACAGAACCGGAGTATTATAAATGGACCCAGTGGCTTTTTATCCGGTTTTACAAAATGGGGCTTCTATATAAGAAAAATACACTAATCAATTTCTGCCCGTTTTGTAAAACCGGTTTGTCAGACGAAGAAATTTTAGCCGATGGTACCCACGAACGCTGCGGCGCGAAAATTACTAAGAAAGAACTGCCGCAATGGATTTTCAAGATTACAAAATATGCGGACCGTCTATTGAAAGATCTTGACGGTCTCGATTGGCCAAGGGGAATTCTGGAAATGCAGAGGAACTGGATTGGAAAGAAAGAAGGGATAAATATGGAATACCCGGTAAAAAATACGGATGAAACAATTATTTGTTTTACTACCGCGCCTGTAAACTTCGGAATGACATTCATTGTTGTTGCGCCGGAACATGAATTAATAAAAAAAATAATGAACAAAAAGATCAGCGTTGATCCGAAAATACGAAAAAACATAATTGCTTATTATGAGAAAGCCCAGAAAAAATCAGAAATAGAACGAGAAACTGAAGGTAAGGAAAAAACTGGAGTATTCACTGGTTTATATGCAACAAATAGGATTGCAGGGTGGGACGTCCCGGTTTGGGTATCTGATTTTGTCATAGGTCATGTCGGAACAGGAGCTGTCCAGGGATGTCCAGGCCATGATTATAAAGATTTTGAATTTGCCAAGAAATTTAAACTTCCGATAATCCGGGTTGTTGAAGGCAAAAACGGCGATAAGTCTCCAATAGAGCAAAAGGAGCAGGTTATTGTAAAAGGAATGAAAGGAAAAGTGTGTAATTCTAAATTTTTAAATGGCTTAGATTTCGCAGAGGGTTTAGAGAAAACAATGGATTATGCAGAAGAAAAAGGTTGGGGTAGACGAGTCGTTACCTATCACCTCCGCGACTGGATTTTTTCACGGCAGCGTTATTGGGGAGAGCCTATACCAATGGTTTACTGTAAAAAAGATGGTTGGGTGCCGGTACCGGATGAAGAACTGCCGGTAAAACTTCCGTACGTGAAAAGTTACGAACCAACCGGGACAGGAGAGTCTCCGTTGGCTACGATTTCCAACTGGGTAAACACAAAATGTCCCAAATGCGGTAAGCCTGCCAAACGGGAAACAGACACAATGCCCAACTGGGCAGGGAGCTGTTGGTATTTTTTACGTTTTGCCGATTCCAAAAATAATCAAGAAGCCTGGAGTAGAGAAGCAATAAAAAAATGGTTACCGGTTGATTGGTATATAGGCGGGGCCGAACATGCTGTTTTACATTTGCTTTATTCCCGTTTTTGGATAAAAGCCCTGCAGGATCTCAAACTTCTCAACTTTTCCGAACCTTTTTTACGCCTGCGGAATGTTGGTATTGTTATTGCGCAAGACAGCAGAAAGATGAGTAAATCCTTCGGTAATGTGATAAATCCCGATGATGTTATTGCCGAGTTCGGAGCGGACACCCTAAGGGTGTATGAGATGTTTATGGCGCCATTTAACTCAGAAATTGCCTGGTCAACTAAAGCCTTGCAAGGCGCTTACAGATTTTTAAAGAGAGTTTGGGACCTTTACAATAATTCAGAGTTCATAATTGAGAATTCAGCAGCAAATGAAGACAAAAAATTAGTAGTGAAGCTGCAGAAAACAATTCGAAAAGTTACCGATGATATTCCTCAAATGAAGTTCAATACCTCAATCGCCGCAATGATGGAGTTCGTGAACGTTTGGGAGGGTAAGACTTTGCCAAAAGAAGAAGCTAAACAGTTTTTGAAAATTCTTGCTCCATTTGCTCCGTTTATGGCCGAAGAGATCTGGCGGGAAGTTTTACAAGAGAAAGGCTCGATTCACCTCTCAGCCTGGCCCAAAGCAGTGGGAGAAATCGTTGAGGAAGAGATTACGATTCCGGTGCAGGTTAACGGTAAATTGAGAGGAACGGTAAAAATTCAGAATTCAGAATCCAAGAATCAGAATTTAGCTATTGAAAAGGCGCTTAAAGCAGAAGGTGTTAAAAAATATGTTGCAGGAAAAGGATACAAAGCTATCTACATACCGGGTAAGATTTTGAACCTAGTTACTGGTTAAAACGCTTACTTATTCTTCTAAGAGGTAAAACCCCGCTTTTTATAGAACGATTTTAATTCTTCATTTTATTAAAGCTTCTTTTTTCGCTTTTGTCCATTTTTTTATTTGCCATTCACGTTTCATTGCATCTTTTAAAGTTGGATATTCTTCAAAATAAACAAGCTTTACCGGTTTTTTTGCTCTTAAATATTTTGCCGATTTATTTTTATCAAAATTATGTTCTTTTATTCTTCTTTCCAGATTATTGGTTTGACCACAGTAAAGTGAGTTATCTGAACAACGAAGAATATAAAAGTAAAACATCATGTTTGACTCAGCTTCGCTCGCTCACCACATTCGACTCGTAATTGGCCGGCCTTTCAACAAGTTCCATGGCCAGGAGCGAGGAGCGAAACGACAAGTCGAATGGCTGCGGAGCTTGGATTCGAACCAAGATGACAACTTTCAGAGAGTCGCATCCTACCGTTAGATGACTCCGCAACAATATTTTTAATTATACTACACTCTTAAAAAGAGCTATTGATCAAATTATTTTTTAGGAAAGAGATTGTTGCAGGGATTAATTAAAATATTAAGTCAATTGTAACAAAAAAACAACTGGCGTTTAATTACTAGATTATTTAATGGATCAAACTGTAACAACGGCTCACTTTTTGAGCGTCTTGATAGTTGGTGAAACCATCACGGCTCCCTTTGTAGCTACCGGCGTTTGTTTTCCTTCTTTAAGTTGCATAAGTCCCTCAGACAGCATTTGGTTCAGTTTCATTTCATTGCGATAAAGAAGGTACTCGCCCAAAGCCAAGACAAGAAGCCCGATAATAAGCGCTTTTAAAAGTAATTTGTGATGTGTTTTATGATCTTCATGCATCGAAGTTTCACCTCCTTATATCTATTTATTTTTAATATACCTAAAAAGATCACAGGTTGTCAAATGGAAGTGAATTAAGGTAAAATAGGACATGGAGCCACAATTATTCACTCTCAAGAATGGTCTTAGGGTAATCTTGATTGACACTAAGACCTTTCCCAGCCTGACAACTTTATTACTCTTTGACGCAGGATCCCGCTACGAGAATAAAGAAAATAATGGAATTGCTCATTTTTTGGAACATATGCCGTTTAAAGGCACGAAAAAATATCCTGATGCTTTCGCTATTTCTTCAACAATCGAAGGTTTAGGCGGCGTATTCAACGCTTTTACTTCCAAAGACTACACGGGATTTTGGATCAAGGGGACAGCCGACCATTTTGATACGGAGATTGATGTCTTAGCAGACCTTATCCAACACCCCCTACTGGATCCGACTGAAATTGAGCGTGAAAAAGGAGTTATCGTTGAAGAGATCAATATGTATGAAGATATGCCGCAAGATCAGGTGGGGAATCTTTTTGAAAATCTTATCTATTCGGGAAACTCACTCGGTTTTGACACAATTGGAACCAAAAAAACCGTGCGAAGTTTTACGCGCGAGACTTTCTTGGATTATCTTAAACGTTTTTATGTTGCGACCAATGCCGTACTTATCGTTGCAGGCGGCTTTTCATCGGCAAATAGTAACGGACGTACATTTAAAAGCTATCTTGAACTGATCGAAAAAAAATTTGGCAGTTGGACAACCGGAGTTAAAGGTAAAATCGTTATGGCGGAAGATCATCAAGAAAAGCCACAGATTCTAATCCGCAAAAAAAATACTGAACAGGCGCATTTTTGTCTGGGTTTTCCGGCCTTTTCTTTTTTTGATCCGCGCAAATATACGTTATCGGTTTTGTCTGCTATTTTGGGAGGAGGAGCGTCTTCTCGTTTATTTATGGAGCTTCGGGAAAAACGTGGGCTTTGCTATTACATTGGTACCGGCCGTCAACTTTATCAGGATGTAGGTAACGTTGTGACGCAGGCAGGTGTCCCAAAAGAGCTGGACAAAGTTAGAGAAGCAGTTGAGGTTATCCTAGAAATCCACCAAGAGTTCAAGCGGGGCAAACTGAAAAAAGAAGATATGGAGAGAGCCAAAGAACAGCTTAAAGGTCGCATGCTTCTTTCAATGGAAGACTCCTTTAATGTCGCTCATTTTTTTGGCAAGAAAAAAGTTTTAGAAAATAAGATGGGGACGATCCAAGAAGAGATATCGAAGCTAAAAGCTGTTACATATGACGAAATTATTGCATTATCGCAAGAACTGTTCAAGCTGGAAAAGCTTAATTTTACAATTATTGGACCGTTTGAGGAAAATGCCATAAAAACGGAAGATTTTTCTTTATAAGTAATGTTTTATATATTTCTTTTTATTTTTGGCGCCTGCATTGGATCTTTTTTAAATGTCCTAATTGATCGATTGCCAAACGATGAGTCGATAATGGGACGTTCCCACTGCGACTATTGCAGCCATAAACTAAACTGGTTTGATCTCTTTCCAATTCTTTCTTTTTTTTGGCTTAAGGGAAAGTGCCGTTACTGTGGGAAAAAACTTTCGCCGATTTATCCGTTGATTGAAGTTTTAACCGCTATAGCCTTTGTTTTGACCTGGATTTTTGCACCTGCCGATAATATTCTTGTTAAATACGGATATTTAGGCGTTATCTCTTCTCTTATCGTGGTATTTTTTTCCGATCTGAAATATCAAATCATCCCGGATTCTATTCAAATCGCTTTTTTTGTTTCTTCTTTGATTGTTGCGGGAAACGCCATCGACGTTACTATATTTGCAAAAAAAGCGGCTGCGGCATTAATCATTATGGCCCCAATCTATTTTTTGCATGCCGTAACCAAGGGAAAAGGTATGGGTTTCGGCGATGTCAAGCTGGCTTTTACGATAGGCTTTTTGTTAGGAATAAAAGGCGGCATTGCCGCTTTATATATAGGTTTTATTTTAGGGGCAGCGGTGGGTTTGATTCTCTTAGGTTTTAAGAAAAAAGGCCTGCGGAGTAAAATCCCTTTTGGCCCTTTTTTAGTTCTGGGCGTACTGATCGTGCTATTTTTTCAATCTCCACTTTTTGCCTTGATTAAGCGAATCTACGGCATATAATAATAATCCATAAGCACTCCCGAGACCAATAATTATGTATAAGACAATAACTATCGGAATGCTTTGAATAACAAACAACCAGCCTTTCTTTTTTGCCAGAAAGATTAAAAATTTCAGTTCAACTGCGATAAAAAAAAGAAAAAAAACAACCGATACGATTAAAAAAAGCAGGTTTTGTCTGAATAAATAGCTGCCTAATCCTATAAAGAAAAGTCCTAAAAAAACCGGTTTTAAAGCTTCACGTTTAGAGGTTGCAACCGGGTCAAATTTTTGCCTTTTGGGAAAGAGCTGAATCCAGTCGCGGCTTCGTTTGAAATATTTTATTGCTACGGCAAAAAATCCTTCAAACTCGTGATTAACTATTATTTTGGGGCAAAACCTGATTCGATTGTTTTGTTCTTCAATTCGGTAAGTAAGTTCAATATCCTCAACGGTCGGATCTTTATATTTTTCACTGAAGCCACCCAGTTTTTTAAAGAGTTTTTTTTCAATTCCGGCAACGCGGGTCGAAAAGAGGTAATAACGGGCACCCCGCTCCCGTTCAACAAACCAGTAGGACCAATCGCGCAGAGCTTTAAACTGGGGGAAGAACGCTCTTGTTTTTTGGTGCCAGTCCCAGATGCCGGTAAAGGCCAAAAACTTAGCTCTTTTTGCCTCCTGGAAGGCGTATTTTAAGGCAGACGGTTGTAACTCGACATCAGAATCTAAAAATAAAAGAAACTTACCTTTGGCTTTTTGGGCGCCGATGTTTCTGGCTTTGGCAGGTCCTATGTGTTTTTTTACACTAAATATAGATGTTTTAAATTTTAGCTCAGATTTTATTTTTTTCAGCTCTTTGAGTGTATTGTCATTAGAATAATCATCAACTATAATCACCTCAATCTGTCGGAAATTTTTAAAGTTAGATTTTTGCAAGGAATTCAGAAGATTTTTGCTGGTGTTTTCACTGTTGTGGGTTGGAATTATAAGAGAAAGAAGAGTTGGGAATTTCATAATCGCAGATATTGTAGCACATTGTATAATGAAGACCATTAATAAAAAATGAAACTCTCAATTATTATTCCCGTATATCATGAAGAAAAAAATATCGGCAAAGTTTTGGACAGAATTAAAAAATCAGTTCGCACTTCGCACGAGATTTTAGTTCTTTACGGTAACTCTGACGATCCCACCTTAAAAGTCCTAAACTCTTACCTAAAATCGCAAAAAAAAGGGAATATTTTAGCCATTCAAAATGCAGCAAAAGATGGGCGTAGAATAATCAGTTCGATAAAAACTGGCCTGAAAAAAGCCAAAGGCCGGGCCGTGGTTTTTACGATGGCAGACCTTTCTGACGATGTTTCACAGGTTGATCAAATGTTTCAACTTATTAAAGATGGATCTGATATTGTTTGTGCGTCACGCTACATGAAAGACGGAAAAAAGATCGGGGGACCGGTTATAAAAACTATTCTTTCAAAACTTGCCGGTTTAACGCTCTATTATTTTTTTAAAGTGCCAACCCACGACTCAACTAATGCATTCAAAATGTACAAACGTGAAATATTCTCAAAAATAAATATAAAAAGTACAGGCGGTTTCGAGTACTCTTTAGAAATTGTTTTAAAAGCGCACAAAAAAGGTTATAAAATAACTGAAATTCCAACCGTTTGGCGCGATAGAGAAGCTGGTAAATCAAACTTTAAGTTTTTAAGCTGGCTGCCCAAATACTTTAAAACCTATTTTTACGTTTTTGGCAAAAATTAGAAGCGACTTAGACTAGAAGATTAATTTATTTTTAAATTTTTTCCGCTTTTTTCCACCAACTGTTGAATAACTGAGAGAGAATTGCCGCAAAAGGTGGGTAGCTTATCTTCATACCAATATCTTTTCCAGAATCAGAATGTCGATATGACATGAAATATACTATCTTTGAATCGTAGATCATAAGTCTGATGTGGCGAAGCGTAGTTTTCCGTACGAATATTCCATTTTTCTTCCAATTAGAAATTAACTCAGCGTTTTCTGGGGAATAATCTTGTATTAGCATGCGTGTAAAAACATTTTTCTTTTTTGCTTCGACTAATGCTAGCATAAGATCGGCTGGTATCTCGCCTCCTGAGCGTAAAAGATCAACAGACTGCAAGGCTTTTTTTGTTTCATCTATAGAAACATTGAATAGCTCGTCGCGGCTTTGAATAAATGAAAATTGTATCTGTTTAGATTGGATCGATTTTGTTTGGAAAAATCGCTGAGAGAACCATTCGTCCTGATGCAGTAGATATAATGAAAGTCCTTCCTCAATCGGCTTAGCCAAGAATTGATAAGGATAACGATCGGTTTTTGAAACTATACCCATTTTAATTAGTGGTCCAGCCAGACGATAGACAGTATTAGGGTAAATATGGAGTATCGCTGCTAACTGTTTAGCCGATTGAGGACAACTTGAGGCAAGTAGAGTTTGATAAAGAAGCTGCGATTGAGGACTCATAGTACTATTTTAACAATTTTTTGTTAAAACACCAAGTATATTTATAATATAAGGCATTATAGCAATCTATGACAGAAAATCCGACTCGACCAAGTAGAGAAGATCTGTTTAAAAACGCCGAAAGAAAGCTACATTTTGCTGCCGATGTCTATCAATTGGGTAGCCGGTTCGAAGGTCTTAATCCTCGTCTGGCCGACGTATATGTCCTTGACGTAACTCGTGTTCCGGGCTGTCATTACGGTTTAAGGAACGTTTTCGTGCCAATCATCCACGACTTAGAAAATAAGGGCCTAGTTGTTGATAATCAAACCATAGCAATATCGCCTGAAACGGCAATTTTGGTTGAACCAAGCACTGGAAACGGATGGGTGGCGTTTAGCGATGCTGCGGAAAAATTAGGTTATGAACATGTTGTTATCATGCCTGATGGATTACCTGAAGCAAGATATAGGCATCCGAGCGGTAAAGGAACGACCATAATTAAGACCCCAGCTCAAGACTACGCATTAGGAATGCCTCGTCAGCTAAAACAACTTATAAAACAAAATCCTGAGCGTTTAGGTCAGGGAGAAAAAATATACGTATCTCCGAATCATCCTGTAGGGGCGGCAGATATAACGGTAAAAGCAATGTCAGAATTAGGTAAACAATTATTAGATCAGATTCAAGTTGCTAATCCCACAGGGTCTTTAACAGTTGTCGTTTCTATGGGTAACGGTGCCAGTCTTTGTGCGCTCGGCGAATATGTAAAAGAACATGTTCAAGGCTCACGTGTTATTGCGACAGAATCATTTGTCTATGGTGGAGGATACGACCAGTTTGCCCAAAAAAAAGGCCTGCCTCTATATAAAGATCTATATGGGATAGATCCGGGAAATTCTAAACTAATGCAAACTTTTGCTGCTTACGGAACCAATGCTCCTATTGGTATTGAGCTTCCTCTTCAAACTAGGGCGATGGCAGGTAATTTAATTGATGAATATGTTCTTTTTACGGATTCAATGGCCTTGTCGGTATTTGAGACAATTGAAGGTTCAGCTGAATCGATAGAACGAGTAAGACAACTTCCAAATTATAGTACGTTACCCCAAGAATTTATTAATAGATTTGGTAACTCTTCTTTAGCAAATATAGCTACAGCCTCGCTATTTACTGGAAAAGGTGAGTTGGTTGTGGCGATGGTTTATGACGGAAGAGGTAACTATCAATAGCGTTAACAACTAAATTACCTTATAGATTGCTACTTGGTTGTTCTCAAATATTTTTTTAAGGAATGAGTATTTCTCTAAATCTCGGCTATTATAACTTGAGTGTGATTTTTCTATCGCTCCTAAGATTACGTAACCGATATTATTTTCTTGCATTAGATTTCTGGCTTGTTGATCAGACAGCTGGCCCAGATAAAATTGATCTGAGAGGGCGGTTCTTTTAGCAAAATCCGGAGTAAAAATGAGCCTTCCCAGATAGACGTTACGATCGGCAATCACCGGGACGATTACTCCTAAGGAAAGCGCCGGAGACGTCAAGACCGCCTTTTTGTCCGGAAATGAATCAAGTGTTTTTATACCGGTAATCAAATCTTTTGGCAAATAACTCAACTGATCAACCGTTGAGAATGTGGTTTGGTAAAGAATAGCTGTGATAACTACGAAGTAGCCTAAAAAAATAATGACAGTACCGGCAGGAAAGATTTTATTTTTTGGCAAACGGTTGGTTACCGCCTTCATTCCCAAAAAAGCCAAAACGCCAAAAAGAGTATAGCTTACTGGACTCAAAAACCGGTGATTGTGACTGCCCAGATAAAGCGACAACGGGGTATAAAAATAGAGGTAACTAAAGAGCGTAAATAAAAAGAATAAGATCTTCAGAGGTGTTTTTTCTTGAAAATAGCTTTTAATTCCAAACGGGATGAAGATTAAAACCGGACCGGTATATAAAATTAGTTCCCAAAGAGAAGGATAACTCTGTTGGGCCGTTTCCCAGGCAATAGTACTTTGGAAAAGCGGGCCGGTATGGAGGTATTTAAAGAAAAGGGCGGTTGGAAGAATAATTCCAACTAAAAGTCCCAAAAAATAAACCAGCTTTAATTCCACTTTTTTTATCAAATCGATAAAACCAAGAGTTAGGGTTCCCGACATGATGGATATAACGTAAAAGGGAGCAAAGCTTAGAAGAGAAATCATAATAAACAGGATTGATAAAGTCAGGCAGGTTATTTTTGTCAGGTTAAACTTATGAAAATCGGAAAAAAGTTTTGCCAGCAATATTATTATTAGAATAATAAAAATTGTACTTAGCAGGTGGTGGGGAGCAGATCCCAACCGATGAAACAGAGATAGGGGAAAGTACCAATAGTCATAGGGTACGAGCCTTGTATTAACAAACTGTGTAGCCAAAAGTCCCAGTAACCATGCTCCCAGCTGAGCCAAAAATGACTCTTTTGGCAGTAATAAAGTTACCAACTTATAGGTAAGCAGACAAACGATCAAGGTCAAAAAGAACACAGTGAACCAGTAGGTAAAATACGGTGACCAGTGAAATAAGCTTCCGAATTTTCCAATCAGTAGGTAAGGCTCCCAGCCTAAAAAAGTTCTGGTCGGATCGTTGGCGGTGAAAGGATTATTTACTAGCCAGTGGCCCCGCATACCCTGCATAACTTGTTGGACATATTCAAAATAATCTGACCAGTAATGACCGACAGCCAAATACGCATAGTTTTTAGGCGTTGAGAAAGCTCCGACAATCACTTTTAAAATACTTATTACAGCGATTAGTAAACTGAGGTTCAGAATCGTCAATAACCGATAGGGATTAAACTTAAATTTACCCATGAATGTTTTGTTTTATAAAAATCAGCGGAACGCCTTCTCTCTCAACAGTATAAACAGTCTTTCCGGGATTTTGTCGGTCAAGATTCCAGCGCGTAAAGGTAAAAATATAATCGGCTTTTGCGACATCAGAGGTGAAAACCATATTTTTTTTGAAATAAGTTTGCGAAGACAATCTGTCACCCTCCGCATAAATTAAATAGGTTTTTGTCGGATCATTTATATGGCTATTAAACCAGAGCACCGCTTCTTTGTATCCGGCTCCGAGATAATCAGTTTCATATTGCCGATAAGCTCCTTTTAATCCTCCGACGAAAAGGTTGTAATAAACATATTGATAGGGATGAAGTTTGATAAAAGTGTAAGCCGTGAATAATAGGTCAGCCGCAATTAATAGCATAAGACAGACCTTTAGCCAATAAGTTTTAAGCTTGATTATTGTCAGGAAACCAAAAGCAGCAATGATTATTATCGGTACCGTGAGAAAAAGGAACTGTCGCCAAGAATCGTAGATATTGGGTTTGAGTAAAATCGTCAGTATAATCGGAACATACATTATCGACAACAGGAAAAAAAAGATAAATCTGTTTTTCCCGAGAGTTTTTTTGGTAAAAATCTGCTTCAGAAGATAAAAATTGCCAATGATGAAGAGAAATATTGTGGCCTCGGGTGTTGTGATAAAAATTAGTTTTGGAAGATAATTCCAAGGGAGGTTGGGCGGAAAATACATTTTACCTTCAAACAGGTTGGCGGCCGTAAAAGGATAAAGTCTGGCAGCCTTCATCATGTCAAAAAGCCCAAAAATAGGATGCGTGAAAAGGTAGGGGTGGAGTAAGTGAGCAAAAATCAAGCTAAAAAAACCTAATAAAAAGCTCTTGTAAAAAGCAGAAACAAACTTTTTTTTGATCAACCATTCCCGGACAAAAATGCCAAGAAGGATAAGGAGAAAAACGTACAAAAAAATTATTCTCTGTTCCAGGCACAAACCTAAAAAAAAAGCCAAAACAAAACCTTTAAAAACTGTTTGTTTTCCTAAGAAAAAATAAGTAAATGAACAAACTGCAGCGGATAGAACAAGAACGGACTGAACATCAATTGCATTGTTAAATATATTTCCATAAAAATCCGGGAATAGTCCCAAAAGCAGGAACGAAAAGGCAGCCACCTTCCAGTTTGTTAGTTTTCTTACAGTCAGGTAGATAAAAATGAAGGTTGGAACCGCAACCAAGGCCTTTAAAAGATGATAGTTTTCAAAGGAAAACTTTTTGAATAATGACATCAGGGAAAAAAGCAGGATGTCAAAAGAAACGCCATGGGTTTGGATATGCACTAAGCCCAGAGCCGGATAAGTTTTAAAAAAATCAAAAGGCGCGAGATTGTTTTTTATCTTAAAATAATTAAGGATGAGACGCGTATAATAATGGCCGCTATTTACAAATACATCTTCGTTCCAGATGGTGCCGTAATCTTTATACGTAAGGAGTATTATTGAAACAAGCGACAGGAAAAGCATTAAAAAAAAAGTTATTTCCGCTTTATTTTTTTTCATAGTAAGCCAGATATACTCCACAGATTATTTTATTAAAAATTGGGACCTTTTCCGCAAGCGGTTCAAAAAACTTTAGAGCTTTTGCCACCGGTTCGGGAGAAAAACACGGCACCAAAGTTATGTATTTTTTTTCTTTTAACTGGAAACCATTTTTGGCAAACCAACGGTTTAAAAGGTAAGGAAAGTAAGATTTTTCTTTGTGTCTGCGGTGATACGGCGAAATCTTTTCAATGATTTTAAGGAGCAAATTATACCCGTTCGGCTCAAGAACTATTATTTTATCTAAAGATTTAGAAACGTTGGCGATGGCTTTTTCGGGATGATCAAGATGATGGAGTATAAAGCGCAGTATGCCAACATTAAATTTCTTTTTTGGACAGGCAAAGTCATAAACATTATCTACCCCGAAAGCGACTCTTTTTCTGTATTCTTTTGGAGTGTTTTTTTTAGCAACTTCAATAGGTTTTTGCAACAAATCAAAAGCGACAATTTTTTTCGGCAGGAATTTCTTAAAGATCTCTAAAGTAAATACGCCGTCTCCACAACCCATATCTAGTATCGAAATATTTTTATTAAAATATTTATTTAGATAAGAAACAATGCACTCGTTCTGTTTTTCCGTGATCAATCTTGTAGCGCAGTCTTTGCCGGTATACTGATAGCCTCCCAGTTCCTCTACGTCTTGATTAAAAACATATTGTTTATGATAAATGTCTTGATTCAAACCGTTTGATTTTCTGGCATAAAGCACCAAATTTCCCGGGTAAAGTTTCACCTTTAATCCGGCAATTTTAAGTTTGCCGAGCAGGCTTAAAATCGTTTTTTTAATCGGTCTGGCTGGAGGTAAAAGTGTCAGCCAATAAGCCAGTCGGTGGATATTAAGGGCAGATTTGATTTCGAGAACTGTAAATCGGTGTTTTTCAAAAATTTTAGCTATAGTTTTTTGGTCAAATAAATAGGTATGTTCTATATCGATAACCGGGCTTTCTTCTCCGAATAACCGGTTGGTCCAAGCTCCGATATCATGGTTGAGAAACAACATAAAACCGTCATCTTTTAGAATTTTTCGGCATTCGGCCAGGAGTTCATTAGGATTCGGGATATGATCAAGAGTTTGAAAACAACAAATAACAGCAAAGGTTTTGGGTTTATAAATCCCCGGGCGGAAGATATCGATCACGATGTTATTTCTAATTCTGGGATCGGCAATTTCGACGGATTTTTTCCCCGGCTCGACTCCGTAGACAGATTTGTAGCCTTGCTTCAAAGCTTCTAGAAGAAAAAAGCCATTGCCGCAACCTATTTCTAAAAGCTTTCCCTTTTTAACGCCGTATTTTTTTAGTCCTTTTAGATAAAAACCATAAGTTTCTCTAAGATCTTCAAGGTATTCTTCGTAGGTGGTAAAGCTTTTTTTGTAAAGTTTTTCAATTTTTTCGTATTCTAATATTGGATTAGAATAGATAAACCCGCAATTTTTACAGCGAACAATACGATAATGAATTTTATCAGGAAGCCTGCGAGCCGAAAATATGCGCTCGTCAATTTTTTTAAGATCGAAATTTTCCGGATATAAAACTTCATAGTTGTTTTTACCGCAGATGGTACACAATTGAGTAATCATTTGAATAGTGATATTGTATACTATCATCGTTTTTAACAGTATGTAAATTTGCCGGCCATGATTCAAAGAGAGAAACAAAAATTAAAGGTTCTCTTACGAAAAAAAATGCTGGAGTTGGCTTATAACTCAAACTCGCATTATCCCCATATCGGTTCCTGTCTGTCTTGTATTGATATATTAATCCAAACAATAATTTTTGAGATGGGCAAAAAGGACAAATTTATTCTTTCCAAAGGTCACGCTTCACTGGCTCTCTACGTGGTCCTAAATTATTTAAAAAAGATACCAAATACGCAGTTAGCGACCTATTTTAAAGACAACACCCAGTTTGGTGTCCATACGCCCTCTACTTTACCCAAAGATATTCCCTTAGCCACAGGCAGTCTTGGTCACGGTTTATCTTTTTCTGCTGGTTTGGCAAAGGCCTACAAGTTACTCAATAAAAATTCATTCCCGCGCGTCTTTTGTCTGATGTCGGACGGTGAATGTAACGAAGGAGCTGTATGGGAAGCCGCATTATTTGCCAGTCAACACAAGCTAAATAATTTAATAGTTTTAATCGATAAAAACGGATTTCAGGCTACGGGACGCACGAGAGATATATTGGGAGATGCGGCAAGCGTTGACAAATGGAGGGCTTTTGGTTTTTATGTTCAATCGGTTGACGGTCATAATCTTTTCGATGTAGAAAAAGCCCTCAAAAAAACCCAAAAAAATAAATTTAAACCGGCAGTGCTAATCTGTAAAACCAGTCGGGGTAAAGGAGTAGCCTTAATTGAAGATAAACTAACGTCAAATTATCTGCATTTAACGCCTGAAATTTACAAAAAAGCCTTAGAAGATATTGAAAGACTAATATGAGATATTCATTTGCTGAAACATTACTTTCTATTGCCAAAAAAGACAAACACGTCACGCTTTTAACTGGAGATTTAGGATTTAATTTGTTTGAACCGATTCAGGCGGAGCTAAAAGATCGATATATCAACGCCGGCGTGGCAGAACACAATATGATTACCATGGCAGCCGGGATGGCCTATGCGGGATTCCAGCCCTGGGTTTATAGCATTGCACCGTTTGTTACCATCAAAGTTCTGGAAGAATTAAGAAACGATATATGTTTGAGTAACCGGGACGTAAAGATCGTCGGTTTGGGCGGAGGTTTTGACTACGCAATAGCCGGCCCAACTCATCACATGTTAAATGATGTTGCTCTTATGACGTCCTTGCCGCATATGAAGGTTTTTGTCCCGGGGTCTTCGCAAGACATTGCTCCGATGGTTTTGCGTATGCATGAGGGGAAGGGTCCAGCGTATCTGAGACTTACTAAAGCGGAAAAATTAACCGTATCTTTTACAAACTACAGTGCTTGCCGCAAGGTTATCGGAGGTAATAAACTGACTGTTATTGTTTTAGGTTCTATACTCAATCGAGCCTTGCCGGCAATTTCCGGTTTTAAGAGAAAGCCTGACTTGTTTTTGGTTACAGAAATTCCTTTTAGTCTACCAAAGTCTTTAATCGGTTCGATAATGCGCACCAAAAAAGTTTTAGTAATAGAAGAACATGTAGATATAGGCGGTCTGGGGCATTATATAAGTTCAATTTTGCATGCAAAGGCGCTTAAAATAAACTCTTTTGACCATCTTTTTGCCAAAGGTTACATTTCGAAACACAACGGCAGTCGAGATTTTTACCTCAAAGAGAATGGTTTAGATAAAGAAAGTATTACAAAAACAGTTAAAAGTCTTTTATGAAAATTACTGGCCCGATTGCGGTTTATGGAGCTGCCGGATTTGTCGGAATAAATCTTTTGAATAGTTTGTTAAAAGTCAGATCGGATGTCATCGGATTGTCTTCTGAGCCCGAAAAGTCTTGGCGAATAAAGGCAAACAAAATTACCAAAGCAAACCTGGCTAAATGTGATTTGCTGGATATTAAGGACATAAAAAAAACACTTACAAAATACAAACCGCAAACGATCTTCAATCTTGCCGCCTATGGCGCCTATTCGAAACAGAAAGATATTAAAAAAATTTATGAAACCAATTTTATTTCGACGGTAAATCTGATTGAAGAACTGAAAAAACATTCATTCAAAGTCTATATTCACGCCGGATCGCAGTCGGAATACGGTTTAAATTCTGGGGGACCGGCCGAAGAAGGCGAGCTTGTTCCCAACAGTCATTATGCGTTATCCAAAACCGCCGTATATTATTTGCTGAAGTATTACGGTAAGATAGAAAGACTTCCGGTTATTCATGCTCGACTCTATTCAGCTTATGGACCGTGGGAAGAAGCAGATAGACTGATGCCGGTTTTGGTTGAAAACCTAAAAAAAGGTCGTTTACCGGATTTTGTTGATCCTGATATTTCCAGGGATTTCATTTATATCGAAGACGTTATTTCGGCGCTTCTTGTTTTAGCCGCTAAGATTAAAACAGAGCATTACGGTGAAGCTTTCAACCTCTGTACCGGTAAGAAAACTACGATAAAAGAACTGGCATATCTGGCCAAAAAATTATTTAAAATAAAAGCTTTGCCAAAGTTTGGAGCAATGCAAAATCGTGCCTGGGATGTCAAAGGTTGGTACGGAAATCCCAAAAAAATGCAAAAAACTTTCGGCTGGAGGACAAAAATTAGTTTAAAAGAAGGATTACTGAGATTTTATAACCATGAAAAATAAACCTGATATCTCCATTGTATTTCCGGTTATGAATCAGGCCGATCATATTGAGTCGGTGATTCGATCATATTACAAAGTTTTAACAAAAGAGAAACTTTCATTTGAACTAATTGCAGTTATTAATGGCACAAAAGATAATAGTTACGAAATTTGCAAAAAGGTTGGAGGTGAACTGCCTAGTGTTTCGGCCTACGAGCTAAAAAAGGGCGGGTTTGGCTTGGGTATTCTTTACGGCCTAAAAAAAGCGAGAGGTAAATATTTATGTTACGTTAGTTGTGCGCGGGTTTGGTCCGATGAGCTTGTTATGTGTCTCAAATACTTTTTGGTCGATCCCAAAATCGTTGTTCATGCGGTAAGGCGAAAACGTGATACTTTTACACGCACAATTACATCGATCATTTACAACGGTTTTTGTCGGCTATTTTTTAATATCTATTACACCGATATTGATGGCAGTCCCAAGATCTTTTCGCGCAAGTATTATGATCTTATGAAGTTACACTTTACAAATAGTATGATTGATCTCGAGTTCCAGGAAAAAGCTAAGACTTTGGGCATAAGGACAATTGAAGTCCCAATCTATAAGAACCTTCGACACGGTGGCAGGTCAACCTCGAACTGGAGAACGAGTTTTAGGTTGATAAAAGAAGTGACCGGCTACTGGATTAAAACCCGTTTGTGACCTCTTTTTTTAAACATTCGCTATAAATCTCGGGCAGGACGTTTTTTATGCGATTGTTTTCTTCGGGTATGGATATATGCCGTATTTAAAGATGTTACGTTTAAAATAAGAAGATTAATCATTTAATGCAGGCTTGATACAACGGTCCAACCATCTTTTTAAACCATTCGTTTTCTTGAGTAAATTTGTAGATGCCGTTTTTATAGGTTGCATTTCTTATGTTCATAACTTTTGTAGCTATTTGATTAGCGCAGTAAATTTCTTTACTGGGTTTTATTAAGAAAATTAAAAATACAACACTACCTGAAATGACTATTATCGCTAAGTTAATCAAGCTATGTCCGAATTTAAGGTGTAGAAAGCGGAGGATTAAGTTGGAGGTCAAAAAACCAGTTATAAGTACGCCCAGAGCAATGATTGTCGCGTCGCTCCAACTTGATTCTTGTTTTATAACCGGTGATAGTTTATAGTTTACGCTTCCTGGTGTTTTATAGTTTCCGCCGTAGTCCCAAATTATGTCATAGGCGCAAAGTTTTCTCGCCTTCATATCATTGAAAGAGTCGAGTTTGGTACCGAAGGTATAGATATAGTTGGGGCCGGTATTATAAATCCTGTCGTTTTCACATTGTAGTTTTGACGCATCGTTATCGGTGTAGGAAAAAGGTCGAAGAATATATAAAACAGCAAGTGAAATGGCGAATATACACGCATAAGCAAAAACGATAATAATATTTTGCAATTTCATGCTATTTATTTGAACGGGCAATGCATAAATGATCGGTGCATTCAACAGGGTTATAGGAGTTATCGCATTCTTTTTGCACGGTAGCAAGAAGGTACGGAGCCATAAATAAACTTTTGCTACTGTAAGATTCGTAGGCCGGACATTTATTGAAAAGAGTACAGTCTGCTGCAATATAAGTCGGACAGTTGTTTTTAATAATATTTTGACAATCGCATCGGCATTTATAATTTTAGTGCTTTTTATTATGTTTGTGGTCGGAGCTTTCAATTATCTTACATCCTTTGGCAACCCGGAAAAGGTCAAAAAA
>JAJYOJ010000001.1 GCA_021796235.1 bacterium | reverse complement strand
TTTCAGCCAGAACCGCTATTTTTCTACCTTTTTTATACTTAATTTCTGAAAGAGTTTGCAACCCGGCAACCGTGGAGGCGGGGTTAGCTCGAAGCGAGTCGTTTAGTATGGTTGTTCCGACTGGACCGGGTTCAACACTCATCCTTCCGGGTAAGGGCTTTACCGCTTTAATTGCGTCAAGTACATGGCTGAGTGAGTACTCTTGGTTTGTAAGTTTTTTGACCGCTTCCAGGGTAAGCAGAGAGGCCATAATTGTATATTTGTGCTGACTTCCAATAAGTTGTGAAGTTATTTGTATAGTCTTGTAAGAACTTGTAAATTTGAGGCTGAATTGTGAATCCGAGAGCGAAACCGAGGCGTTTTGGACATAAAGATCGCAGTGCTTAGGATCCGAGCCATACCAGAGGATTTTGGCCTGCGTGCAGGGAGCCATATCCCGGACATTTTCGTCGTCGTAGTTTAGGATGGCAAAACCTTTCTTAGGCAACGCTTCGATAAGCTTGCGTTTTTCCTTGATCAGATTTTCAAAAGAACCCAGGTGTTCTGGGTCGGTATGTACGGGCGATATTCCTGTTACCAGGGCAATATTAGGCTTAACTATTTCCAGATGCTGGTTCATTTCCCCGGGGTGGTCAATACCTAGTTCAAAGACGGCGAACTTTGTCCAGGGCATAACTTTAAGAGCGGTTATTGGTACATTGTAAGTTGTATCGAGGTCGGGGTCGGTCACCGTAACTTCACCCATTGTCGCAAGTATTTTGGCCAGTAGTTGAGTTGTATTGGTTTTTCCATAGCTGCCGGTTATGGCAACTTGCAGCGCCGGTTGATGCTGCAGCCAATTTCTGGCTAAAAAACGGCGGTAGTTGTGGAAAATTTGTTTCAGTCCATTTGGTTGATATGCCATCTCAAGCTTTTTTTATAACGGTTTCTGTTTCAGTGTCATCAAGAACAAAGCCTTTAGTTTCAATTTCTTTCCTGATCTCATCAGATTTTTTAAAATTCTTTTGTTTTCTGGCTTCGTCTCTTTGCTTTTTTAATATTGCAATTTCTTCCGGTATTTTTTCCTCTCTTACTTCATTAAGTTTTAGCCCTAAAACCTGATCAAATTCAAATAAAAGATCAAGTTTGTCTCCCGAGGGAATACTGCTTTTCACAAGTTCCCAGGTAATTGCAACTGCGTCAGTTGTTTGCAGATCGTTGCTTATTGCCGCAATAAATCTTTGGCGCAAATCCTCAAGTTTTTTTAATTTTTCCGCGGAAAGCGTAGTTCTTTGAGTTTGTTTTTGCAGAGTCCTCACGTAGGCTTTCAGTTTATTATAACCCTCCTCAGCGGCTTTGGCTGAATCCCAGGTAAAGTTTAGAACCTGACGATAGTGAGATTGCAAAAATAAATACCTGAGAGCCAGCGGTTCAATCCGGTGCTTATTTAAGTCCTCAATAGTAAAGAAATTACCCAGGGATTTGCTCATTTTTTGGCCGGCAATGGTTAAAAAATTGTTATGAAACCAGAATCGCACAAAAGGTTTGCCGGTTGCACCTTCGGATTGGGCAATTTCGTTTTCATGATGAACTGCTATGTGATCAACTCCGCCGGCATGGATATCGATTGTCTCCCCGAGATATTTCATGCTCATAGCCGAACATTCGATATGCCAGCCGGGAAAACCATCTCCCCAGGGCGAATTCCAATGCATTGTGTGGGCCGCAAATCTTCCAACGCGCTTAAACCACAAGGCAAAATCGGTTGCATTCTTTTTTTCTGGATCCAGATAAACATCAGCGCGGGCTTTTATTTTCTTGTCAGTCAATTTCTGCCCGGAAAGCTTTCCGTAATCTTTGAATTTTGCTGTATTAAAATAAACAGCTTCTTTAGTTTCATAAATAAAGTCTTTTTCCTGCAATTTTTTAATTAGTTGCACCATTTCCGGTATATGATCGGTGGCTTTTGCAATTATATCGGGTCTTAGAATATTTAAAGCATCGGTAGTTTTGAAAAAAAACTCGGTATAAAACTTGGCCAAATCCCAGACGGTTTTGCCGGTTTTTTTAGCGCCTTTTTCCAGTTTATCAACACCCGTATCATCATCTCCGGTTAGATGGCCAACGTCGGTAATATTCATCACGTGTTTGACTTTATAGCCGAGGAAGGTCAAAGTTCTTTTCAATAGGTCATTATTTGTGAAGGTTCTCATGTGGCCGATATGGGTGTAGTCGTAGACGGTTGGACCACAGGTGTAATAGGTGACGAAAGGAGGATTTAATGGGTTGAAATCTTCTATTTTTTTGGTTAGGGTGTTATAGAGTTTCATAAGTTTGTCCGCCTCCGCTCTTTTGAGCTTCGGCGGACGCTGTCGGGATGGCGAGACTTGAACTCGCGACCTCACGGTCCCGAACCGTGTGTTCTGGCCATCTGAACTACATCCCGATTAAGGTTATTATATCACTGTTTTCCGCTTGCCGGCTTTACTTCCGTCTGTTCGCGCTGCGCCATTTTTTTAGGTGAAAAAATACTGCGGCGGATTTTTCCGTGGGGAATACCGGCCAACTGTTCTTGTTTTTTCTTTTCTTCTTCTTTTCGTTTCTTTTCCTGCAGCTCGTACAGCTCTTTCTGCTTTTTTTGTTCCGCTTCTTGTTTTTTCTTTTCCAGGGGTTCCTGCTCACCCTTTTTTACCAATTGAAACAGTCTTTGTTTTAGGAGATCACTTTTAAGCTGATCCTGATTTTCATATTTAGCTTTTAACTTTTGAAAATTTAACGGGCTACTGTTTTGCGATTTGGCAGCCCCTTTCTCCAGTTTTTCCAGTCCTTTATCTTTGGGTGTAGTTTTGTTAGTTCCGACGGCTTTATCCAAAAGCTCAAAAGGATTAAAGGTTTTTTCGAGTTGTTCGAATGTGTCGGTGACTACTTTTTTCATCTACTATTTCATTATATCCCAAGCATAGCCTTTGCGGCCGGTGACATTTTTTCCATCGACCAGGGAGGATTAAAGGTGAGTTCCATTTTGATATCGGATTCTTTCAAGTCAAGTTCGATAAGTTTGCTTTTGACTTCTTGTTCAATAAGGGAAAATAAAGGACAACCGATGGTTGTGAGAGTCATTACGACCTTAACTTTATTCCCCTTTATTTTGATGTCGTAGACAAGACCCAGATCAACAATCGAGATGTTAAGCTCTGGATCCAGGACCTCAGAAAGTTTTTGTTCTATGAGTTTTTTGGTTAGTTTCATTTTTTGTACGTTTTATTATAACAACTGTTATAATGTTGACATGGCTAATTTTAAACTGCATTTTATTCCGCTCGGGGGGGTGACAGACGTCACTAAAAACATGTATGTTTACGAACTTCATGAAAACGACAAACTTAAAGACATTTTAATTGTTGACTGCGGTATTGGATTCCCCAAGGAAAAAGAGCTTGGAGTGGATTTTGTTATTCCAGATATCAGTTATTTAAAAGACAAGACCGATAAGATACGGGCGGTTCTTGTAACGCATGGCCACGAAGATCATACCTCGGCCCTTCCCTATCACTATACCGCCTTAGGTAAACCGCCGGTTTACGCCAGCGCCTTAACCTCGGTTTTTTTGGAAAACAAATTCAAAGAATTCGGAGAGCGAGCGGCTATAAATAAAATTTCTTTCGAAAAAGAATATCGTTTTGGCGATTTTACGATTAAGTTTATCAAGATGACCCATTCGATTCCGGACGCAACTCACATCCTAATCAAAACTCCGGTAGGCAATTTTTATCACGGTCCTGACTTTAAATTCGATTTAACTCCCCCTTACGGAAGCCCACCCGATTTTTATGAAATAACCAAGGCCGGACACGCGGGAGTCACCTGCCTACTCTCTGATTGTTTAGGCGCGGAACGGGAAGGTTTAACCCAGTCGGAAAGCGCAGTTTCGGCAACCTTTGAACATGAGATGCGCCGCACAAAAGGTAAATTTATCATGACAACATTTTCTTCCAATATTTCCAGGATCAGACAGTGCGTCGAAGCAGCAATTAAATTTAACCGGAAAATCGTTTTTATGGGAAGATCAATGCGGGAAAATACCCGGCTTGCCAGCGAAATTGGCTATCTTCCGATTCCTCAAAGTCTGTTTGCCAAAGAAGAGGATGTGCTAAGGCTTTCTCCCAATAAAGTTTGTATGATTGTAGCTGGATCGCAAGGTCAATACGACTCGGCTCTTTCAAAGTTGGCCCGTAACCAAAATAAATTTATAAAAATTAAACCCGGTGATAAGATCGTCTTTTCCTCTGACCCGATTCCCGGCAATGAAGATGAAGTTTATTCGGTTATTGAAGATTTATCTCTACTTGGCGCAGATGTTGTTTACACCGATATCGCTGAGTCACTTCACGCTTCGGGTCACGGTAATATCGAGGATTTAAAATTTCTCATTCGTTTTACCAACCCTAACTATTTTATTCCAATTGGTGGCACAATAAGACATCAGAGACAGTATCAAAAGATTGTCGGGGATTTGGGCTTTGACGAAAAAAAAGTTTTTATGCTTAAAGAGGGGGAGACAGTTTGGTTTATTCCCCACAAAGCCTATCTTGGCGATAAAGTCGATGCCAAAAATGTCTTTGTTGATGCCTATGGCATAGGTGATATCGGCAATTTGGTTTTACGCGATAGAAAAACTTTATCGACTGAAGGCATAGTTTTTGCTTTCCTCGTGGTTGATTCAACCGGTAAATTGGTTTCGCAGCCTAAGATTCTGTCCAAAGGTTTTGTTTTTGAAAAAAGTGAGGATGAACTTTTCTCTCGCGCAGTAAGCGCTATCGAAAAAAAACTTAAACCACATGGAGATCAGATCGTTGAAATAAACTCGTTAAAGCGGGATATTATTAAAGATTTAGAAGACTTCTTTTTTAAAGAAAAGGGCCGCGAGCCTTTGGTTGTTGTTGATGTCATTCAGATATGAGTTCACTGCCCGCAAGTCTTAAACAAATTTCACTCTTTCTCGAACGGCTTCCTGGAATTGGAGAAAAAACCGCCAACCGATTGGCTTTTTATTTTTTGCGTTTGCCAGAGCAAGATCTTGCGGAATTCGCAAAAAATATTTCCCAACTTAAAAGCAAGACAAAACTTTGTAAAAACTGCCTCAACCTCACAGAAGTAGATTTATGCAGCGTCTGCAGTGACAGATCAAGAGATGAGACTGTGATTACGGTCGTCGAGGAGGTTTTGGATTTATTGTCCTTCGAAACCGGAAATATTTATCAAGGTGTTTATCACGTTTTACACGGAAAAATAGATCCATTAAACCATGTGAGTTCCGATGATTTACATATTGAAGAACTGTTGGAGCGCGTAAGCAAACAAAAAACCCTGAAAGAAATTATTTTAGCTACCAATCCTGATATGGAAGGCGAAGCAACTGCAATGTTTATTAAAAAAAGACTCGAGCAATTAAAAACCAGACTCAAGCGTAATTTTAAAGTTACACGTCTCGCCTATGGATTGCCAATTGGAGCTAATCTTGAATATGCCGATTATATGACTCTAAAAAAGGCTATGGAGAACCGGAATGAGTTATAAAAAATTCTTCAGTTCATTTGCCAAAAGTGGCGCAACTGAGATTTCCTCAAGTTTAGAAAATTTTTGCTCTGGTTTTAGCGCAATTGTATTGGTAGTAAAAATTTTGTCCAGTGAATCGTTTTCCAGATTTTTTGGCGCTTCAGCAGTGAAGTCATGGTGGACGATTGCTGCAATTATTTTTTTAGCGCCCCGAGCGAGGCAAAGTTCAGCCGCGTGAATTAAAGTGCCGCCAGACGTCATCATGTCATCCACTAATATTGCAGTTTTTCCTTTTACATTTCCATAAAGATCGAGAGCTTTTGACTGATGAATAGTTTCTAGCTTTCTCTTTTTTTCAATCACTGCCATTGCGAAATCCGAGGTCCCATAAAAAGCTTCACCAAAATTACGAGCTCTCTCTACCCCACCTTGGTCAGGAGAAACCACGACAGTTTCCGATTGTTTGGTTGTTTTTAGATACTCTTTAACTTTCTTTGCCAAAAGTGGTAAAGCCGATAAATTTTTGAAAGGAATTGAAAAGACACCTTCGGTTGCTTCATCATGAATATCTATCGTGTAAATTTTTTCGAAGCCGATTGATTCGAAAAAACGGACGATTACATTAACAGAGACGCATTCACCCGGACGATGCTGAATATCTTGGCGGGCGTAACCGAAATATGGGATATACCCAATAACTCTTTTTGCCTCCTGCCTTCTTAACGCATCACAAAAGAAAAAAAACTCCATTAAGTGGGTGTCGGTGGGGTTGGAGAGAGACTGAAGAACAACGCAGGTTGCAAGTTTAACGTCTTCTTGGATTGTGACGCGGACCTCAGAGTTACCAAAGCGTACAACCTCGGATTTAGCAAGAGGGACTTTAAGAAGCTTGGCAACTTCCTCATTTAGCTTAGGATTTGCACTTCCGGAAAAAAGTTTGATCATTGATTTTGGCCTTGTTGTGTTGAAATCTCGATAAGTTTTTTGGCTGCCAATTCCTGGGTTTTTTTAACTGCTTCATTTACCGCTTCACCAATTCTATTTTCAATGACTCCATCAACTTCGATTTCCTGAACTACTTGATCACCCCGCATTGTAACCTTAACTCCATTTTTTTCTACCACAACCTGTTCTAGTTGCAGGGCTGATTGCATTTGTTGTGCCTGTTGCTGCAATTTTTGCAAGTCTCCTAAAGCGCCAAAAGGATTTGCCATAGTTTTAATTTTCAATTCCTAATTTTCAATTTTTAATTAATTAGGTTTGCTTTTATTATAGAACTCTACAATTGCTAACTCAAGCGGAAGTGATTCGATTGGCGAATATCTAAGATTTTGATAGGCCTCGCTCAATAATTTTAATAACAAAACTATTTCGGTTTTATTTAATTTTATCGATTCTTCCACTTCGATTGACACGCCATTAGTAGCCAGGAGTGAAACGTGCAATTCTTCGAGGAGCTCTTCAATTAAATTTTTAACATTTCCTCCATTTCCTGAAAAATCTTTTATCCAGGCTAAAGTTTTCGCCAAATTTCTGTTTTTTATAACTTCCCAAAAATCATTTCTCGCAACACCTAAGAAATTTTTTGCGTCTTCATAATTCAATTTATTCTGGATTACTAATTCTTCGTAGCTCTTAGCTGCATCGCGGAAAGATTTGTCGGCCTGGGTTGCGATTAGAGAGAATAATTTTTCATCAGTTTTTAGATTTTCACCTTTTGCAATTCGATTAAGCATATCTATAATGTCGCTTTTTTTAGCCTTGCCAAAGTTTACGATACTGCAGCGACTAACTATAGTTTTTGGAATTTTTTCAAGATTGGTGGTTGCCAAAATAAAAATGACCGAGCTTGGAGGTTCCTCCAGAGTTTTTAAGAGTGCGTTGAAGGCATCGGTTGTAATCATGTGGGCCTCATCGATAATAAACACTCTGTATTTTGTATTCATCGGGAAGAAGGCGGCTTCTTTTATGAGTTTTTTTATATCTTCAATGCCTCGATTGGACGCAGCATCCATTTCAACGACATCGGGAGAAGTTGAGTTATCAATCATTGCGCAATTAGAGCATTTACCGCAAGGTTCGATAGCGGAAGAATTTTTTTTGTTGAACTTGTTTTCCTGACAATTCACCGCCTTGGCGAAGATTCGGGCTGTCGAAGTTTTTCCGGTCCCTTTTTGGCCTATAAATAGAAGCGCGTGCGGCGGGGTTTTTTCCTTAAGAATATTTTTAACGATATCTTTAACCCGTTCGTTATCAATCTCTTCGATTTTTTTGGGACGGTATTTTAAATAAAACATTATTTAATTAAATTACCAACTCCATGTTTAATAAGTCTTACGAGCATATCGTTAACGCGTTTATCCCGCTCGGCAGCCAATAACACCGCTTGAGGATAGCAGATGAAAACTTCCCCGAGTTTGTCTTCGTAATTAAACGAAAGCACCGGAAGAGCTTCATTCTCGTTTTTATACTTGCTTGCGATTGTGCGCATCTTGTTTTTCCCAACAAATATTATATTGATAACGCGGTCAGCCGGAATTCTTTGCTCATCAAGCCATTTCAGAATAATTCCGCGGAGATATTTTTTGCTAACTTTGTAACGAGAGGAAGAAACAATATTCAACATGGGAATGATTACTTGATGGTAACTTTGTTTTTGATGTTTTTTAGCTTTCTTTGAATCCGGTCTTTTTCTCTTTCTTTCCGAACCAAGGACGGTTTTTTGTAAAAAAGCTTATTCCGCACTGTTGTGACAATGTCTTCATCAATAAATGCCCGGGTAAACTTACGGAACAGAGTTTCTTTTGACTCGCCTTTTTGTTTTATAACAACCACCATATAAATACACCTCCTTTTGTATTTTATTACATCTCGCTTACCAATGCAATGATTTTTTTGAGAGTTAGAGTCGACGGTTTGGTTTTAGGGTTTGAATAGGAACCGTTTAAGATAATATTGTTCGAAGGATGAAGATACCAGGTGGCTTTTGGATCTAATTTCAATAATTTTATATAGAGATTTGTAAGATTTAACTTTTTAAGCGGCAGGCTTTTAATGCGTATATATCCATGTGAAGGTTCACGCTGTACAACCAGGGCAAAATTGCTTTTTAGACCCAATTTTATTGCTTCGGAATTGCCAGATTCCAGGAAAAGGGTTTTACCAAATCTGGTTTTTAAAACCAAGCCTTTTTTAATTTCCTCTTCGGCATTCACTTTGTTTTTGAAAAAAAGCAGCTCTGCATCAAGAAGAGTGAAGACAAATTCAACAAGTTTGGTATCACTTTGAAGCTTAGCTTTAAGACCTCTAATTTGCTGATGGAGAGCAAAGTCATAGATATCAGAGGTAGGTTCAGGGAAATGTACCTCTTCAAAGTTATCGGTTAGATTGACAAATTCAACAATTCTTTCCAGGGCGGGAATCTCCTTGTTTTTAATACGTGAATCATTTAATAGATATTGAAAAACAAGCTTGGTTGCTGACGTATCGTTGTCCGATTGGTGGTGATCAAACTTTCCCATGCCAGTGTCGACATGAACAACGTTCGGTTCTGAATCGGGAGATAAATCATTAAAAGTTTTTCCGGCCGGAACAAAGAAAATTTCTGCATGTTGCCAGTGAGGCAGAAATTTTTTTATTAACCAACAGGCTGCTATAGCATCAAGATCAGGAGAGATATGAGTAACAATTGTTTTCATGGGAATCAACGATTATACCGTATTTGGAGGATTTTTTCTACCATTCCAACAGTTTTCTCGGCTAGTGCCTGTGATCCGGGATCAAGCATCTGTTTAAAATCCTCCTGATTATGAAAGTCTCCTCCGCCTCCTTCTACGAGGTGATATTTTTGAGCGAGTTTAGATAAATCTTCTCTGTCTTTTGCAAACTCTTTGGCTCTTTTTAAATCGACCTCAAATCCATAAACAGTTTCAAGGCCGTCAATTCTTTTTTCTCGACAGAACTTCTCGACAAGTGGTAAACCGACTTTATCTTTATAATATGACCAGTGTGCCAGGAGAGCAATTCCGCCGGCTCCACGGATAAGACGAACGCCTTCGTCCATTGAGATCGGATATAGATAATGTACATAAATACCCTTGACGAACGAATGATCATCTAAGACCAAATCGAAAACCTGCTGCCTACGGTCATGGGTTAGTATTTCTTTTTTTGCCGCAGCGGGCATTTTTTTTAATATTTGATCCAAGATTTCAAGATTTTGGGTTTTTGCGAGTATGGCTTTGACGATATGGGGTCTGCCTATGATTTCTCCTTTAGCATATTGTTCAACGGTGCTTATTGAAATGTCAAATCCAAGTTTGCTAAGATTGTTTACGATTTTCACTGCCCGTTCCAATCTTTTTTGCTTGGCCCAGTGACAAAAATTTCTTAATTCCTTATTTTCGGGATCAATAAATAGTCCGACGATGTGAAATAAGCTAATTTTACCTTTTACTTCTCTGACAAAGTTAGCCGAAAGTTCAATTCCGGGAAAAAAACTTACTTCGTGTTTCAGTTTTTCTAGTTGTTTAAGTCTTCTAGGATGAGGTACGGCATCGTGATCTGTAAAAGCAACAACACCGATTTTATTTTTTTTACATTCATCCAATACTTCTTTGTAGTCTAGTTGTCCGTCGGAATGTCTGGTATGACAGTGCAGAGTTTCGTAAGGTAATTTTTTGAGATTCATAGAAGATTTAGGACTTCTTCCAAGCTTAAAAGTTGGGTTTCCTTTTTATCGCGTTTTTTATATTCAATCTTAGCGCCGGTTCGTTTGGATACAACTAATCTGTGGGGAATTCCGATTAAATCGGCATCTGCAAATTTCTCCCCGGCGGTTTTATCTTCACGGTCATCAAAAAGTACTTCGATATTTTTATCTTCCAACGTTTTATAAACTTTACCGACTTGAGATTTTACTTTCTCATCAGCTATATCAAGACCAATCAGGTGAAACTGAAATGGAGCAACGCTTTCCGGCCAAATGATACCATTATTATCATGAAACTTTTCAACTAAAACCCCCATTATTCTACTTGAACCTATACCGTAACTTCCCATAAATATAGGTTTTTGTTTTCCCTCATTATCCGTGTATGTATATCCGAAAGCCTTTGTAAATTTTGTATTGAGAGGAAAAATATTACCAACCTCTGCCGCTTTAAACACTTCGTATTTTTCCCTATTTTCTGGATAAAAATCACCTTCTTTTGCGACCTTTAAATCATAGAACTGTTCCGGCTCAGGAAGATCTCTGCCGAAGTTAACGTTTATTGTATGATAATGAGTACGGTTGGCGCCAGTCTCGAAGTTTTTTCTATCTCGCATCGACTCATCCATATAAACTTTAACTTCCTTAGGTAGATTTAAAATACCCGCATAGCCTACTTCAGCTTTAGTGATACTTTTAACTACTTTAGCTCTTGCCAGCTTTATCCAGTGAGATTTTGTAACCTTGCGAACCTTTTCTTCCGACACATCATAACCACCTCTTACCGCTATTGCAATTACCTCGCTCCTGTCATTCTCAAAGAGCAATGTTTTAGTTGTTTTTTCGACCGGAATTTTAAGATATTTAGCTAATTCCTCAACTCCAATAATTTCTTTTCCTTCAATCTCTTTCAGAGGGAGTTCTTTTTCCGAAGCGTTATTTAGTTTTGGAGCAAGGCTCGGAGCAACTTCCCGATTGTAAGCGATATTACTTTTATTCTCAAAAAAAATAATATCTTCTCCTGTTTCGCAGCGGGTTTGAAATTCATGGGAATAGTCTTCGGTAAAATCTCCGCCTGATGCCAAAACGAGAAGAGTTTCTTTCCCGAGGCCGAGGCGTTTAAAAATATTCCAGTAAGATTGTTTAACGATCTCATAATATTTTTTTAGATCCGCTTCCGACGAGTGGAAACTGTAAAGATCTTTCATGCGAAACTCGCGCGTTCGCATGAGTCCTGATTTAGCGCGAGGTTCATTGCGGAACTTTGTTTGAATTTGGTACACTGCAAAAGGAAAATCCTTATAACTGGAATAAAATTTTTTGGCGATTGGGGTAATAATCTCTTCATGTGTGGAATTTAATACATATTCGGCAGCATTTTTCTCTTTTGCAAATTCATTAGCCGGTACAGTCTTCATAAGGACATCTATAGTCAAAAGTCTTTGTGTTTGTTCCCACAGTTCTTTCGGAGCAATTGAAGGCATAAAAACTTCCGAGGAAATTTTATCCATCTCACTTCGTATGATATCTTCGATCTTTGTTAAAACCCGTAGTCCGAGTGGCAAAAAAGTATAAACACCCGCCATAGTTTTATCAATAAAGCCAGCTTTTTCAAGCAGGGTTGCATTGATTGAATTAAATTCTTTTGCGTTTTTATTAGTTTTCCCAAAAAGTTTTGAGTAGAGCATGAAGATAATTATAATACAAAATTACCGTTGTGGTTAACGAGAGGTTACCAAGATTTTTTGTGGATAGCAATTTTTCCGTGATCGTAGCCAAGTTTATCAAGGACCTTGCCAACGGTTTCCAGAGGACCTGAAGAATAAGTATCTATTATAAGGTGGAAATATTTCTTATCCCAGAAATTAAAGTTTCCATAAATCTTATGCCACTCCTTAAAATTGATATCTTCCCGTTCTTTGATAAATTTCTTTGCGTCTTTAATCGTTACTCTATCTCTGTTAACAACCCGATCAATTCGTACTGCATCATTTGAGCAAATAAGAAGAATTCTTAAAGTATTTTTAAGATCCTTGGCAATAAAACCTGCCAACCATGATTCGATTACATAAGGGCCTTCTTGAGTAAGAAGCCTTCGGGTTCGGTTGTCTATCTGGTGATGAACTTCAGGTGAGGCGGCGTCGGCCAGAGGTTGTACATACTCCTTTAGATAGTCGCGTAAAATCTGGCCGCCCGAAGTAAACTTCCAGCCCAAGGGTCTAAGAAACGGCTTTAAGTTATCAAGAAGAGTATTTTTTCCGCTTGCAACGCCCCCGGAAATCGTGATATTTTCAAATTTCAATTTCATATTATTTATAAATTTTCATTATATCATGTATGCTTACTAAGATCGCAAGGGTTAAAAGAATGACGATGCCTACAAGATTCGTATAGTTCTCGATTGTTTGGTTGACGCGCTTTTTCGTAATCCATTCGTAAACAACAAAAACCAGTTTTCCACCGTCCAAAGCCGGGAACGGTAAAATATTTATGACAGCTAGATTCAAGGAAAGAAGAGCGATCAATTCCAAAACAGCGTCTTTGCCTAATTTTATTGCCTGTCCGGTATATTGGGCTATTCCAATCGGTCCGGTAACATCAACATTGGTTTTTTTTAGGGTAACGAATTGAAGAACAGTTTGTACAAGTTGAGTTACAATTTGCCGGGTAATTGAAAAAGATTCAATCAGTCCGGAAATTGGAGCTTGATACCAGGTATATTTTTTTGTCATATATGACGTAATGACAACTCCGAGAGGCCCCTGGCCGGCAGGTGGATTTTTCCGCGGCGTTAGATTTATTACGAGCTCTTTATTATCTCTGAGAACTACTAAATTAATGTTTTGGCCTTCTAACTGCTTAGTTAGATTTATTAGAGCGTTCGCTGAGGTCAGCCGATAAGTTTTATTATCTGTTTTCAATTCAAGAATTACATCGCTTTCTTGTAAACCAGCAGCTTGAGCTGGTGTGTTTTTTTGTACCGATTCAACAACAACATGATTAGTAGGAGTCGGTACGCCTTGAGTAAAGAGATAGGAAACCAAAATCCACCCGAGAAGAAAGTTCCCTATCACCCCACAAACAACTATAAAAGCCTTAGCAAAAGGTTTTTTATGCGAAAAAGCACGTTTAGTTAAATGCTCTTCTTTTTTGTTTGCAGTTTCCTTGTACTCTTCTCCATAGAGCTTGACGAATCCACCCAAGAAAATGATATTTAAACTGTAAAGCGTCTCCCCGATTTTTACCCCAAAAATTCTTGGGGGAAAACCTATGCCAAATTCTTCAACTAAAACACCGGCTTTCTTGGCTGCGATAAAATGACCAAATTCATGAACTAAGACTAAAAGTGCAAGAATTAGAATAAAGATAATTACTGACATTTTAGATTTGAGAAATTTCTGTTTCTTTTGCTGATTTTAAATTATCAATTACTGTCATGAATTCTTGGGTTAGAGTATCTATTTCTTTTTCGAGCCTGAACTTATCATCCTCGGTTATTTCTTTTTTTTCAAGAGATGACTTAATGGTTTTCCTGGCAGAATCTCGATAATTTCTCACGGCAACTTTTTTCTCCTCAATTTTTTGAGCTACAACCCTAATTAAGTTTTGACGTTGATCTTGCGAAAGCGGTGGAAAACGAAGCATAATTCTTCCACCGGTTATTTGTGGAGTTGCCCCGATATTAGATTTAAGAATTGCTTTTTCAATGTCTGCTAAAATCGATGGATCAAAAGGTGCCACCACTAAAGAAGTCGGGCCTTCGGAAGTAATAGATGCAAGTTCTAGTAATTTTAGTTTGGCTTGGCCCCCATAGGTTTCAACCGGAAGGTTTTCAATTAATGAGGAAGTAGCACGTCCAGTCCGAACAGTTTTTAGGTCTGCCTTTATAAAATCGATAGTTTTTCCGGTATTTTGTTTGAATTCGGAAACTGGATCCATATTATTTAGTCAGACTGAAGCGTATAAATCTGCCGATTTTTATATTCTCCCCGAATTTTAAAACTGCATCTTTGATGAGATCTTCAACCGGTTTTCCTGGTTCACGAATATACTCTTGTTTTAAAATTTCATTGACGTTTTGCGCAGGTACGGAAGCAACCTGCATTGCTAGTTCATACCCGAGTTTTTGAAATTCAGCATTTTTAGAAACAAAATCGGTTTCGCAGAGTAATTCAACCAGTGAGGCGACTTTTTTATTGTGATGCACATAGGAAAAAATCCCTCCGGCCAAAGTTTCTCTTTCTTTTTTATCAGTTATTTTTTCGGCTCCCCATTTGGTTAAAAGCTTCTTGGCTTTTTCGGGATCATCTTTTGTTTCCTCAAGTGCTTTTTTACAAAGAGCAAAAGAAACGCCGGTTTCAGTTCGAAGTTTTTTTAGTTTATCAATGTTTACCATTAGCGTATGATTCTATAACTTTTTTTGAGATGTATTCAACCGAAGATTGTGAATCGTCGTTGGCTGGGATCGGGTAGCTCACCGTGTCCGGATTGATATTAGTATCAGATATAGCGACAATAGGAACGTGATTTGATAGTGCTTCGAGTACTGCATTTTTTTCCTTTTTTACATCGACTACGTATAAGATATCTGGAAGCTTTTCCATGAACTCTAATCCTTCATACTGGTGTTCCAATTTGTTCAGCTTTTTACTGAGTGCGTTTTGTTCATGCTTAACAAACATATTCCAGGCTCCCTCCTCTTTTTCTTTCTTCATCGTGATCATTTTTTTAGTATTTTTCCTTATGGTTTCAAAATTGGTGAGAAGGCCGGCTGGCCATTTGGATGTTACGTATGCTATATTGTTTGCTTGACAAAGTTCTTGGATAGTTCGGGCGGCAATCTTTTTGGTTGCTACAACTAAAAGCAGTTTTCCTTCTTTAGCAGCTTTCTTAAGATATTCTTCAGCTAGACTGAGATATTTTACTGTTTCGGATAAATCAATTATTGAAACGCCGTTTTCAATTTTGTAAATAAATTTTTTCGCCCGCGGGTGAATACGGTTTTTTTTATGGCCCAGATGGGCTTTGGCCGCAAATAATTCCTCTAATATTGTGTTAGATTTTGTCATAATCTATTAATTTTAACAATCCGAAGCTCTTTTTGCAACCGTTTTGTCACGATTCAGCCGGATTCAAAGATCGAGAGACTTTAAGAAGGTACGAAATTCACCATTTATTTCAGGATGCTGCAGCGTGAACTCAACTACAGTTTTCATGTATTCAAATTTATTGCCTGTATCGTAATATTTTCCATCCTTAATTACAACTGTATAAACTGGCACTCCCTCTTTCTTTAATAAATTTATAGCATCAACAAGCCAAATCTCCCTTCCTTGACCCGGCCCAATTTTGCGTAAAGCGTTAAAAATTTCGGGTGGAAGGATATAACCTCCATGCGCGGCAATATTAGACGGAGCATTGTCAGGATCAGGTTTTTCGACGATTTTTTTTATTTTATATACATTTTGGTCAACGTGTTCGATGTCAGCAATCCCATAACGTTTTAAATCCTCCTTTTTTTCTATCTTTACTCCGGAAATAACAATCCCGCCATATTTTTCATGCACTTTAATCATCTGTGCAAGTCGGGGTGGTTTAGAATATATGAATTCGTCACCCCAAAGAACCGCAAAGGGTTCGTCTTCAATTGCAGGTTCGGCGGTTAAGACCGGCGTACCATTGCCATATGGCCCCTTTTGTCTTATATAAACAAAATTTGCCATTTCTGAAATTCGTTCAATTTCTTTAAGTAGATGTGTTTTTCCTCCCTCAACTAAATTTTTGACTAAGTCTTCATTGGGAGAATCAAAATGATCTTCAATTGCACGTTTATTGGAACCGGTTATAATTACAATATTCTTAATGCCCGATTCAACCGCCTCTTCTACAACATATTGAATAACTGGCTTGTCCACAACCGGTAACATTTCCTTGGGCATCGCTTTGGTTTGAGGAAGAAACCGGGTCCCAAAACCGGCAGCTGGAATGACTACTTTTGTAATTTTTTTCATATCCATTTCATTGAAAACTAACCGTGACTTTTTGTGTCAGGGTAGCTTCTCCGGAAACTGTGGCTGTTATTTGAGCTACACCGGGAGTTAGGGAGGTGAGCTGGAATGTTGCCTTTCCCTGATTATCGGTTGTTACGGAAGCCTCGGAAAGGTTGCCAAGAGTCGAGGTTAAAACTACTGCCTTATTCGACAAAGGCTTACCGTTGAGATTCCTTATAAAAACGCTAATTATACTTGAGGTTTTTCCGTCTGCTTTAACGGTGAGTGGCCAGGCAAAAATCAGTGATTCGGAAGCTGAAGCAACGGTCTCTTCTTTTGCCCTTGTAAGTTGGGTTAGGGGTTGATTAAAAACTACTACAGTCGTGAAGACGCCAAAGGCTAAAAAAAATAAAAGCATCAAACCTACCAGCTTCCTGTCCATACCAGAAGGATAACAAGTCAAAAAGTGTTTGTCAAATATTTAAGAAATTATTTTTTTTTCTTTGAGAGTGGCAATAATTTTTTGATGAATGATTTGTCGCGGAAGAATATTTTCGTCCTTAACACAGTCTATTTTTACCCAATTCTTTTTATATTGACCTAACCAAAGGTAAATTTTTTCAACTTCACCAAGATAAGCAAAATTTTCTTCATACTGATCTTTTAGTTTCCCTTTAAGGTAGTTTCTTTTAGCTTTATTTTCGATTAATTTAAAAGCCAGATGAAAAGGGACATTTAAAAAGATTACTAGATCTTCCTTGGGGATGCCAAAGATTTGGTATTCCAATTTTTCTGTCCAAGCTAAAAATTGTCTTTTACCGTCGTGTGTCAATTTTGCCATTTGATAAGCTATTGATGGCGTGTAACGATTGCAAATAGTGAGCTGATTCTTTTTTAATGACTCTTCAATTTTGTTTTTAGCCTGCCAGCGGTCACCGGCATAGGGAAAAGCTGCCAAATAAGGATTTATGTTACTGATATTTCCAAACTCACCATTTAAAAACCGACCGATGAAATCACCGAAAAAAGTTTTGCTATATTGAGGAAAATCAAACAAAGAAGATGTAATTTTATTTTGATTAAGGTAGGTGGTAAGCAAGGTTGTCTGCGTTTCTTTTCCCGAACCATCAATACCCTCAATTACTACCAATTTTCCTTTTGTCATATTTATTCAATTTTTTATTGTAGCAAAAAAATTTCAGAAGTCTATTGTTTTTCCTTCTTCAATTTTTTCGGCAAGTATTATTTTTGCGACTCTATCCTCTATCTTGGATCTGATTACCCTTTCCATATCTCTGGCTCCGAGCTTTTCGTCATAGTTATTTTCTACGATATTAGAAAGATATGCGTCAGAGACATTTAGATGGACTTTATATAATGTATATATATGTTCTTCAATCTTTTCCAGAAATTTTTTAGCTATTTTTAAGATTGCCACACGATCTAAGGAGTTAAAAGCTATTACTCCGTCAAATCGATTGAGGAATTCAGGAGAAAAAATCTTTCGTTCAACCAGAAGATTTATTAATTTTTGTGACGGGATGCCATCCGGGTTTAATATATACTGTTCTGAAGCGGCATTTGAGGTTGCAATTATGACCAAATTTTTGCAGTTGACCGATTTTCCTACATTATCGCTGAAATATCCCTCGTCAAGTACGGTCAGAAATATATTTAGCAGATCATGATTTGCCTTTTCGATCTCGTCTAAAAGTAGTACGCCATAAGGCCTCTCTCTCAAGGTATTTGCTAAAAGATCAATAAGTTGCGGAACGTCATTTTTCGATTGGTATTCAGACATGTCAAAACGGACAAGCGATTTATCTGATCCAAAAAAAACTTTTGCAATAATTTTTGCTGTTTCCGTCTTCCCTACTCCGGTTGGCCCCAAAAAGAGAAATGTCGCCAATGGTTTATCTCTTTTTCCTTGTAAAATATAGGATCTTCTTAGCGCTTCGGAAAGGTTCACAACCGCATTTTCCTGATTGACTATATTGTTCTTAAGCAATGTTTCCAAATTGAGAAGTTTATTTTTAAGATTTGAACTAAGTCCGACTTCAACATGTGTTTCTGCCGAAATAATTTCATCAATTATTTCCGGGTTCACTTCAATTTGAATGGTTTGATTTTTTACATATGCACAAGCTCTGTCTAAGAGATTGATCGTTTTTTCCGGAAACGGAATCGATGTTATGTAAAAATCACTTTTCTCAACCGCATTTTTTACCGTTTCGTAGGGAATAAAAAGTTTATACCTGTTTTCCAAATCCAGACAACTCATTAGGGCAATTCTCATAGCCTCATCTTTTGCTACTTCATATACGTCGATTTTTGTGAAAAGTCTATTTATCTTTTCATTACGGAATATAAGTTGTTCATACAATAACGGAGTGGTAATTCCTATAAACTGGATTTTGGCAGTCTTAGAAAATTTTTCTAACGGCAACGTCAAATCGACTCTGTTATTCCCTGAAGCGATATATTTGTCTAAATCATCAATAAAGATAATAATATTCTTCGCATCACCCGCCTCAGAAAATAAGCGTTCTAGTAGTTCCTCACGTTGTTTTTGATCAGTTCTTTGAGTTAATATTTTTTCTAGATTAAGTTTAAGAATTCGCTTGTAGAGAAGAATTGTACTGCTTTTCCCATCATAGATTTTTTTAGCAAGCGCATCAACAATGGTATGTTTACCAACTCCTTCTTCACCCACAATTACAACATTAGCTTCTTCCGATTTTCCTAATACATTTTGTATCTCAGAGATTTCTTTTTCTCTGTCTGTAATGCTTTTTAATTTCTGTTGATACGGTTGAGTTGTTAACTCCTCCGAGAATTGATCAAGCGATGGTGTGTAACCAGTTGTCCAGTTGGTCGCAAGAGGAGGAAAAGAAAGTAGGTTATCTAGTTTCCACCATTTGAGCCGGAATATTCGTTTTTGATAATAGTCTTCAAACCATTCCGAAACCTTTTGGCGATTTTCTGCATGTAAAAGATGATTTTTTATAAATCTATCTCGTAATTCCTCTTTTTTTAGATCATCGGGTTTTTCCAAAAGTTGCTCGAGATACAATAAAGGGGAAAGAAACAGATAGATCAAAAAAATGATGGGCAGAGAGGTAAAAAACAAAATCTGACAAAATAAATAAAATAAAAGCAGTGACATACGCATAAAAAAACCGATCGCCCGGGAAATATAATTATAGAACCAGCGGTTTAACCACTCATCGAGAGAAAAACCAGGTTTTATCTTCTGAGATACCAAATTTTTCCAAGGTGAAAAGAGCGATTTTAAGAGGATTAAAACAGAAAAAAAATGGGGTAAGAATATTAAAACATTAGTAACAGCTTCTAAAAAATTAGAAAAGTAGTGTTTATAGAATTCAATTAAATTTTTCTTCATGTACATAAAAATTATACCTCTTGACAAATATCTTTCAATCACTAATATAAAACATATACCATGGAAATCGAAGAATTGACGGAACCCCCCAGTAGTCGTCAAATCAATCTAAATACGTTAATCCCTAAAACAGCCGAAAATAATTTTTTTTATAAAAACGGGCTTTCTAAAATAATTACGCGTCTTACCGTGAAAGTTCATTCCGATATTTCGCAATGCGAGTATCTTTGGAAACAGTATTCAAAAAATCAAACCTTATTTCAACTATGGGATTTTCGAAAAAGCTGGTTTGAAGGATATCAATATACTCCATTCTTTTATACTATTTATGAAGGAAAAAAAATTCGTGGAGTTCTACCTTTATGGTTTAATGAAGACGATAAAATATATGAATGGTTTGGGGGATACTGGCCAGAGGACAATGTTTTTTTTGTCGACGATCCTGCCTATATTGCTTTGCTTTTAAAAATTGCACCTAATCCGCTCGAGTTACTGGCAATTCTCCCTGAGTCTATCGAAGGATTGGATTTAGTTGAGGGATTACAGGAAGATGAATATAAATTTATTTTAGACATTGGACAATTTAGATCGATGGACCAATTACTTCAAAGTTTATCAAAAAAACACAGGCATAACCTCCGGCATGAATATCACAAGTTTGATTCTTATCCCTTGGAAACAATTTGGCAAAACACCTTTGATGAGAAGCTTTTCGGAAAGCTTATCGGTCTGTCAAAGGAAAGATTCGGCGAAAGCGGAGTTGACGCTTCATCATTTATGGATCCTAAAAGGTGCAAAACAATCAAACGAATAGCTGAAAATCAAGGTAAATATAAACTTTATTTTTTATTTGTTAAAATTCAAAATCATCTCGCTCTAGTTGATGTAATTGCAACGTACAAAAACACTTATCATTTACTGATAGGTGGCGCTAATGATACGTCTCGTTTTCCCGGAATTGGGGTTTTTATAACTTATTTTGAGTTTGAGGATGCAATCAGAAGAGGTATGGATCGTATCGATGTTCTACAGATAGATAATAATTGGAAACACAAATATTTTGCCAAGAAAAGGATGTTAAAATTCGTGAAGAAATAGTGGCCACTGAGGGACTTGAACCCCCGACCTTCTGAATGTAAATCAGACGCTCTAGCCAGCTGAGCTAAGTGGCCAACCAGAGATGTGCGTGCGGATAGAGTTGAACTATCGCTCTGTTCTTTACCGTGCCCGTCGCGCCTTTTGCTGTGCGCCCTGATGGAGTCGAACCATCGCTCTGTTCTTTATCAGAGAACTGTTTTACCGTTAAACTAAGAGCGCTTTATCAAAATTATAGCACATCGATGCGTCAACTAAAATATTGTGATTGGAGTTTTTTTAAGGAGATATTGTAACCAAGATGAGCTATTTTAATCGCAAATTTTATATTGCCGATTAGCTGGTCGCGCGAGGTTATAGATATTAATGGTTTCTCTCCAAAGATATAAACGCCTATCATATCAAAAACAAGCAGAGCTCTTTTGGGATTCATATTTGTAATTATAGCATAGAGATTGATGTGCTATAATCAATTTTATGATCTACTTTTCCGAACTCAAAGGAAAAAAAGTTCTTACAGAAGATAACGTTGAGATTGGAAAGTTAGAAGATATAATATTTAAAGCTTCCGAAGTTCCAAGCGTAACTAAATTTATTATTAGAGAAATATCGGGTGGAAAGCTGATAATTCCGGTAGAATTCCTAAAGAAAATCAACTCGGTAATTATATTTCAAAAGTCGTTTGCTTCCTCCGGCCTTGCGGAAAATGAACTATGTTTAGTTAAAAATCTTCTTGACAAACAGATAATTGACCTTAAGGGAAATAAGGTAGTTAGAGTAAATGATGTATTGCTTCAGGGCAAAGAACAGCTTTATATAGCCGGAGTAGATATAAGTCTTTTGGGAATTTTTCGTTGGTTAAATCTCGAAAAGGCATTTAATAATTTTTTAGCCTTTTTCCATGTTAATATTACTTCTAATTTTTTGTCATGGGGAGATATTCAGCCGCTTGAATTAGCACGAGGAGAAGTAAAGCTGCGAAAACGCGAGGATAAACTTGAAAAAATTCAACCAGCAGATCTTGCTGATTATTTGGAAAAAACAAATGTTGGCTATGCGCGAAAATTTTTAAGGATTCTAGATGAAAAAAAAGCAGCAGAGGTTATCGAAAAATTAAACATGAATTATCAGTCGTCATTGTTTAGACATTTCAAACCTGAAAAAGCGGCAAAATTCCTTAACATTATTTTATCAGACGATGCGGTAGACATTCTTCTCGCACTTTCATTAAAAAAAAGAGAAGAAATATTGAATTTCGTACCAAGTCAAAAAAGAAATGAATTAGAGCGACTTCTAAAACTTTCGACGACACCGGTTGGTAATCTTTTAATAACAGAATTTTTACCGATTTTACCCGATGTGTTAGTTAAAGACGTCATAGATAAAATTAAGAAAGAAACAACGGATTTTTCTTATCTCACCCCAATATATGTAACTAATAAAGAAAAAGAACTTATTGGGGTTTTTAATCTTCACGAACTTCTTTTACAAGATTTTAATACTCCAGTATACAAATTCATGATACAAAATCTGATTACTATCCATCTAACTACGCCGGTAGAGATTGCTTTGAATCGTATGGTTCGCTACGGACTGCAAGCGTTACCTGTCATTGATGAAAATAAACATATAATAGGAGTTGTAACGGCTTTATCATTAATACAATTATTTGTACAAAAAACATTGTGAAAATAAGCGATTTAATTACAAAAACAAAAGTTTTTGCTAAGAGGAATGCGGTTAAAATTGGGATTTTTATGGCGGTTGTCGGCCCTGGGTTAATTACAGCCTTCGCCGATAATGATGCAGGAGGTGTTGCGACCTATTCTGTTGCTGCTTCAAAATTCGGTTACAGTATTCTTACAACCCTGATACCCATAACAATTGTTTTAGCGATTACCCAAGAAATAGGTGCTCGTATCGCAATTGTAACGGGAAAAGGTTTGGCCGATCATATACGAGAAACATTTGGTATAAAAATTGCCCTTTTGGTTTTTTTCCTGCTTTTTTTTGTAAACTTTGGAGTTATCCTTCAAGATGTAGGCGGGCTGGAATCAGGATTGCAGCTTTTTGGCTTTAATCCCCATATATTTCTGCCGATTTTAATTTTACTGCTTTTTATTTTTGTCATAAGCTCATCCTACAAGCGCATCGAGCGCTTTTTTTTGTTCATGATTTTATTTTATTTGGCTTATTTATTTTCAGCCATCCTGGCGAAACCAGATTGGAGATTGACTGTTAAAGCGTTGTTTGTACCGGTCGGGAAAATCAGTTTCGATTACCTATACACATCAATTGCCGTTTTGGGAACAACTGTTACTGCCTGGGGCCAATTTTTTATTAATAGCTATATTGTCGATAAAAAACTTACACCCTCAAAACTTAAATATGAAACTACCGAAATTTATCTGGGCGCAATTTTAACTGATTTATTTTCTCTCTTTATGATGATAGCTGTTGCGGCAACTCTTTTCGTACACAGAGTCCCGATTCAAGGGGCGGCTGAAGCGTCAATTGCGATAAAACCTTTAGCAGGTCAGATGGCAGGATTTCTTTTTGGCGCAGGACTTATCGTTGCCGGATTTTTGGGAAGCGCAATTGTCCCTTTGGCTACTGCTTATGCCTTTTCGGAATTTTTTGGCTATTCTGGCAGTCTAGACACGAGCTTCAGTAAAAGTAAACTTTTTTATGCATTTTTTATTATTCAGATAGCCTTTGGTACAATCGCTCTCTATTTTCCTCAAATTTCCCTTTTCAAGATCACTCTTTACGCCGACTTTCTTAATGGGATAATGCTACCTGTTATCTTTTTCTTTCTCTACAAAATTGCAAACAATGAAGAATTGATGGGCAGATATAAAAACACTAAACTGCAAAATGTATTGCTTATTGGATCAGCTATTATTATTTCTATTGCAGCAATCCTGGGTGGAGCTGGAGAATTATTGCATTTCTAAATGAAAAAACTAATTGTCGTTGCAGATTGGTCGTCGGACAGTTTAGCTTGTCAAGAGGTTCGGAGTGCGATTGAGGGCTATTTGAAAGATCATAACGGCGGTCTTATAACTTTTATTCAGTCGACTCCCTCAACAATTCATACGGCTTTTCTTATTTCTCAGATTGTTGAGGTTGAAGATCGGTATGGAAAACCACTTGAAATGGTGATTTTCCAAAACACCGATCCCCGACTCCATTCTGATAATCCCTTAAAAAACGGCGAGGGAGCACAACCTATTATTCTGAGACTGCAATCAGGTATATATTTATGCGGACCAAATGCGGGTTATAACTACTCTTTAATAAAATCCAGAATTGCCGAAACCTATATTTATAAAGGGTTGAATTTAGAAGGACAGTTTCATTCACGCGATCTTTATGCAAGAATTGCAGCCCATTTGATGGATGAGATGGAAGACGAGCTTGAGCTGGAAGAAGTCTCCTCAAATCTGATTCCTGTTCTTTCTGGTTTCTATATCGGTCATATCGACAACTATGGTAATATTAAAACCTTAGTTACTCATGAAAATATAAAAGGCAAGTATGAGCTGGGTGATTTTATTACTATCAAAATTAACGGAGTAGAAAAAAAGGCAAAATATGTTTCCAGCTTATTTGGAGGTACTCCGGGAGAACTTGTGATCTATCCAGGCTCATCCGGTTCGCGCGATAATCCTTACATGGAAGTATCGGTCTGGAGGCATTTTACAGAAAAAAACCCTACAACCGGTATTAATGAATTTAACTTTCCCAAACCTGGGATGCGGGTTGAATTGCTGAATTAATTTTTAGTCTACTAATCGGGTTAGAGAATTGCTTAAAGTCCCTCTCAGTTTCCAACCTGAGACGGACTAATTTTTTTCTTAAGAAAAAAATTAGAAAGGAGGTGATCCATCCGCTCCTTCCAGAACGGATACCTTGTTACGACTTAACCCCCATCGCCGAAAACGTCTTCCCCTCCGAATCGGAGGGTTCAAACGTTCCCGACTTTGTTGGCTTGACGGGCGGTGTGTGCAAGAGGCAAGAACGTATTCACCGCGGCGTGACTGATCCGCGATTACTACTAATTCCGGGTTCATGGGGTCGAGTTGCAGACCCCAATCCCAACTGAGAGTGATTTTGGGGATTTGCTTGCGATTGCTCGCTTGCAAGACCCACTGTATCACCCATTGTAACATGTGTGTGGCCCAGGGTATGAGGACCATGCTGACTTGACGTCTGCCCCTCCTTCCTTCCTCCGAATCGGAGGGCAGTTCCCCGTGACATATCTAACACGGAGTGGGGGTTGCGCTCGTTGTCCCACTTAAGGGCACTCCTCACGGAACGAGCTGACGACAGCCATGCAGCACCTGTCCCGGCCTCCTTACGGATTTTCCAACTTTCATCGGAATAGAACGCCGAGATGTCAAACCCTGGTGAGGTTCTTCGTTTCGTTTCGAATTGAACCACATGTTCCACTAGTTGTGTGCCTCCCCGCCAATTCCTTTGAGTTTCAACCTTGCGGCCGTACTCCCCAGGCAGCCTGCTTAACGGGTTACCTTCGCCAAGCCCTCCCACCCTAAGGCAGGAAAGCCCAGCTAGCAAGCACTCGTTTAGGGCTAGGACTACGCAGGTCTCTAATCTGCTTCGCTCCCCTAGCTTTCGTGTCTCAGTGTCAAGCTTCTTCCAGAGACTCGCCTTCGCTACTGGTGTTCCCCAAGGTATCAACGCATTTCACTACTCCTCCTTGAGTTCCAATCTCCCTGAAGAGACTTCAAAGTCATATCAGTATTCCGACCACTACCACAGTTGAGCTGCGGTCTTTAAGCCGAAACTTGATAGACCACCTACACGACTTTTTACGCCCAATAAAACCGGATAACGTTTGGGGCCCACGTATTACCGACGCTTCTGGCACGCAGTTAGCGGCCCCTTTCTCGTAGGGTACTGTCAAACCTCCGAATCGGAGGTCTTCATCCCCTACAACAGTGGTTTACGCTCGTTAGAGCTTCTTCCCACACGCGGCGTCGCGCGGTCAGGCTTTCGCCCATTGCCGACTATTCCTGATTGCTGCCTCCCGTAGGAGTGGGGGCCGTGTCTCAGTCCCCCTCTGGCTGACCATCCTCTTAGACCAGCTACCCGTCATAGGCTTGGTAGGCCATTACCCTACCAACTACCTGATAGGCCGCAGGACCCTCCTTAATCGAACAGTTAAGTTCTTTAGTCCCGCTAGGCGGGACACCATGGAGTATTACCCCACCTTTCGGTGGACTATCCTCCAATTAAGGGTAGGTTCCAACGTGTTACTCAGCCGTCCGCCGCTCCCTATCTTGCGATAGGGGCGCTCGACTTGCATATCTCAGGCACGCCGCCAACGTTCATCCTGAGCCAGGATCAAACTCTTAAAAAAATATAAGACCTAACCCGACTACTAGACTAAAACATTGACTCACCAAACAATATTTTCAAAGTGCAACAAAAATGAAGCAATCCCTATTTTATAAAAAATAAATCAAGAAGTCAATCAAAGATTTTAGATTTTGGGGATTGATACGCGAATTAGATCTGCTTCGTTCTTGCAGATTTTAAGAAGGCCATAAATGGTTGAGTTGCCAAAGTCCTGTGAGGCAACGGTGTCAATTTTTAGCTCTTTAGAAAAAAAAGTATCGATGTTTGGTACTCTTGCCAATTCTCCCGTCAAAATCACACCCCGATCATAGATCTCGTCAACAACTTCGGGCGGAGCCAATTCAATGATTTCCTTAATTGCATCGATAATTTGACTGAAATTGCTGAGGAGTGCTTCTTTTATATCAGATGATTTTACCCGTACCGATTTTGGCAGTCCATTTTCCAAAGATTTGCCGCGTACTGTTAAGCTTTCTTCCGCTGAACCAAAATCTAAAAGTTTTATTTTTAGTTGTTCGCAGGTTGACTCGCCCAAAATCACCCCGTATTTGAGATATAAATAATTGGCAACAACATGATTAAATGAATCGCCGGCGTTTTTCAAAGTTTTTTGAGCAACAACCCCTCCCCCGCTTAAAATTGATATTTCGATTAGTCCTCCACCCATATCGGCCAGAAGAACCGGATGATGAGAAAAAATATTTATTTTTAGAGAATAGGCGTTGGCGATTGATTTTTCGATTAGGTAGCAATTGGAAAATCCAGTTTTAGCAGCCACTTCCTCCACAGCCTTTCGTTCAATTTCGGTAGAAATATAAGGAACTGCAACTACACAGCGCATCTTAGGTCTAATAAAGACATAACTTTTCAAATAGGGATAAACAGCTCTTTCAACAAATTTATTAATAAGTGCAACTTGGCCATCAAAATCAGAAATAACTCCCGAAACGACAGGTCTAAGAATTTTGATGAACTCGGGAGTTTTACCAACAATTGTTTTAGCCTCATCACCAAAAAAAAGATATTCCTTGAGCTTTGTATTAACCCCCAAGAAAGTCGCTTCGGAAAGGACTAATCCCTTATCAGCAATTGCAAGGCGCGTGTTCGCGGTCCCCATGTCAATTGCCACATCAAAGCTGGAGAATAATGGAACTTTAATTTTCGTCAGAGATGGTATAAAATTGCTTAACATGATTAAAAAAATTGATGCGATTTTAAGAGTTTTATATTACTCACTCTTTTTCTTTACACCCTTAGTCATGACTTCAGTTACTTCCGAGCTTTTTGAGTTTAACAAAATGCTTTTTATTTATCTGATCGCCGTGCTGGTTGGTTTTTTTTGGTTTTTAAAAATGCTTCTCGCTAAGAAAATTATAATAAAAAAAACAGCCTTTAACATACCTTTAATTTTATTTTTAGTTGTAATCTCTATTTCAACGATTTTTTCAATCGACGTTCATACTTCCGTTTTCGGCTATTATGGACGGTTTAACGGAGGCTTAATATCAATTATTGCCTATATTTTCTTATTCTTTGGATTTGCGTCAAACTTTGATTTTCCGGCTGTTAAGAAACTTCTGAAGATTTCTTTATTGTCTTCATTGCTGGTTATTTTATGGGGATTGCCCGGGAGGTTTGGGCATGACCTGAGCTGTCTACTTTTCGTTGGGCAATTTAATAATGCCTGTTGGACCGCACAGTTTCATCCGGATGTGCGTGAGTTTTCTACCCTGGGTCAGCCAAACTGGTTAGGCGCATATTTAGCTATTAATTTTTTTATCGGGCTTTACTTTTTGCTTACCAGTTGGGATAGAGATGAAAAAAAAGTTCAATTCAAAAATTATTCATTGAATAGATCTACGTTTATATATTTACTTTATACTTTTCTTAATTTCTCGACAATTCTTTTCACGCGTTCCCGCTCGGCACTTTTGGCAGTCCTGATGAGTCTTGCAATTTTATTTTTCTTAAAATATTCGAAAAGAATGCTCTATGTTGTTGCAATTTTAGCTTTTTCAGTTTTAATCTTCAGAACAGGGATTACAAAAGTCGATCAGTTTTTAGACCCGAGTTATTATATCAACAAAGTTTTTAAACCAAAAATTTCGGTTTCACCAAAAGCCGCGTCTGGTAATATTCTTCTTACGAGCGGTGAAGCCACTGATTCATTTAAAATAAGAGAGATTGTTTGGCAAGGCGCAATACAGTTAGCTAAGGATTACCCACTTTTAGGGACCGGACCGGAAACTTTCGGCTATTCCTATTATTTTGTTCGACCCAAAGCTCATAACTTAACATCCGAGTGGGATTTTCTTTACAACAAAGCCCATAATGAATTCTTGAATTATGCAGCTACAACCGGATTTACGGGTCTGGGAACATATTTATTGATAATCGCTGCAACGTTTTGGTACGGAATAAAAAAGATCAAAGCTGTTGACTCTTTATTTATTATTTGTTTACTTTTGTCTTATCTAACAATCCTCATTACCAATTTTTTCGGTTTTTCGACAACAACAATAAATCTATTCTTTTTTATTATTCCGGGAATGTTGTTTATAAGCCACGAAAAAAAACTGGAAGAGTCTAAGCGGCGCGAGATCGTCGCTAAAAACGAGACAGGAAAAAAGCGGTGGCTGCAGATAGCCGGAATTATTTTGCTTTCGCTGGTTACGGTTTATTTTATAGTTTATATTTTCCTATATTTCTTCGCCGACTTTAACTATGCACGTTCTGATTCTTATATTGGTAATAACGACTATCAACAGGCGGCTAATTCCTTAAGTACGGCTTTGAAGTTAAGATATGAGCATGTTTATGAAGATAAACTTTCCTCGGTTTTGGCCAATCTGGCATTTATTGCCTCCTACCAGAAACAGACCGATGTTGCGCAAAAACTAGTTGCGCTGGCCGACTATTACAATAAAAAAAGCATCTCGGCCTCACCCAAAAATGTTTTATACTGGAAAACCAGAGCTAAAAACGAATTTCTTTTTTATCAGATAAGTTTAAATAATAGTTCTTTGGAAGCGGGCATAAAGGCGCTTATGGAAGCCGCCAAACTTTCTCCAACCGATCCGAAAATTCCTTACAGTGAAAGCTTGTTCTATTCGCTCATGTATGATGGGACAAAAGACGAGGAGCAAAAAAAAGTTTTTGCGGTGGATTCGCTGGATCAAATTAATCAGTCTATAAACTTGAAGCCGGATTATCGTGACGCCTATTTTTTAAAAGGCCAGCTCCTGGTAAAGTTCGGTAACAAAGATGAAGCAAGAAAAGTTTTTGAGATTATTCTGCAAAAAATCAGTCCAAATGATCAGGAGGTAGAAAAAGAACTGCAAAGTTTGTAAGGTTTAAGGAACTGCGTTGGTGCTTGATACTCCCCAGATACAAGGGACCTGAGTGGTTCCACCGCCTGTATAAGTACAAGACGTAGGACAGGTTATAGTTGAAGAAGCGCTTTTATACGGTAAAACCTGTTGATTGTTTTCCAGACAGGCATAGAGTTTATAATAAGTTCCGCCGGAATCGGTTGTGTACCCGTAGGAATTCGAGGTTGTTCCGCCCGGATCATTGGGTACGTTTTCCATATAAACTTTTCCGGACACAGGATCGCTAAGAGACGAGCCATATGGGAGTGCGTTAGGTACGGCGGCTGGAGTCGGATACGCTTTCTTATCTTCATAATACATTTCGAGTGCTTTTTGAATCTGGTTTAAGTCCTCCTTGCGTCTTGCGTCGCGTCCTTTCATCAATGAAGTAATAAAGTTACCGCTGATTAGCGCTGCTAAAATACCAAGAATTACAATCACTATCATTATTTCCAACAACGTAAATCCCTGAAGATTTGTTTTGATAATTTTTTTCACTTTACGCACCAAAGACAAGTATTTGTAGCTGGATTGCCAGTACTTACACACCCAGCCGCACCAGTTGCTGGCGAAAATTGCGTATTTGGATCATTTGTAAATGACTTGGCTGTCGGTTTGAAACAGACTTCAATTGATGCCAAACTATTAGAACCAAAAACTGAAATCTTGCTCAAGGTTGTAGTCCCGGCCAAGGTTATAAAGTCAGTTTTAAGTTCACCGCTCGTTACTACATTACCAATAGTATTCGTCATGTTATTAAGAGTAGCGGCTGTTACTGTATCTGCTAAACCATCTTCCCATGTACTACAAGTTGCATCGGCACACCAAGGCATCTGGTTTTTTATGGCGTAATATCTAATGACCGCTCCTTGGAATTCAGAAACGGTATTTCTTACACCAGTATCAGTTCCTTTTTTCAGTTGTTCAAAAGGATCAAGTGCAGCGAGAAGTCCTACTGCCAAAGCTCCAAGAAGCGCAATAACTATAAGTAGCTCAATAAGAGTGAAACCTTTAAGATTTTTCATATATTTTTAATATTAAGCTACTATTTATCCCTTTGTCAAGGGGTATTTTAGGCATTTATCCCTTGACATCATGTAATAGTATGGTAAAATAAAACTATGAATGATAAGTTTAACCTCGGATTATTCCTTAAAAAATACAAGGACGATGAAACGTGCTTAGAGCACATAAAGAAAATCAAATATCCGCAAGGAATATTTTGTGTTAAATGTAAGGAGACAACAAACTTTTCCAAGATTAAAGATAGGCCGGTGTATCAATGCTCTTGTGGGTTTCAGGTTTCTCCGTTAGCTAGCACCATTTTTGAAAAAACCACTACTCCATTGCAATACTGGTTCTACGCAATTTTCATTATGTCTGTAACTCGTTCAGGAGTATCAGCAAAACAATTACAACGAGAATTAGGAGTGACTTACAAAACTGCTTGGCGAATGTTTAAACAAATAAGAATCCTTATGGCAAATACTAACAATAATGGTGGATTACTAGATGGTACGGTTGAGATTGATGAAACTTTTATTGGTGGAAAAGGAGCAAACAGAGCTTTTAAGCCTCATTTCAACGAAATACCCAAAGAAGTAGTTATGGGTATGGTCCAAAGAAATGAAATAGAAAAAAATGGAACCAATAAAGGAGGAGCAAAGGCATATTCAAAACATATTCCAACAACTGGTAAGTGGGCGCTTTTGGAACAAATCAAAGAACATGTTGACTCCCAAGCGAGGATCATAACTGATCAATATCAAGGCTATTCTCAATTAAAATACCATGGATATAGACATGAATTTGTTACCCATAGAGATACCTATGTCGTTGGTGATATTTACACCCAAAATGTCGAAAATCTCTGGTCAATATTAAAACGAGGAATTTATGGAGTTTACAGGGTTGTATCTAAAAAATACTTACAGTCATATATTGATGAATACAGTTGGAGATATAACAATAGGTCTTATTAGGATAAAATGTTTGAAAGGTTACTGGGAGAAATTGTTAATGTAAAAGTAGTACCAGCAATAAAAATAACATAAATTACAGCCTCTTATATTATATATAAGAATATAGAGGATGTATTTTTAAAAAATTAGCTTCAGAAACAGTCAAAAAATGTACCTACGCGTGGGTACTTTTTTAGGAAAGAAATAACCTAAAATTACTTCTGAAATTATTATTTCTGGTAAGAAGTTTTTCTTTTCTTACTTTAGAAATATACTTAAGCTTAATTATTCCATTCGTCGATTGAACGTATTCGAAACTTTTACAGTCAAAGTTATTGACTTACTTCGATAGCTGTTGTTGGATCCGAAAGAAATACATGGTAGGAATAAGTTTTTGTTTGAAGATTGCCATAATCCATTTGAATAGAGTAATAAACAGATTGGTTATCATCTGAGAAATAGCTAGTGCCAACTATATCATGCCTACCAGGTCCGTTTGCTGATCCTAGTTTTTGTCGTAGCGAGTTAACAAGGTTTTGATAAGGTAAGTTTGTCAAAGCTCCAGTTGTCCGATTATATAATACCGGTTGATAATTAAGCACCAAATTACCAGGAGTACCCAAAATATATTGTTCGTCTTTAGAAACGGCGACTGGTGTCAGATTTTGTGGTAAACCCATATCTTGAAAAGTACCATCTAAACTAATTTTTGCTAGTCCTTTTAATGGAGGAGGTCCTAATTCCCATAAAGTCCAAGAGACATAAATAGCATTGCTTTGACTATTCCAGTTGAGTATACCCAGAGTTGCGCCTAATTCTGAGAAGGGTTGATCACCTAATTTCATCTGCGGCGGTTTTGTTTTACTATTTTCCCAATATGGCGACTGGAGGTTTGTTAGTTGTGGGGTAAAAAACAAAATGGCTGCTCGAGTATCGCATCCTTTACCAGTTTCACAACTACCACCTCCTCCTGATACTGCAGCGATTAAATTAGAGTTGGGTGAAAGCACAAATCCACCAACTCCATTATACTGATCATGTAATATTTCTTTGGGGACAATAACAAGTTTCGATGAATCAGCGCTGACATAACCGATGTATAAATTATTTTCACTAGAAAAGCCCGTGTAGAGTTTACCGTTTATGAGTGTGGAGCCCACATGGAACCAATCGGCACCCATAGCTCCCATGGATTTGTCATAGTTAGAGATCTTTCCAATAATTTGTCCTGAGCTATGAATTGACCCATCATCGTCGAAGTATATACTTTCAGCATTTTGGGCTGATACAACGGCTAAATTCAGCCGCAAGGTGGTAAAAGAAGATAAGTCTTTTTGGTTTGTTGGTTGTTGTGTAAGAAGTTCATTTTTAGTTGTAGGTGTAGAAGTTGGTTGCAAAGTTAGAAAAGGAATAATTTGACCTATTTGTGGTGATGTTTGTCTTGTGCCAAAAATAAAATAACTTGTACCCAACATTACTACAATTAAAAACGATAAAAGGATTATAACTAGTTTTTTTGAATTATTAGGGGGAAATGGAGGCTTCGGTACAGCGATTTCTTTTTCTGCTGAGGGTTCGATCGTATCGATAGTAGTCATAATTTAAGTATGGCAAAGAAAAATCAAATTGTCAAAAAAGGAAATAAGGTTTGGACTAACAGTGTTTGAGCCCTCAATCTATCTAATATAAGTTTATAGAAATAAACTTAGACTTGATTTATTTCTTTTTATCAAATGGTTTATGTTTAGTACCTTCTTGTATTAGTTTATTAAAATTGTCTTTTTCTATTTGTCTTGTTTCTATCATTTTGTGTAAGGCTTTATTTTGAGGATTTTTATTATGTTTTTTAAGAATTCTTTTAAAAGTAAGTTTTGGGAAATTGTTCATATGATTTCCATTATATATTATTTTTTTCCTTTATATTTATAAAGGAATATAGATGTAAGACTTTTTTCTGATTTAGCCTCAAAATCGGATAAAACTAATATACATAGGCGTGTACTAATTTAAGAATAATTTACATGACGTGTGGGGATACGTGCCGTATTTTAACGCTTAATTTTTTACTGAAATGAGTTTGTTAAATTGTAAATAGGCGTTATTACCGACAAAACCAAAAATCCGACTCCGAGACCAAGTACAACCAGAATAAGCGGTTCAATAAGCGCGGTCATGGCCTTCACTGCAATTTCCGACTCCATTTCAAAATACTTGGCGATACGAAGCAGAGTGTCATCCAGATGCCCGGTTTGTTCACCCACCAAGGTCATCTGGACCAGTATCGGAGGAAAGATACCCTCCTGAAGCATGGCGTTGCCTAGGGATACACCCTTCTCAACCTGCGAATAAATTCTGCGAAAGGAGTTTTGATATATCACATTTCCCGAGGTGTCGACAACAATACTTAAGCCGTCTAAGATAGATACCCCGGATCCTATCAGAATTGAAAGAGTTCTAACCGAGTCGACAAGCGTAGAAACCTCGATGACCCGACCAATAACCGGAAGTTTAAGTATGGTTGAATCGAACAAATATTTTCCCGCTTTTGTTTGCAGATATCTTTGTACGAGTGAAAGAACTATAAATGTTCCTACGATTATGAGCGGCCAAAATTTCTGCGCAAAGTTTGAAACCAGAATTAAAATCTGAGTTGTGATAGGTAAACTTATATTAAAGTCCTTATATAGTCCCAGTAATTTTGGTATCACGAAAGTAACCATAATAAACATAACTCCAATCATTGCAACGATTATGATAAGCGGATAGATCATGGCACCTTTCATTTTGCCTTGAAATTCGCGTTGTTTTTCTAGATTGTCGGATAACTTAAGAAGAATATCGCTTAACTTTCCTGATGCTTCGCCCGATCTGACGAGCGCAATATAAAGATTTGAGAAATATTGGGGATAATTTTTAAGAGCGGCAGAGAAACTTTCGCCTTCGCGGATCTGCTTATCAATATTTTCCATAAGCTTAAAAAGCGCTGTTTTAGTCGTTTGCCGTTTTAATATGTCAAATGAGTCGACAAGAGTCAGGCCGGCATTAAGCATGATGGCAAGTTGTCTGGTAAAGTTTGTAACGTCATCAAAACTGACGCGATTAAATATAAACCCAAAAAGCGATCTTTCAGAGGTATCTATTTTTTTTATCTCTATAGGAAAATAGTCGCTTATCTTTAAGAAATGCAGAATTTCTGCCTCACTGTTTGCCTCAATCCTTTTTTCATAAATTTTATTGTTTTTGAGCGCTTTATAACGAAATTGCATAAACTTTTTTTGAACTAAATATCAGTTAAGAGTTTTTTTATTTCGGATGGTCTTATCGCATACGTAAGAGCGGTTTCTTGACTGATAAGACCTTTTTTATAGAGACCTATCAAATACTTTTCAAACAACATAAGACCCTGAGCTTCTTCTGTTTCGATAACATTATCGATGAGATGGACCTTTCCTTCGCGAACCAGTGACGAAACCGAAGCGATATTTAAAAGCGTTTCAACTGCCGGTATGCGTTTAGTTTGATCCAAGGACGGGATTAATCTCTCAGCAATAACAGCTTTAAGAACTGACGCAAGCTGGGCTCTGACCTGATTTTGTTGATGTGCCGGGAAAACATCGATAATTCTATTGATGGTTTCAGAGGAAGAAGGCGTATGTAAAGTTGAAAAAACCAGATGACCGGTTTCGGCAATGGTTAAGACCGCCTGAATTGTTTCATAATCTCGCATTTCACCGACAAGAACGATATCGGGATCTTCGCGAAGAACAGAGCGAAGCGCCACTGTCCAGGAGTGGGTATCCTGATGAAGTTCACGCTGAGAAACAATGGAGCGAGCCGGTTGATAGATATACTCAATCGGGTCTTCGATCGTGATAATATGTTTAGATGCTTGGTGGTTAATTTCGTCGATGATTGCCGCCAACGTAGTAGATTTACCTTCACCGGTTGGCCCGGTTATCAGGATTAGACCCTGGTTCCATTTTGCGAACTGGTGTAATTGGGCAGGTAAATTCAACTCCTCAATTGATTTAATTTTGCTTGGTATAAGTCTAAATGAAGCCGAAAGATTTTCTCGTGCGAAGTATACGTTACATCTAAATCTTACGGTTTTGTATTCATAGCCAAAATCCATCTCTTTATTGGCCAAAATATTATCCTTTTGTTCATCGCTTATAATTGAAAAAATAAGTGTTTTAATGTTTTCACCAGTCAAAGTTTCGGTCGAGTTGATTTGATAAAGATCGTTATTAACCCGAATTGAGGGCAGATATCCGGGGACAAGATGCAGATCAGAAGCATTCCTTTCAATAGCAAAATCAAACAGTTTTGAGATTTCCATAGGTTAAACTTCGGCTACACGCAAGACCTCTTCTATAGTAGTCACTCCTTGTAAAACTTTTAAATAACCATCTTGCTTCATATTAATAAGGCCCTCTTTTTTGGCCTGAATTTCGATATCCTTTGCCGACGCCTCTTGTAATATCATTTTAGTGATTGTTGAAGAAATCTTCAAGACCTCAAAGATTGCAATTCGTCCACGGTAACCAGTATTACCACATTCATTACAACCCTCTCCTTTTGATACTTTGATTGATCCATCCGCCTGAAATTTCTGAGGGATAAGATCCCCTAGAACATCCCGGATATTTTTTTGAACCTCAGGAAGAGGTTCATATTCGGTCTTACAATATTCACAGATACGTCTGACTATTCTTTGAGCGAGTGCAGCGTTTAAAACCGAAGCGATCAAAAAGGGTTCGCCCCCCAGATCGATCAGTCTTGGTATTGAGGTTGCCGAGTCATTGGTATGCAAAGTTGAAAAGACCAGATGGCCGGTCAGCGCTGCTTGAATAGCCAGAGATGTTGTTTCCCTATCGCGAATCTCTCCAACTAAAATAATGTTAGGATCCTGTCTTAGAAAGGAACGGAGACCGGTTGCAAAGGTTAGACCGGCCTGAGGATTGATCTGCACCTGATTAATTCCGACAATTTGATATTCGACCGGATCTTCAAGTGTGACAATGTTGACGCTTGGCTTATTAAGTCCGGTCAATACAGAATAAAGCGTGGTTGTTTTTCCTGATCCGGTTGGTCCGGTTACCAAAATAATTCCATATGGTTTAGATATAGCTTCTTCAAGATCTTTGAGTTGTGGTCCACTTAGTCCAAGTTCGTTGAGGGATGGTAAGCCGCCGGTTTTTTTTAAAAGCCGCATAACAATTTTCTCGCCGTGAACCGTTGGTAAGGTTGAAACACGTAAGTCCACTTCTTCCTCCCCCAGTTTAAAACTAAATCTGCCGTCCTGAGGAATTCGTTTTTCATCAATTTTCATTTCCGAGAGAATTTTAATACGTGATGCAAGCGCTTCATGAATACTTTTTGGTAATGCAAGCTTCTCATGTAAAATTCCGTCTATTCTGTATCTGACTCTGGTTTTTGATTCTTCCGGCTCGATATGGATATCAGAAGCGCGGCTTTTAACCGCAAATTCCAAGAGCGTATTGACTATTTTAGCGATTGGCGCTTCTTTAATTACCGTTCCCACATCTAATGAAGTAGATTTTTTTTCCTGAATGTCTACTTCTTTCAATGCTTCTTTGACTTCAGGTGAGATGCTTTGTGAATAGGCTGTGTCGATAGCTTTTTGGATATCTTCAAGATAGCCAAGTACGAATATGATTTTTTTTTCAGTTTTTTTTTCCAAAAAATCGATCAAAGAAATATTGAATGGGTCACTTGTTGCCAAGGTTAGAACTCCTTCTTTTGCATCGTAGGTAACCGGTACAATGTTGTTTCGTCTTGCAACCTGCTCGGAGACAAATCCCAAAGCTTGTGGGTCAATGGCAACGGTTGACATATCGACCGTTCCAATATTTAAAACTGCCCCTATTGCTGCAAGAATATCGACTCTTTTGATATCAGTGTTATGAAAGAGATAGTCGTCGATGGCTATATTTTTCTGTAAGACTTCAAACTCGATTTGATCGGCTTTTTTTTGATCTATAATTCTTTTATCAACCAGGTTTTTAAGTACAGTCTTTGGAGGTAGGTCCATATTTAAAATATATTAGTAGTTATGCTAAAATGCAAGTCAGGTAGTTTAGCTATGATGTCTCATATTGTTGTTTCAAGCGATAAAAAACTAAGAGAACAGTTTCTTAGTTCATTTATCACCAAAAATTCAATTTTACCTTCGCATACGTTTCGCATCTCTCCATTAAAAAACGAAATTTCTATCGATCAAGCCCGTCAGGTCAAGCGCGAAGTAATCGTATCGGTAAAAAGCCCGCGCCTCTTTATTTTTTATGATTTTAGTAAAGCAAGTTTGGAAGCCCAAAATGCATTATTAAAGACGCTGGAAGAATCCGTACAAAATTATTTTATTTTAATTACATCGAATCTCTATAAAGTTATACCAACAATTCGTTCCCGGTCCCAAATTATTCATTTGGAGAACGCCTCTGATACAAAAGTCGGAGAGGGCGCTTCCGTATTTATTGAAAACCTGATTAAAACAAATAATTTTAGTTTTTTGGGTGAGAAAATGATTTGCCAGGTTGATAAAGAAAAAGCCTTGCAGTTTATCGATGAATTAACTAATTATTTTTACATAAATTTAGAAAAAGAACGTAGGCATGGGCCGGCAATAATAAAGACAGCTTTGGTAATAAAAGAAGGGCTTGAGGTAAACAATCTTAATCCCCAACTGGCTATTGACAGACTCTTGATTTTTGCTAGAAATGCGTATAAGATGAAATTATGAAGCGGGCTTTTACATTAATTGAGCTATTAGTAGTAATAGCTATAATCAGTGGTTTAGCTGCGCTTCTTTTACCAAACTTCATGGCGGCGAGAGAGCGGGCGCGAGATACGCAGAGAAAAAGTGATTTGAAACAAATTCAAAAAGCGCTTGAGCTTTACAAGCTGGATCAAAATCCAACCGCTTTACCGACTCCAAATGGAGGAGTAAATCCATCCTATCTGAGTGTAAGCGGATCAACCTGGACCGGTTCGAATGGTAATATTTATATGAACATGGTGCCGCAAGACCCTTCAGGCGGAGGAAAAAATTATTATTATTCAACCGGAGCCGGTCTAACCTATACTTTATATGCATGTCTTGAGAATAAGGCCGATAGCGGTAACGGAGTCACCTGCTGTCCAGCCGGTTTTTCGTGTTCATCAACTACAAGTAGTTGTCCAGGTGGTACATGTTATCAAGTTACTCAACCCTAATATGTTGAATATATCAGTAAAAAAAGGTTTTACGCTTCTTGAATTATTAGTTGTTATCGGTATCATCGCAATTCTAGTCGCTTTAGGCACAGCGTCTTATTCGACAGCCCAAAAAAAGGCACGGGATGCAAAAAGAAAAGGTGATGTGAGATCGATTATTAACGCTTTCGAACAGTATTACGCAAGTTGCAATTACGTATATCCATCTGTTTTAAATACGAGTATTATCACACCCAACACCTGTTCTAATCCAAACGTAACCATTATGGCTACAGTTCCGACAGATCCGTTAAATGATGCTTCGCATCAATATACGTTGAATACAACTACAACACCATATCAAGTGTGCGCAACTTTAGAGGCAGAAACGCCGAATACATATTGTATGTCAACCCAGCAATGAAAAAAAGTTTTACTCTTATCGAAATCTTGGTTGTCGCAACTATTATTGGTCTTTTAGCTGCAATTGGTGCGGTTAGTTATGTTCAAATCAACAAATCCTCCCGCGACGCCAAAAGGAAAGCAGATCTAGAAAACATTCGATCGGCAATTGAGATGTACCGGAGCAATAATCAGGGATATCCAACGTCTTTGAGTTTTGCTACTTGTTCGTTAGGAGCTCTTACAGATAGCGGTGGTAATAAATACCTATCTAAAATACCAAATGACCCAAAATGTACTACCTATATCTATTATTATTCCCCACTGCCTGTTAATTGCGATAACTCATCAGTCTATTGCAACGATTACACAATTGCTGCCCAGTTAGAAGGAAGTTCATCAAGTTGTACTTCTGCTCCGGGTGGAAATAGCTGTGGTACTAATTTACCGTGTAATTATTGTGAAGGTCCTTATGGCCAAAAATAAACTTCGCAGGAATGGATTTACCTTAATTGAGCTGATAATTGTTGTTGGTATAATGACGTTTTTAAGCGGATTGATGCTTGCAACTTATAATAGCTATACAGAAAGTAAAACCTTGGACCAAACCGCAAGCGGGATAGTCGATCTTTTAACTCAAGCGAGAAATAAGGCAGCGGCAGGCGATACGGTTGGATATAGTGATTGTTCTGGGAGCTTTGGCGGTTACAACATATATATAAATCAGGTTAACGCAGCAAGTTATACTCTCAATCTTTTATGCACAAGCACTCATATCATTCAAACAACCAATTTACCCTATAAAACTTCGATTGGTGATTGGATTTTAGCAACGGTTACAGTCGGTAACAATCCAATAGTTTTTGGTCCTTTAAATACGCCTATTGCAGCTTCAACGACCATTCAGCTTAAAGATAAAAGAATATCTCTTAATAACTGTCTCCTTATAACTGTTACTGTCCCCGGCATCATTAACCAAGGAACAAAATTTTCCTGCTAATTTTTTCCTGCTAATTAATGTATATTTATAGATGTATATTAATAATATGAAGAGTAAAAGTGGTTTTTCATTAATTGAACTACTGATATTTGTATCGGTAATCGCGGTTTTTTTTGTTGTCGGGGCGGCGGTTTCCATAGCTTCGCTTCGCAGCATGATTCTTAATGAACACAAAATATTGGCTACTCATTATAGTGAAGAGCTACTTGAATGGCTTAATACTCAAAAAGAAATCGATTGGAATTTGTTTGCCGAAAAAGCCGCGGCAATTTCGGGCGCTAGCAATACCTGTGCAAATGTTTCAAGCTGTTCAGCCGTAACCTATTGTTTTAATACTTCCCCGATAAATATTACTTCGTTATCCGGCTGGCCTGCTCCTGAAGCGGGACTTAATCCCTGTCCGCAGACCAGTTTAAATCCGGGTATCTATTCGCGTGAACTCACTTTATCAGTTGTCAATTGTTCCCCCGGAGTGAGTATTTGTCAGAGCTCACAGATCAATGTCACAATAAATACAGGCTGGACGGAGATTGGTACAGCTTATTCAGCCCCTATTAATACAGTTTTTTCGGTATGGGAACAATAAAAAAATCAAAACTAAAATGGTAAAACTTAAACCTAAAAAGTCCTTTACTTTGATTGAAACGGTTGTTGTTATCGCAATAATCGGTTTAATTATCCCGGCAGTTTTTTCAATAATCTTTTCTCTCTTCTTGGAACAGACAAAGATTTATCGCCTGACTCAAGTTAAAAGGGAAGGTGATTATGCTCTGGGTATTATCGAAACCATTGCCAGGAACAATGGAGTCTCCATCTACTCAGGCTGCAGTAATTTATCCACCCCAACTACTATTCAGTGTGCAAGTAATGCTGGCTCTTTTCCAGTCCAATTTCCTATTCCTCCTACAACTTCGGACGGAAGCGATTTTTGCTTTCAGGATAAATATTCGGCCGGATTTCAGTTTTATTTTAATGGCAGTTCAAATTCAATCGCTTCAAATTCTTCAGTTTTAAGTTCGCCGGTTAATTTAACCAGCAATAAAGTAGTAATTAGTAATTTTAAAGTAAGTTGTTTACGTACTGTCGCGTTTTCGCCTCCAGTTATCACGGTTGCCTATGATATTTGTTACAACACCGGCAGTGGCGCGGCTGTGCCCTGTAACTCTTCCCGGCCTGAAGAAACTGCCAGCTTGCATTATCAGTCCAATATTCAATTAAGAAGTTACTAGGCAAGATTTGAAATTTGAGTTTTGACATTTGAGATTTTATTGTCTATATTGAAATTATATGGCCCAAACCAATATCTGTTTGAATTTTGGAGAAACTTCGCTGAAGGTAGCGGTTGCCGATTCAAGCAGTAACCAAATTGAGATACATAACTTAGGGTTTAAAGAAGATACTCCAAATATCTTTGAAATAGAAAACGAAAAAGTTTTGGAAGAATCAGCTAAGGCTATAAGCGATCTTTTTAGCCAGCTCAAAATAAAAGAAAAAAATATAAACATTGTGATTCCCGATGGTTATACCTATTCTCAGATTATAGAAATGCCCCATCTTAAGGAAAAAGAACTTCTTTCAGCCATACGTTATCAGGCTGATCAATTTATCCCAATGCCACTAGACGAAACCGCACTCGACCTCGATATTTTATATGATGACCCGGTTGGTAAAAAACTCTTGGTATTGATAGAAGCTGCTCCACAAAAATTGATAGCGCGAATTACGCAAATCGTTGAGGTTGCAGGTTTATTGCCTGAGACGATTGAGAATGAGCTTTCATCTTTAGGCCGCCTAGCCAATCAGTTTTTTTCCGGAAAAAGCGTCGATTCGGGGATAATATTCCTGAATTTTGGTTTTAATACGAGTTCTTTATATTTTTTTGATAAGAAGAAAAACCTGATCGAAGACATACACACCTTCAAAAATGGCTATAATTTATTATTAAAAGAGGCGCAGATCAATACAAACTCTGATCTTAAGCGATCCAAAGAAATGCTCAAGCTTATCGGTTTTTCGGCAAATGCTTCAGTCAACTTAGGACCCATCTTAACTCCCGTATTAACAGATCTTTTAAGCGAAATAGAAAAATTTACTCTGCTTGTCAAAGAAAGACATAAACTAATGAAAATCGATAATCTTTATATGTTTAACATGAGCCATAACGTTAAGGATTTGGACAAAAAAATTGAGGCGAGCTTTTCGATACCAACCGCTAATCTCAACCTCTCCTCATACATAAAGAAAAACGATATCTACAACATTTTTTCAACCGAAATACCAGCATTTATCAGCACACTTGGTGGAGCTATACGATGAAAAAAGGCATAAACTTACTAACTAAGCAGAAAAAATACCAAAATATAGAAAAGCTCTTTAGGAGCCTTAAAATTGGTATCGTTTTAATGACTGGAATTTTTCTAATAATTGATGCTGTTTCCCTGTTCCAACTTTTTTCTCAAAATCAGACAATTAATTCTTTAGATCTGCAAAAAGCTTCGTATTTGCAGACCTTAACGCAAAATAAAGAAGTTGAAGCGCAGTTTGTTTACTTCGTGAGCAAAGAAAAGCAAATTTCCAATATTTTAAAAAACGACGTCAATTTCTACCCTTACTATAGCATATTAAACGCTAGTCTATCCAGTTCGTCACCGGCAGCAACTCTGCAAAAGCTTATCATAAATACCGATAAAACTACCGAATTTACAGTAGGATTTAACGATTTTGCTTCGCTTTTGAATTTTTTGAAGTTCAGCGAATCTGATTTTTTTCTAAAAAGTTTTACCCAACTTCATCTTACGAACTTTACGATTAATTCTAAGCAGAACTCACCTAATCTGCCTACCCAGCTTAACAATTATACGCTCAATTTCTCTGGCACATTTAAACAGATATGAATATATTACATTTAGACAAATACACTTTACGACTAATAAAGGACAACGCTCTATATTTGCTGGCTTACATTTTAATTCCGTTAGTTTTTATATTTTCAGTTCTATTTTTTTACAACCAGTACACAAAAAATGCCGCATCTATTAATTCACTTAATTCCGACAATAAAGGTCTCAAGACCAAAATTGACTTTATACAATACAAGGGTACGCTAATAACAAGCGGAATGGATATAAACCACCTGAATCAAGTTTTTAGTCAGCTGGTACCGGATAGGGAAGATTATTTCTCTATCTTAATTGGTTTGTCAAACTTATCTACCCAAAGTAATTTTTTAATTACGAATTACACAGTAAATATCGATCGTGCATTACCAAATAGGATTTCTATTTCGGTTGAAGGGCAAGGTGACAGTACAACATTTTTAAACTTCTTGCGAAATTATAACTTTGGTTCCGGTAGGCTGATTACAATTGGTAAAATTGAATATTCAGTTGAAACGCTTTCAGGCTCAAAGATAATTGTAAATTTTTATAGCGGAAAAGCCGAAACTGTTCCCGAAGATCAAATTGTCTTTTCCCCCAAGGATCAGCAGCTTCTCGCCGATATAGCAACCAAAGTCCAAATACAATTAGCAGCACCATCCGAAGCTTCTCAAGCTGCTTATCCTACAAAAGCGCTACCGTTTTAATCTTTCAATGAACGAAGTTTTTTACCAAGAAGTTTTTGTGCCCCTTCCGAAAGTACAGCCCCTTTATTTACCCAGTCGATAAGTTTTTTTTCATCGAGCTCCAATTTGGCCGGTTCGAGCAGAGGATTATAAAATCCAAGCTTATCAAGATACTCGGTATTTCGTTTTTTTCGTTTATCAATAGCTACAATACGGTAGGCGGGATTGCCCTTTTTGCCGATTCGCATTAGTCGTATAGATACTGCCATAGCTAATAATATCACATCAGGTCATTTTTTCCAAGGCTAATTTGGCAGCAGCTTCTTCGGCTTCTTTTTTGGATTTCCCGTCTCCGGTTGCAATTCGTTTCTGACCAACGAATACCGCTATTTTGAAGGTTCTTTTGTGTTCGGGTCCGTATTCCTCAAGAACCGAATAGTGAGGAGTAACTCTAAATTTAGCTTGGGTGTATTCTTGGAGTCGACTTTTAGGCGAGAGATACAATTTATTTTTAACTATATTGTCAAGTCTTTTACCAAACAGATACTTTAGCACAAAGGAATAAGCGGAGTCAAAACCTTGATCGATAAATATCCCAGCGATGAGAGCTTCAAAACAATCAGCTTGAATATTAATATTTTGCCTACCACCCTCTTTGTCTTGACCCTTGGAAAGGTAAATATAATTGCCTAAATTTAATTCCCCAGCACCTTCCGCCAAGCTTTCGGTCCGGACAATTGCAGCTTTTATCTCGGTATAATCGCCTTCCTCTAAATTTGGGTATTTTTGGTACAGATATAAAGAGGTAATAAGTGAGAGTACGCTGTCACCGAGGAATTCAAGCTTTTCGTTTGAGGGAAGGAAATAGTTTTTGTGCTCGTTGAGGTAGGAGCGATGAATAAATATATTTTCCAATAGTTTGCGATTTTTAAAACGAATATGAATTTTCTTTGCAAGATCGGCAATCGGTTCAATCATGTTTTTTAAATTCAATTAATATTTGTCCTAAAACGGCGTTGATAAATGCATATGATTTTTCTCCCGATAATTCTTTAGCGAGTTCCACTGCTTCATTGATCACAACTTTTTCAGGCATTTTTCTATCGATAAGCAAGTCGTAAATACTTAAACGCAGGATGGCCAGATCGGTTTTTGAAATTTTTTCCAGGGGAAATTTTTGAGCGTGCCGTTCAATTAGCGGATCAATGGAAGTGAGATGCTCGATAATCAATTTGGTTTTGGAATCGTTTGGTTCGGGCAGATTCTTCTTCAAATCTCCATAACTGAAGGCATATAGATTCTGTACAGTTTTTAGACGTTGAATATGACGCGGATCCATTTATTTACCACAATATTTACAAATTCTGTGGGGCAATTTCATCTTGTGACAATTCCGGCATTCTACAAGCCCGGGTACGGATAGGGCTTTTGTTTTCATTCTTTTTCCTTTTCTCTGGGTTGAGAATTTTCTTTTTGGTAATGGTGCCATAATTGGTATAATTATAGCATATGCTAACAGTTATTTGTGGTGAAGATACTACGGCTTCGCGGCAATATTTTATCTCTCTTAAAGACAGTTTCAGGAATAAAAATTATGAAATACGCGATATCGTATTTGAAGAAATTTTGGAAATTAACAAATGGTTGAACGACTCCCCTTCTCTTTTTTTTGAAAAAAGAGTTTTTTTTGGGCAGGGAATCAATAGGAAATTACGGGCAGATGACAAAAGAACAAAAGAGGAATTACAAAGGATTCGGGATGATAAAAATTTGGAGTTTTACCTTTGGGAAGAAGTTTCTGCTTACGAACTGAAAATCGCAAGGTTGGCAACGGTTAAAGAATTCAAACCGAGTGCCACGATTTTTAAGCTTCTGGATTCATTTTATCCCGGAAATAAAGTAACATTCCTAAATATGCTGGAAACCGTTTCCAAAAATTCCCCGGAGATTTTCGTTTTTACCATGCTTGCCAGATTGACGCGGAACCTTATTTTAGTAAAAGAAAAAATAATTCCCAAAGGAATGCAGAGCTGGCAGTTTTACAAATTACAAAACCAGGCGAAAAAATGGAAAATCGAGCGGTTAGTACTTTTTTATGAATCTTTAGCCAAAATTGATCTGGGAATAAAAACCAGCTCGTCACCGTTCTCGATTAAGGAGTCACTTGACATTTTGGCCTGTTATTTTTTATGATATACAAAATGAAAATCAATGAATCAATTTTTAAAGCCTACGATATCCGAGGAATTTATCCCACCGATATTAATGAAGAAATATTAGACAGAATAATAAGAGCTATCTATACTTTTTTTACGGAAGAGCTGCACCGCCAGAATTTACAGGTAGCTTTGGGTTATGATATGCGGGTATCCGGGCCTTCGCTTTTTGCTGTAGCCAAAAGAGCCCTTTCTGAATTAGGAGCACAAGTTTTTGACATTGGAATGGTTTCAACTCCGACTTTTTATTTTTCGGTCCTTCATCATAAGTTTGATTGCGGGATTCAAGTAAGCGCCTCACATAATCCGCCCCAATGGAATGGCTTAAAATTTGTCAAAAGAGTCGAAAAGGGTCTAATAAAGATAGGAAAAGGAACTGGTATGGATAAGGTAAAAGAACTGGCACTTAATAACAACGTTCTACCCAAAGTTGCTGGCGGTGAGGTTAAGATTGTCAAAAATGTTGTCGCAGAAGAAGTAAAAACATCTCTAGATTTTCTTAAGCCAAAACATATTAAAAAATTTAAAGTTGTTGCGGATCCAGCCAACGCAATGGGAATAACATATTTAGAAGAACTATTTAAAAAAATTCCTTGCGAATTGATTAAAATGAATTTTAAGTTGGACGGAACATTTCCCGCTCACCAGCCCGACCCACTAGACTTCAAAAACCTGATTGATCTCCAAAAAAGAGTAATAAGTGAGAAGGCCGATCTGGGGATTGCGCCGGATGGTGACGGTGACAGAGTTTTTTTTATCGATGAAAAAGGCCGGGTTATTCAGGCGAGCTTGATCAGCTCGCTTATTGCTACAGAAATTTTAAAAAATACAAAAGCCGGAAGAGTTGTGATCGATATACGTTATATCCAGAATATTGCACATGCAGTTGAAGAAGCGGGCGGCAAACCGGTTATCGGCCAGGTCGGTCATGCGCTTATCACACAACTGATGCACAAGAAGGATGCCGTATTTTGCGGAGAATCTTCCGGCCATTATTTTTATAAGGAAACCGGTTATTCTGAAAATTCAGTTCTAACAATTCTTTACGTTCTTGAGACGATGGGCAGAGAACGGAAGACTATTTCAGAACTTGTTAACAAATACAGATTCTGGGTAGAGTCCGGTGAGATAAACTTTGTTCTTGCCAAAGGGATGAAAGCAGTAGATTTACTCGATAGTTTTGCTTCTGCATACCGTAGTGGCAAAGCCTCCTGGTTGGACGGATTAGCCATTGCTTATCCTGATTGGAGATTCAGCTTAAGGACCTCAAATACAGAACCGTTGTTACGATTAAACGTAGAGGCAAAATCAAATGACTTAATGAAACAAAAGTTTAATGAGCTTAAAGCAAAAATCCGTAAAGCTGGCGCCACCGACAAATTATGAATCTGTCTAGAAGTGATTTAAAGGAACTAGAACAAAAATCTGAACTTTTAGTAAGAAACTGTGGAAAAGAGCTAGTGTATTTTTGGAACAAGAAACACACCGTTACTTATAAAAACATCCGGGATGTAGTCACCGAAGTTGATGTAAAGGTTGAAAACGAGCTACGCGAGAAACTTCACAAGCTATTGCCTGAGGCAGGATTCATTGTTGAAGAAGGCAAAACAGAAAAGAAAAAAATATATAACTGGGTGATCGATCCAATTGACGGAACAAAAAATTACGTCTACGGATTACCCATGTTCTTTACTCAAATTGCATTACTTGAGAACGGTAAGCCAATTCTAGGTATTGTCTACAACCCGGTAAGTAATCAGATGTTTTCAGCCTCTTTGGGATCGGGCTCGTATTTGAATGATTCAAGAATAGTCCCGCCAAAACGCGAGAAGCTAGCGGAGTCCATAATCGATATTGATTTCGGGGGAAAAACAGCTGATCTCGGTTGGAAAACTGCAATCTTCTCCTCATTTGTACAGAAGTTTTATCGAGTTAGAGTTGCGGGCGGTTTTTTATTTATATATCTCACCACAGGTGCAATTGACGCCTATCTTGGTTTAGATCAAGGAATAAAAATAGTTGACATTATGCCGGGTAAAGTTATTTTGCGGGAATGTGGCATTCGGGTTGAAACCGTGGAATTAAGCAGGAATAAACAGGTTCTAGTGGCTGCAAATTCTTCCTTATTTGCTAAGGTTGTGAGACTTTTAGTATAATTCAAACATGGACGTAAAACTCTCTCCTTTTACCGACGCTTTGATCAAGAACTATAGACAGATTATTAAAAAACCGCCCTTGAACGAACTTTCCCGCATCAATGTTTCCCAGACGGTTTCATTTTTTGCCATTGTTTATGAAAAAATCCGCAATGCAGTTGAGTATCGTGAAGAACATCTGATCAGAAGAGCTGCAATTGAAAGAATTATGAAACGGCGTTTACTTTTGAATTCCCAAGGCACCGGAGAGGCAGAAAATCTTATTCGTGAACTGCTTTGGGCGCGTTACTTTCCGAACGGTGGTCTGGGCGCGACCGATGTCATCAATGTTCAAAGCCTAATCGATCAGTATGTAGTTCTCCGTAAACAACTGGTTGTGGGTCAAGTGGACGCCAAAAAGGTATATTACAACCAGTTTTTATTTGATCTTTTAACCTGTGAGATCGAAGAGTCTCTGGCACCCGATGAGGCGCAAAAAAATCTTTTGTTTACTTCCTATCTTTTCCAGATCTTGCGTAAAAAAATTAAAATAGAAGGAGTTGCCGACAACGATAAAGATGCCTTTTTTTATGCGGCAATTGAAAAAACTTATGCCAAAAGCGATGAGGCTTATCTTCGTTATCATATTTTTAATCTCACTGATCAACTACTTTTTGGAAGTAAAAATATGCAGTCTGCGGATGTTGTTGCAAAACTTCCGGCAGCTTTCAAACACGTCGACAGGATTATCGCCAATCCATTTATTGATAAACTTTCGAAATACGCTAGAACCCAAATTCCTACATTCATAATACTTTTTGAAATATTACAAAGAAATATAGCCAATATCGAAGAAATTCTTAGCAGTAAAGACAAACTTTGGAGTCAGGTTGATGAGATTTGTCGGCAGAAATATCAACAAACAAGCGCCAGATTGCGCGGTCTGGCAGTTAGAAGTCTGATTTATATTTTTTTGACCAAAATGGTTTTTGCGCTTATTCTCGAATATCCGCTTTCTCAGTATTTTTACGGTGAGGTTAACTGGGAGTCGATTACGATTAATTCGATTTTTCCACCCATTTTAATGCTCATTATTATAAGTTTTGTTCGGATTCCGGGTGAAGATAACACCAAGAAAATCTTTGAGAGTGTAGAAAATATTATCGACGAAAGCCAATCTTTTGATACAGGTCTAGCTTATGTTTTGAGAAAACCAAGGGTTCGTAAACCGCTCTTAATTTTTGGTTTTACGGTTTTCTATTCGTTGACCTTTTTAATAACTTTGACAATTATATATGAAGCGTTGACATTTTTAAGATTTAATCTGATAAGCCAGATAATTTTTATTTTCTTTGTAAGCGTAGTTAGCTTCTTTGGATTTAGAGTACGCCAGATTGCCAAAGAGTATCGATTACAGATGAAAGAAAGTTTTTTCTCTCCGTTTATCGACTTCTTTTTTATGCCGATTCTCTCCTTGGGTAAATTTTTCAGCAACGAAATTGCCAAACTCAGTTTCTTTACGATAATTTTTGATTACCTTCTAGAAGCTCCATTCAAATTTATTTTTGAAATCGTTGAAGAGTGGATTGCTTTCGTTCGAGCGAGAAAAGAAGAAATTATTTGAGCCTATACAACCGCGTAGGTTGTATGAGGCTAATTTTCAAGAATTAAGCGCCTAATTAATTTTAACTTCCTTTGATAATTTTTGTGATTCTCGACAAAGATTTGATATTTTTTTGGGTTCCTTATAGAAATTTCAACTAAGTAATCTTTTAGAACATTATTACTGCTGATTATTTCGTTGTAAGACGAAAAAGACCAATCTTGTGGATTACTGACTAAACCGCTGGTAGTAGGATTTAAATGTATGTACCTAGATACGTGAAGCATTTGTTCATCACTATCTATAAGGACGGCTTTAAATCTTGACTGCCATAACGGCCCTTTCCGATTATTTTTCTTATTAAAATATCTTGAAAAGCTATTTTCAACATCCCCGATGTATTTAGATAACTTGTTATCGGAAATGATTTTAAGCAATAAGTGATAATGATCCGGCATAATGCAATATGAAAGGAATTTATTAATACCCTCGATTTTTGGGAGTAGGATATTTGCTTGATAGTTAGATTGATTCCTCAAGAAAACCGAAAAACTTAATTTTGTTTTAGTGCTATTGTAGTAACATAGGGTATTTATAAACTTTTGTTTATTTTCGTCGTTAGCAAATATTTTATAATTGGCAATACTTTTATTAAACACATGATAAAAAGAGCCGTTTTTATAAAAAGAAGACATCCAAAATTAACTATTCAAAAAGTAAAACAGAATGTCAATCGCTTATATGCTACAAAAGATCGACTTTGACCTGTACAACCTGTACAACCGCGTAGGTTGTTTGGGCACGAATTAGTTAGATTTCAATCTTCGAAAAAAGGAAACTGCCGATAGATAGAACAATAAAGGTAAGAACCAAAAGAACGAGCATGCTGGTTAGAGCTCCGTAATGTGAAACCGTGACGAATGAATAGCGCAAACCGTCGATTCCATAAGATAGAGGGTCCAGGCTGGCTACTATAGCGAGGGCTTTTGGCAATCCGTTTAAGGGAAAAAGCGCACCCGACAGAAAGAAAACCGGCTGGACGACAAAGTTCATAATTAGTTGAAAACCTTGCATATCTTGTAAAGTTGAAGCAATCGCAACGCCGAGCGAGGTAAAAAAAAGCGCAATAAGGAACATAAAAACCAAGGCAAGAGGCAGATGGACCAATGATACCGGACGAAATCCGGCAATCAAGGTCAGGAAAAACACTATAATACCCTGGAGCGTTGCAACAGTTGCCCCACCTAAGGTTTTTCCCAGCATGATTTGGAAACGGGTAACCGGAGCAACCAATGTTTCTTTCAAGAATCCAAACTGGCGATCCCAGATTACCTGTACTCCGGTGAAAACAGCTGTAAATAAGATGCTCATTCCGATAACACCAGGACCCAAAAACTCAAAATAATTACCTTGACCGGCTCGTTTAAATACCGGACCTAAACCAAAACCGAGAGCCACCAAAAAAAGAATTGGTTGACCCAACGACCCAATCATTCTTGACCGAGACCGGTAATAACGTTTTAATTCCCTAAGCCAAAGAATATATATTGTATCCATATTTATCTGTGCCACATCCTTCTTCGCATCCGCATCCTCTCCATCGCGCCGCCTTCCTCATCGCGGATTTCGTGGCCAGTCAACTGTAAAAATGCGTCTTCCAACGAAGTTGTTTTTGTTTCTTGCTTCAAAGTTTCACTTGTCCCCTGCCTAATAATTTTTCCATGATCAATAACGGCAATGCGATCTGCCACACGATCGGCCTCTTCCATATAGTGTGTTGTAAAAAAAATAGTGATTTGTTCTTTTTCATTTAAGTCCTGGATATAACTCCAGATATGGTTTCTAGTTTGAGGATCCAAACCAAGAGTTGGTTCGTCTAAAAAAAATATTTTTGGATGGTGCAAAAGGCCGCGCGCTATTTCTAAACGTCGTCTCATTCCACCCGAAAATGTTTTAACTAAATCATTTTTTCTTTCCCAGAGCTCTACAAAAGTCAGGAGTTCTTCGATCCGATTTTTTCTTAAAGAATTTTCGATATGATACAAGACACCGTGGAATTCCATATTTTCGTACGCCGTAAGTTCATCATCCAAACTTTGATCCTGAAAGACTATACCGAAGGATTCCCGGACTCGATCTTGATCAACCGTTGGATTAAATCCATTAATTAAGATTTTGCCCGAGGTAGGGAGAAGCAGGGTAGTCAACATTTTTATCGTAGTTGATTTCCCTGCCCCGTTTGGGCCTAAAAAGGCAAAAATTTCACCTCTTTGAATGGAAAAGCTGATATCATCAACCGCGGCAAACTCATGACCAGTCGCACCAAATTTTTTAATTAAATTTTTTACTGAAATTATTTCATTATTTTCCATCATTAAAATTTAAGCTTACTCAATTAGAACAATTTAATCAAGAATTAATAGCCGCCAGGACCACTAGATCCACTCGGACCGTTCGGCCCACCCCGCATTCCATTTCCCGGATTGAGCTGAATATCGGCAGCTGTTACCGAACCGTCGGAATTGGGCGTACCGAAAACAGCTACTTCATTACCCGTCTGAACATCACTTAGGGAAACGGCTTGGGTTTTGACAACCCGGGTCTGGCTGGTCAGGTTGACGATTTTACTGCTGCCGTCAGCTAGTTTTATAACCAGACTGTTATTTGCCGCGTCAATCGTTATGACCTGCCCGATCTGGCTGCGTCCATTACCCAATCTTACATTTCTGATTCCTGGAACAGTAACTTGTCTTCCCGTTAGTCCACCGAAAGCAGAGTTTTGAGACTGGCCGTTCATTTGTTGATATTTCATTCCTCCAAAAAAAGCAACGGCTCCCACAACTACTGCAATGATTATTGTTAAAACTAAATTATTTTTCATTCTTTATCACCTCCTTTATTCGTATCTCAGTGCTTCGATTGGGGACAAATCGGCGGCACGCTTGGCCGGATACCAGCCGAAAAGGATTCCTATTGCGCCCGAGACGACGATCGCGAGAACAATTGCCCCAAAAGAAAGAGTAAAAGGCAAACTTATAATATTGGAAATCAAAAGCGACAAAGCTATTCCCAGTACCATTCCCAGTACTCCTCCGGCAAAGGTCAGGATTATTGCCTCGGTAAGAAACTGGGTAATAATCGTTTTCTTTTTAGCGCCAAGAGCTTTTCTAAGACCAATTTCGCGAATTCTTTCGGTTACTGTCACCAACATTATATTCATAATTCCTATGCCTCCAACCAGCAGGGAAATTGCGGCGATACCGGAAAGCAGCGCGGTAAAAACTCCGGTTGTTTGTGAGGCAAAATTTAAAATATCTGATTGGGAAATTATCGAAAAATCGGCTTTAGTAGGATCGGAAATTTTATGGCGTGCCAAAAGCAGGTAGCCTATTTGATTCTCCGCATCGGTCATAAGGTTTGCCGATTTCACCGAAACAGAAATAGAATTGACGTAATCAATTCCCAAAAGTTGTTGTTGAGCCGTAGTTAATGGCACGTAAACTACATCATCACGATTGGCAAAGCCGGTGCCACCCTTGGAAACAGTCACGCCGATGACTCGGAAGGAAATTTTATTTATACGAATGCTTTGTCCGACCGGATTAGAACCAGCGCCAAAAAGATCCGAGACCACCTGCGGTCCCAAAACTGCAACTCTCCCCAATGAATCGACATCTTGACTACTGATAAATGATCCCATGCTGACTGACGTATTCGTGACTTGTGCGTATGCATCAGTTACGCCCAGTACCTGCGTATTGGTATTGCTGCTGCCTCCTGTAATCTGTTCTCGCCTGCCTACCTGCGGTGCGACGTTTGCAACATCGGTGATCTGGGAAGATGTCATTATGGCTTTTGCGTCATCGTAAGTAAGCGTTGTTTGTCCGCCGGCAGCACCCCGAACTACGCCTTGGTTTTGTGATCCGGGGAAAATAGTAAGAAGATTTGAACCCAACGCTTGAATTTGTGATTGTACAGATTGTTGGGTAGATTGTCCCAATGAAATAAGGGCGATAACGCTCCCGATTCCGATAACTATTCCCAGCATCGCTAAACCGGTGCGTAATTTATTTAAAGACAATGTCTGTAAGCTTTCTAAAATAATTTCCCAGAGTTCCATAGTTTTTTAATCAATAATGTTTGTTCTTTTAACTAATTTCCGATTTCGGTTTTTTTCGTCCGTTATTATTTTACCGTCGCGCAAGTGAATTACTCGTTTTGAATGAGCTGCAATGTCCGGTTCGTGTGTGATCATGATAACCGTGTGACCACTGTCGTTTAATTCCTGGAATATTGCCATAATTTCTTCGGCCTGAGCTGTCGCAATATTGCCGGTTGGTTCATCGGCCAAAAGAATCGCCGGATTCAAAACAAGGGCTCTTGCGATCGCAACTCTCTGTTGCTGGCCGCCGGAGATCTGATTGGAGGTATGATGCATCCTGTGTGTCAGTCCAACCATTTTCAAATACTTCTCGGCTCTTTCCAGTCGTTCTGGCTTAGGTATTCCAGCGTACTGCATGGGCAAAACTACATTTTGCAAAACCGTAATTCTGGGCAGAAGATTAAAAGCTTGGAAAACAAAACCGATTTTTTTGTTTCTTATTTCGGCTAGTTCATCGTCGCTCAAATTTTCAACTTTTTGTCCATCGAGGATATAACTTCCGGAAGTCGGAGTATCCAAAGCCCCTAGAATATGCATAAGCGTAGATTTTCCCGACCCCGAAGGACCCATAATCGCAACAAATTCGCTCTTATCAATTGAGAATGTAACATTATCCAGGGCGACAGTTTCAATATAGGCAGTTTTATAAATCTTAGAGATATGTGTAATCTGGATTGCTGAGTTTTGTTTCATGGTTAACCTCCGCCAAAGCGTCCTCCGCCAAAGCGCAAACCGCCTCCTCCGAAAGGAGATGATTTGGTGCCTGAAGTCGAAGAGGTCGCAGCTCCGGTTATGATAGTATTACCTTCTGAGAGCCCGGAAGTAATTTCCGTGTCGGTATCAGAAGCGATCCCCGTCTTAACCGGAGTTAAAGTTATCTGCCCATTTTTAAGAACGCGTACGGCTTTTTGACCGGAAATCGTTTGGATTGCAGAATTAGGAACGCTGAGGACGTTATCTTTTCGTGCGGTTTGAATTGTTACCGTTGCCGACATTGCCGGTTTTATAGTCGGAGGAGCATCTAAGAAATTGACAAAAACATTATAGGTAATTACTCCTGAAGTGTTTGTTCCTAAACTATCTGCCTGGCTTACTTTTCCGGCAAAGGTCTGATTCGGAAATGCATCAAGGGTTATTGTTGCAAGCTGACCCGGTTTTATTGAGCTTATATCAGTCTCGCTTGCCTGAACTTTGACATAAGGAGAGGTGAAATTTCCAATATAAAGTACCGGAACATTAGTACTGGATGAGCTACTGCTATTCAAAGGATTGTTGGTGCTTGCTACAATTTCGTCACCTTTTTGGACAGAAATGTTGGCGACTGTTCCAGCTAAAGGAGCAGTTACGGTTGTGTCCTGAGTGGCTGAGTAAGCTAGATAGGCTGTATTTAAGGCTGCCTGAGTTTGGTTAACTACGCCTTGTTGATTTTTATAAGTTGCTTCAGCTGCCAACCAATCATCTTGAGCGGTTGTAAACTGAGGAAGAACACGATTTGTGTTGTTAGGACTTCCATCGGAATTTTGATAGGTGGAGTTAGTGGCTAAATTAAAAAACGTATTCCATTTATTAAACATAGTTGACTGTAAACTGAATTGCGTAGCTTGCGCAGCGTTGAGGTTGTTTTGAGCTTGAAGGTAACTGGAATACGCACTGGCTTTATCCTGTGCAGAGGCCGTACTTTTTACGCTGAATAAATTCTGTCCAGCCGTCACGGTGTCGCCATTTCTGACGTAGATATCGCTGATTATTCCGGTGGTTGGTGAGTCGACTACTGCCTGGTTTTGTGATGCAACATTCCCGCTATCCGAAACAGTTGCGATAATTGTACCTTTTTGAACCGTTGCAGTTTGATATCGGGGCTGATTTGAACCGAAAAATTTTTTCCAGCCAAAAAAAATGAGAAGCAAAATTACTATAATTGATACAACTGTTCTTTTGCGGCTCGAAAAAAAAATTTCTTTCATTTTTTCAAATACTTCTTTTGCCAGCTCGGACTTATTCACCCTAACTTTTGTATCCTTCTCCATATTCAAAACCAAATTTAATATTCCAATCTGAAAATAACCTGAAAACTAGCCAAGAAAGAGATATTGAATTAGTTTATCACAGAAGCTTTTCGATTTGTTGAATGTCGTACTCTATCTGTTTCTTGAGTTCGGAAAGTGTGGCAAAATTAAGATTTACTCTTATAAAATCGTGAATCTGAAACTCTACTATTTTTCCGTAGATAGACTCTTTAAAATTTAAAACATAAATTTCCAGCACCGGATTGTTTTCATTTTTTACCAGGCGCGGACCAAAAAAAAGCGCCGCCTTATAGATTTTCTTTTTATGCTTTACTTTGGCAGCGTAGACTCCGAATTCGAGCCTACCGACGAATTGTTCCGGCGCTAAATTAAGGGTTGGATATCCGATCTTTCGTCCGGTTTTTTCGCCTTTAAGTACCCGCCTTTTATACCATATCTTTTTCCTCATTTTTTAAGAGTCGAAACCTTGTAAATTGAAAATAAGACAGCAACTACGCCGATAAGCTGAGTTGCCGACAGCCCTTGTTTAAAATAAAAATAGTCGATAAAGATTGCGGAGGCAGGCCAAACAAGTTCACAGATAGCACTGACCCGAGCCGGAGTTTTTGCTAACCCGTAATAATAGATAATAATTCCGACCATGCCGGTTGTCAGGGCAATAACGACCAGCGTCAGCCATTGAGCTGCGTTTAGTTGAGTTACGCTAGTAACCTGTCCCAAACCCAAAACAATAATTAGAGCGAAAACCGGCGCAATGACAAAGCGAAGAAAGGTTGCAATCTGGTGGGAAACTTTGGCAAGGACGATCTTGGAAAACGAGGTTGTTGAACCCCACATCATCCCGGCCAAAAGCGCTAAACCTGCCGCGACTAAGGTCTGATAACCGGAAGAAATGTTAATGTGAAGATCGCGGAATGTTACAAAATACGAAGCAATTATTGCTACACCTGCCCAAATTAAAAACTTTTTGCTTATTTTTTCTTTTAAAAGAATCGCTGCCATAAGAATTGCCCAGATAGGTTGAAGCTGTTGCAAAAGTACCACCACGGAAAATTGGATGTATTTGACCATCCCTAATGCGGCGGTATAAAAAATCGTTCCCAATGCTCCGGAAAAAAGCGAAACAACAGTGATGGCAATCCATTCTTTCTTCGTTAATTTCTTGATCTCGGTTAACTGTTTGAAAATGAATGGGGTTAGGATTGCTGCTCCAACAAGATGTTCCCAGAAAACTATAACAGCGGGGGGCAGAGCGTAAAGACTTCTTCGGAGTAAACCATCAAAACTCCACAAAAGTGCGGCAATGATTATAAAAAGCGGACCGATTTTTTTAACTTTGTCCATAAAAATGCCCCTTTCGGGGCAAATATTAATAAAGTCCACTATTAATGATCTTCTCTCTTTCCTCCCGACTTTACGGTCGCTGTAGGAGTTTCACCTACTCCTGCCTCGCCTTTCGTTGAGGCTCGTAGAGTATGACTACCGATTTTGACTTTCACAAATCCCCGAAAGAATTAAAAGAAGTATAAAATATAAAAATCAATTTTTCAATATCAATGGTATTGTTTAGCTTAAATACATGCTTAAACCTAGCCGGGAAGTTTTAATAACGTTAGTATTAATTTTTCTTTCCCAGCTTGTCAACCGCTCCTTAAGAAGGAGATGCTCTGCCTGCCCGCAATGCTGCGCATAGCTTTGCAGGCGGGCCAGTTGAGCTGAAAATTTTGTAGCCACTATATGAAATGTGAGTCCGGAGAGACTCGAACTCTCAACCAATGCCTTAAGAGGGCACTGCTCTACCAGTTGAGCTACGGACCCTTAAGGCTACAAAATTTTCAATCTTAGAGCGGTCTTCTTTTTAAATATGTTCTTCCACCGGTTTTTAGTTTTTTTTCTCCTCCACTTCAAATCCCTGGTCCATCCGATATAAAATTTTTGATCTTTTAAACTCTTTAGAACATACTTATAGTAAAAGATACATTCCTGTGCCCTTGGAGGGAATCGAACCCCCACCAGTGGTTCCGAAGACCACTACTCTATCCATTAAGCTACAAGGGCTAAACTTTTTTTCTTTTTATATTATACTAAAACCTATTATGCCGACTCTAGTTTATATTTTTATCCTGATTTTTGAACTATTATTTCTGATTGGTTTCTCGAGTTTTGTACTTTCTCTCCTCTGGTCGAGTTCTAAGGGCGCTCCTTATATTCCGACCAAAAAAAAGATAATAGACTCGATTCTTAAAGAATTAAATCCAAAGAGAGGAAAAATTTTTTATGAGCTGGGTTGCGGTGATGGACGAGTGCTGCGAGCCGCGGTTTTTAAATATAAAGTAAAAGGTTACGGAATTGATGTTAATCCTTTTCTGATCTGGTTTGCTAAGTTCTTGACTTCGCGTGAGTCATTAAAAAACTGTACTTTTGCCAAACAAAATATTTTTGGAACCAATATCAGCAAAGCCGATTATGTTTATCTTTTTCTTATGCCTGATTCCCTTATGAAGCTAGTACCAAAATTTAAAAAAGAACTTAAAAAAGGTGCAATTATCATTTCGCACGGTTTTAAAATTGAAGAGTTTAAATCCAAATTAATAAGGACAGTTCCCAACGTTCCATTTGCTACTTATTATTATCAGATGTAAATCAGTCTAAATTGACAAATCTGCCAAAATTCTATATATTAAAACTATGACCAAGAAAATTACTTTCTATGGAGGGTTGTTTATTCTTTTAGTTTTGGTCAATTTATTTTTTTCGCAAAGGTTATACGGAAGCTATCATAAAAGTTTAGCTTCCCAGAAGATTCTCGACGAGATCTCAAACGAATCAAGCCCTCAAAACCAATTCAATCTTTCGGTTGGACCTTTTGCTATACATGCTTACGCAACTCAGGTTGGATTGGCAGACAACAGAACCGCCAACCTGAAAGCCTTTTTCCGCAGTTATAACTCTCCACTCTATGACTATGCCGATAGGATTATCAATGTCTCGGACAAATATCATTTTGACTATCGTTTACTTCCGGCAATTGCTATGCAGGAATCAAATCTTTGCCGTGTGATTCCGGCTGATTCCTATAACTGTTGGGGCTGGGGGATTTATGGCGACACAGTTACAAGATTTAATTCTTATGAAGATGCAATTGATTCGGTTGCCAAAGGGATAAAGGAACAGTATTTGGACAAAGGATTACTGACTGCTTCGGCAATCATGAGTAAATATACTCCTTCGTCCAACGGAAGTTGGGCAAATGGTGTAAATACCTTCTTAAATGCTTTGGAGTAATTATTGGATGGATCTTGCGGTTTGGAGTTCCTGCGATAAGGAATATTGAGTTCCTTTCTTTTTGGAAAGAGCTGCAAAAAGCGAGCCGCGTTTTTTTCGTTTGGAAACCATGGCTGACATCCAGGTTTTTGACTCACCGATTTTAGCCCTAAGTGAGCGTAAAAGACTTAAAACAATTTCCAGAAATCTCAGATGATAAACCCCCGGTTTTTCCGGAAGTTGTTCAAGCGAAATTTTTTCGATATCTTTTACTTCGCTAAGAAACGAACTTTGGGCTTTTTTCAAAAGGTCAATCTCTTTTTTAACCTGCTCGGTCAACTCTTTGATCTGTTTTTTTACGAGTTCTCTTTCGTAATATTCCTGATAGCTGAAAAGTGAAAACTCCTTCCTTTGCGCGGGTTTTTTTGGTTTTGCTTCAAGAGACTCGGGAAAACCAGACTGTTCATTGGCAGAATAATCGCTGGAATAGTTGCCGAAAAACTGGTCGAAAATCGAATTACTGGGTTTATTTCCTTTGGAATCTCGCAAAGTTTCGAGCGGGTTTTTTTGGACGGGAAATTTAGTTTTTTTACCTGCAGAGCCAGTGCTTTGAGCCATGTTTATATTTTACTACAGGCCTAAAATTAAGTCAAGAGCCTTTTGTTTTCGCAGAATTGAAGCATAGAAATAGGCATTTTGTTTTGCCTGATTTTTTTCCTTTTCATCGCTGATATTGTTGAAGAGTTTATCCAAATCCGCCTGCTCAACCTTAATTCCCTCTTTATCGGCTATTTCGCTAAGAATAAATTCAATTTTATAAGTGTCTTCTATCTCGGTACTGTAGCGCTTTTTGGTTTCATCCAAGGTTGTACCTTTGGATTTGAAATAGGCGTCAACTGTCAGACCAATTTTTTGGATGTCGTCCAGGAGTCTTGCCAGTCTTGAGTTAAGCTCTTCTTCGACAATTAGCTCAGGTATTTCTATCTTTAGACCTTTAAGCAGACCAGAAAGAAGTTCGTTGAGAAGTTTCTGTTTATTCTCTTCATTTTTTTCAGGTTTTTTTTCTGATTTTCCCGGGACCCAGATATCTTCTTTTTTCTGTTCGGCTTTAACCTTTTTAATGATCTCGCGGTAATTTGTAAGATCAATCACGGGTTTTTCAGCAACTGTTATTTTAATTTCCCAGTCCTCGCCTTCTTTAGCTTTGAGAAGTTCAATTTTAGGATTTACGATTGGTTTTAAGCCTTCTTTTTTTACGAGATCGCTATAAATTTCGGGAAGAAGCGATTTGATAAGTTCCTGATATACAGCTTCTTTACCGATCTGCTTCTCGGCAATATTTTTGGGCGCTTTTCCGGGTCGGAAACCAGGTGCAGTAAGTTCGGCAGCCAGTTTGTCAAAACTTTTTATGTATTGTTTTTCGATATCGGCCTTGGGAAGAGTCAAAAAGATTTCAACCGTACTTTTTGCAAGATTTTTTTTCTCGTATTTATACATAAGAACTACAATTGTACCGGATTTTGATTAAAAAATAAACTGATTTGATTTTCTTCAGCCTGAAATTCTTTCATGAAATGTTCAACCCGGACGGCCCAGGTAGGACTTTCAGAATAGATTCTACCGATCTCATATACGTCTTGCGCGCCTTTATTAATATAATTTTTTCTAAGACCAGCGCCAATTGTATTGATTCCATCTGCCCAGTCTTTAAACATGATGAGACCTCTGCCCCAGCCCCAAGCATTATAAGAGCGGGGATAGATATTTTGTCCAAAGGTTGATTCAAGGCCGGCAATTGAAGGCAGCAAATAACAATCAAGATTGTAGTTTTCACATGCCTTCATGAAATCGTCGGCATTAGCAGCCAGAACTGAGTTGTATTTTTCGAGCACGCGCTTTATGGCAAGTTTTTTATACGCAAGTTGCGTGGTACTGTCTTGAGCAGTTTGATTATAGGCCATGATGGCTGATGTACCTGCAACTGGTGCAGCCATTACTTTACTAATAGCTGAGTGAACCACAAGGATGGCGAGGATTAAAATGGATATCATTGTTAGGCTATATCTTAGAATTTTTCCCATAAAAAAATCCTAAAGCTTATCACCGAGACGGGATAAACCTTAGGATCCAAAAGATATTATAGCATAAAATTATAGGATGTCAAGTTTACCCTGAGCGGAGTCGAAGGGCTGAGTCAGAACGAATGATAATGTATAATTTATAATCCTAAACTTATGAAACCAACCTTTTTTAGCTTCAGTTTTGGTTGTCGCATCAATCAGGCAGAAAAGGAGACTATTGATCGTGCTCTGTTAGCCTCGGGTTTCAGTTTCGACCCGCTTCAACCAAGTCTTTATATAGTCAATACCTGTTCGGTTACTCAAAAAGCCGATCGCGAAGCGAGGCAACTGATTTATCAGGTTAGGAGAAAGCTGCCCAAAACTAAGATTGTCGTTACCGGCTGTGCCGTAACCAATTGGCAAAAAAACGATCTTTATCGCTCGCTTCCTATCGATCTGGCTGTCGATAATCTGAATAAGGAATTTTTGGTTAAACTAATTCTTGCCAGACTCGTACACCCTAAGGGTGTACCGGGTTCGTTTCATTTAGCCTCATACAACCTACGCGGTTGTATAGGTGCGCAGAAAGGGAGTAAATTTCTTAATTCCGGGCGCTTGTTGATAAAAATTCAGGACGGTTGTCATCGCTTCTGTTCATTTTGTATTGTCCCCTATTTACGTGGTCTCCCAAAATCCCCAAAGATTTCAGAGATTATTTCCCGGATAAAAAATTCAAAAGAAGATTTAAGCGAAGTTATTTTAACCGCGGTTAATACCGAAGCATTTGGCCGGGATACCGGCGAAAAATTTACCGATCTTATTCAATCGGTCTTTAAGGAAACGAAGATTAAACGTTTAAGTTTTGGCTCGATCCATCCCTGGAGTATTAATAACGACTTCTTTAAGATTTACAAAAAATATCTACCGACTAAGAGGTTTGTAAGATTTTTCCATATTCCATTACAGTCGGGGTCAAACAGAATGTTGACTCTTATGAAACGGGGTTATAAACGGGAAGAATTCATAGAAAAACTCAATTATTTAAAAAAATTGAATCCTTTGGTTTTTATCGGAACCGATGTAATCGTCGGTTTTTTGGAAGAAACGGATACAGATTTTACTGAAACATATGAACTTCTCAAAAACTCACCGATAGCACGTTTTCATGTCTTTCGTTTTTCAAAAAGAGAGCAAACCGCAGCGTTTTATCTGGCAAAAAGATTAAAAGAGCCGTCTGATTCTGTTAAGATGAAACGGGCAAAAATCTTGGCAGATCTAAGTAAAAAGAAATATCAAGATTTTTTACAAAAACATGTTGGGGTAAGCCTGGACTCTCTTATCTTGGAGAAAAAGTTTAATGGTTTACGCGAGGTTCTTTTGGAGAATCAAATCCCGGCATATGTTCGAGTGGATGATGATTTAGTTGGAGAGATTAAACCAGTAAAAATAATGGAATTTAGAAACGGGATTTTACGGGGAAGAATCATTTGATCGGATAGGTGCTGCGTGATTTACTGACCGTAACCCGGTCGGTTTCCTTAAAACCACTTTTTTCAAAGAAAGGCAGATTTTTCGCTTCACAACTTATCGGGATGTAAAGAGCTCCAAGTTTTTCCAGCTTTTTAACCGCTTTGTCAATGAGCTTATTTCCAATTCCTCTTCTCCGGTATTTTTTGTCCACCACTAATTTTTGTAAGTAGCCGCGTCGACCATCGAATGATGCCAATATAGTTCCAATTATTTTATTTCGATCTTCTAAAAGCAGGCTTAAGTCAGGGTTTTTTTCCAGAAAGAGTTTAAAGTGTTTGATATCGTCGAGTTCGTTCACAAAGTAATTTTCCCTCCAAAAATCGATTAGATTCTGATAATCAGTTAATTTAATAGATCTATAGGTCATATACAATTTTTGTTCTATAGTGAAGGCGGAGTCGACGGGGCTCGAACCCGCAACCTCCTCCGTGACAGGGAGGCGCTCTAACCAAATTGAGCTACGGCTCCAAACATATACCAGTGGTCGCACCAGGACTTGAACCTGGGACCTTTACAATGTCAATGTAACGCTCTAGCCAACTGAGCTATGCGACCCCTTAGGCGTATTTATTTTACCAAAATAATTCAGTTTATTGTATTGTTAATAGATTGACTTGAAAAAAATTTACTCTCCGCTATAATCTATCCATGAAAATAATTTCATGTGAAAGTTTGACCGCCACTACCGGCCCGCTTTTTTTGCGGAGGTAGTTTTTATTTGTGGCAATAATACCCCCGCAAACAGCGGGTTTTTTATTGCCTTTTTTATTTTAGAAGTTTTATTATAATAACATACATGTCAGACATTAATCTTGAAAATTTACGACATTCTTGTGCGCATTTATTAGCTGCGGCTGTGAAACAACTGTGGCCCGGGACCCACAACGCCATAGGACCGGCTATTGACAACGGTTTCTATCAGGACTTCGATTTCGGAAAGGTAAAAATTTCTGAACAAGATTTCCCGAAAATTGAAAAAAAAATGCGTGAGTTACTAACCGCGTGGGAAAGATTTACGTTTAAAGAAGTGTCTCTGGAAGAAGCTGAGGAGCTTTTTAAAGAGAATCCTTACAAAGTTGAATTAGCCCGTGAATTTGCTAAGCAGGGGCGAAAACTGATGACGAATGATCCGGGCAACTTTCTCGATCTGTGCAAAATGGGACATGTGGAAAATCCCTCTAAGGAGCTTAAAAATTTCAAATTATTGTCAATTGCCGGCGCCTATTGGAGGGGGAACGAAAAAAACAAGATGTTGACACGAATTTATGGTACGGCATTCCCAAAAAAAGAAGAGTTAGACAAATATTTATGGCAGCAGGAAGAAGCAAAAAAACGAGATCACAGAATTTTAGGGGAAAAGCTTGATCTATTCGCCTTTTCTGAACTGGTTGGAAGAGGTCTGCCGCTTTTTACACCTAAAGGAACTCTTTTGCGAGAATTATTAAATTCCTTTTCCCAGGAATTACGGCTTAAGAAAGGTTTTCAAAAAGTCTGGGTTCCTCATATTGCGAAAAATGATTTGTATAAAATGTCGGGACACTGGGACAAATTTGGCGATGAGCTTTTTTTAGTAAAAAGTCAGGAAACCAAAGATCAGATGGTCTTGAAACCTATGAATTGTCCGCATCATCAACAGATCTATGCGTCTAAACCCCGAAGTTATCGGGATTTACCAATAAAATATCTTGAGACAACGACGATCTACCGGGATGAAAAAGCCGGCGAACTTATTGGTTTATCGCGGGTAAGATCTGCAACGCAAGATGATAGTCACTCTTTTTGTATGCCTGAGCAGATTGAAACTGTTTATGATGAATTGATTGATATTACAAAGACTTTTTTTGATCGGCTTGGTATGAAATATAGAGCGCGCATTTCATTTCGTGATCCAAAGCAACCCAAAAAATATTTAGGCGATGTTGCGTTATGGGAGAAGGCCCAGGCGATTTTACTCAATATCGCTAAGAAAAATAAACTGGATTATTTTATTGCGGAGGGTGAAGCGGCCTTTTATGGGCCTAAAATCGATTTTATGGTAAGCGATGCGCTGGGACGCGAGTGGCAGTTGGCGACTCCCCAACTGGATTTTGTCCAACCCAAGCGATTTGGGCTTGTTTATACGGATAAAGAGGGGAAGGATCAAACTCCGGTAATGATCCATTTTGCGCTTATGGGATCGATTGAACGATTTCTCTCTGTTTATATCGAGCATACCGCCGGAGCCTTTCCTTTGTGGCTATCCCCCACTCAGGTCAGGGTTTTGCCTTTAGCCGATCGGCATCACGACTATACTAAAGATGTAGTTTCAAAGCTGCAAAAAGAAGGTATCAGAACCGAGTGGGATTTCGAAAATAAAACGATCGGAGCAAAAATTCGCGAGTCAACCTTGCAAAAAGTACCTTATATGGTTATAATTGGGGATAAAGAGGTGGAGGCGGAACAATGTTCTGTCCGGACCAGAGAGGGAAAGGATTTAGGCAAAAAAAAACTTTATGAGTTTATTAAAGATCTAAAAGGTCAAATTGAGAAGTTTCAATAGACCATATAAGCCGCGACCGTTTTATCAACTTAACCAACGGATTGTGGCGAATACGCTTAGGGTTATTGACGATCAGGGAAAACAGGTTGGCGTTTTGGGGAGGAATGAAGCTCTAAAAGCTGCGGAGGAAAAAGAACTGGATCTTGTGCTTATTGCTCCAACTGCGAGTCCTCCGGTTGCCAAGATTATTGATTTTAAGAAGTTTTTGTATCAAGAGGAAAAAAAACGACAGGAAGCAAAGAAAGGCGTAAAAAAAAGCGTGGTTAAAGATATTAAACTTTCGCTTTTCATAGGTCCTGCCGATTTGAATAGGCTGGTTATAAAAGGTCGCGAATTTTTGGATGAAGGGAATCAGTTGCGGCTAAACTTGACCCTTAAAGGGCGAGAGGTTGTGAAAAAGAATATGGGTTTTGATCTGATTAAGAGGTTTGTCGCAAGCTTAGGTGAAGTAAACATGTCCCGGGAGCCAAAGTTAGAAGGAAGAGTTATCAGAGTTGTAATTTCACGCAAGAAATAAATATGAAACAAAAGACAAATAAAACAGCAGCCAGCCGGTTTAAAATCAGCGGAGGCGGTAAACTTCTCCATCGATCTCATTCATTTCGTCATTTGCGATCGAAAAAAAGCAAAAGACAATTAAGGAGCCTGAAACTAATGAAACAGGTAACAGGTAAATATGAACATAAAATTAAAAAAATGTTAGGCGTAAAATAGTATGGTCAGAGTAAAAGGCGGTATAACAACCCGGAGAAAACACAAGAAAGTTCTAAAATCTGCTAAAGGTTACTGGATGAGTCGCCACAAGCAGTTTAAAAAAGCCAAGGAGGCAGCTCTGCATGCCGGGGTTTATGCTTTTGCCGGCAGAAAAGCTAAGAAACGCGATTTTCGTCAACTTTGGATAATCCGTATAAACGCCGCACTTCGTGAACTTGGAACTACTTACAGTGTATTTGTCAACAAACTTGCGCAAAATAAAGTTTCCTTAGATAGAAAAATTTTAAGCCAGTTGGCTGTTGAGCATCCTGCAATCTTCAAAAAGCTGGTCTCTGACTTGAAGTAATTAGCGAGCTCTTATATAATGCATCTTATGCAGAGTATAAGTGAACTTATGGCTTCGGCCAAATCCGAGATCAAAAAAATAAAAACTCTTCCTGAGCTTGAAGGCTACGAAATTGAATATTTGGGACGTAACGGCAGAATAAATGTGGTCTTAGAAGACATTAAAAATATCCCAACGGAAAAAAGGAAAGAGTTTGGGAAATCGGTAAATCTTGCCAAAACAACTATCCAAGAGCTAATAAAAAATAAACAGAAAGATCTGGTTTCTCAGGAAGATAAGGGGCAGTTTATTGATATTACCCTGCCAGGCCGTAAATACCCCAAGGGTAGTCTGCATCCAGTTACAACAACCATCGAAGAAATAAGCAAAATCTTTGAGAAAATCGGTTTTATCCGAATGTCGTACCCTGAGGTTGAATGGGAATATTACAGTTTTGAAAGTTTGAACATGCCGATTGGACATCCGGCGCGTGACGATTTCGAAACTTTTTTTCTTGATTTTGCCGAGGATAAAAAATACGGAAAGATGCTCCTGACTCCCCACACGTCATCAGGACAGGTTAGGGAGATGCTTAGAGTTGCAAAATCCGAAGCTAGGGGTAAGCAGTCCCCGATTCGTATGATTAATATCGCAAAGTGTTATCGCCCGAACTGGGATGTTACCCACACTCCGATGTTTCATCAGTTTGAAGGGCTTTGCGTTGATAAAAACATAAATATAACCCATCTTAAAGGGACAATAGATTATTTTGCCAAGAAATTTTTCGGGGAAGCGCGCGAAATCCGTTTACGACCCCATCACTTTCAATTTACCGAGCCATCTTTCGAGATCGATGTAAGCTGCGGAGTTTGTTTTGGTAAAGGCGAGATTAATGGAAAAAAATGCAAAGTCTGTAAATCTGGTTGGTTGGAACTAGCCGGATCTGGTTTGGTTCATCCCAATGTTTTAAAATCAGGCGGAATAGATCCCGAAAAATATTCGGGTTGGGCATTTGGTTTCGGAGTTGAACGCGCCATGATGATGAAAGAAGATTTACAACTTAATGATATGCGAGTTTTATATAACGGCGACATTAGATTTCTTGAACAATTTTAATTATGAATATTAAATTAAGCTACAATTGGATCAAAGAATATTTAGAGACCGATGCAACCCCGCAGCAGGTACAAAAATATTTGTCACTTTCCGGTCCATCGGTTGAAAAAATTACCAAGGTAGGAAACGACTACATTTTTGACGTAGAGATTACCTCCAATAGAATTGACACGGTTTCAGTTATAGGTTTTGCTCGTGAAGCTGCGGCAATCCTGCCCCGTTACGATATTAAAGCTAAATTTAAGGATTTGAAAGTTGGAGAACCAACAATTCCGGAAAAAAAGTTACCGTTAAAAATCGATGATCCCAAAAAACTTACCCGTCGCCTGTTAGGAGTTGTGATGTTTGACGTCGAACTTGGATCTTCCCCACTTTATATTGAGGAACGTCTGCAAGCCTGTGACGTCCGTTCACTCAACAATGTTATCGATATAACAAATTATGTAATGCTGGAAACAGGACATCCTACTCATGTTTTTGATTACGATCGGGTAAAGACCACAGAGCTTATATTGAGAAAAGCTAAAAGCGGAGAGAAACTGGTTACCTTGGATGGAAAAGAAATGCAATTAACCGAAAATGACGTCGTAATTGACGATGGCACAGGAAGAATTGTTGATCTGCCCGGTATTATGGGAACCGAAAACAGCGTCGTTACAAACGCCACGCGGAGAATTATTTTTTTTATTGAATCTAATAATCCTTATGTGATCCGCCAAACTTCCATGCGATTGGGACTACGTTCAATGGCTGCAACCATAAATGAAAAACGCCCTGATCCCAATTTGGCTAAGACCGCATTTCTACGCGGCATTGAGCTTTTTGAAAAAATATCCAAAGCCAAGGTCGGAAGTGAGATAGTTGATATATATCCAAAACCATTACGGCCGACTCAACTGAAAATTTCCCTAGATTTCCTAAATGCGAAAACCGGTATAAAGCTATCACCCCAGGAGATTGTCAACATACTAGAATCCCTTGGATTTGGCGTTAAGAAGACGGCAAATATTTTTACAATTGAGGTTCCAACTTTTCGCGTTGAAGATGTCAGTATTCCCGAAGACATCGTTGAAGAGGTCGCCCGAGTTTACGGCTATCATAACCTGCCAAACGTTTTGCCACCACCCGTTTATTTGCAAAGTCCCAAAGAGGCAGAGGAGCTATTTGCAATACAAACTAAAATAAAATATTTTCTGAAGAATTTGGGACTACGCGAAGTTTTAAACTACTCAATGATTTCAAAAGAAATGCTTGATGCCAACGATTTGGGTAAAGTTCAGCAGCTTCGATTAAAAAATTCAATCTCGGAAGAAATAAGTTATATGAGGAGATTTTTGCTGCCCTCTTTAATTAAAAACATTAAAGACAATGAAGGTAAAAAAGATACTCTGCGGTTTTTTGAGATATCTAAGACCTATAAACCGACAGAATCTGAATTACCGGTTGAGGAATATAAGCTGGGAATTGTTACGAATACAAGTTTTTCCGATCTTAAGGGTATTGTCGATGCGCTGCTTAGCGAACTCCATATCAGTGAATCTCAAATCCAGAAAGACAATCACCCGCTTCTTATCGTAGATAAACAAGGTAAAGTTACGGTTGGCCGGGACAGATTGGGAGAGTTTGGACAATTAAAAACCGAATACAGATTAAAGAACGGCGTTAAAAGCGAGGTGTTTCTGGCGATTTTTGATCTGGCAATGCTTATTAAATATGCTAAGGCCCTGGCGCGTTATAAACCTATAAATGTCTTTGCTTCGGTATTGCTCGATCTCACCGTTGAAGAAACCGAGAGCCTTAACTATCAAAAAATTCTTGAAATTGCTAAAAAATCTTCAAAAGCGCTGAGCGAGATAGAATTTTTGGATAAGTTTAATAATAAAGTTACTTTGCGCCTACATTTTTCTTTGAGTAATAGGAATATTACAGAAGAAGAAGCAAAAGAAGAATTAAAAGATATTCAGAATAATCTTTCCAAATATTAGTTTTAAGGTGATTGGGTAGGAGTAACTGCGTTCCAGGGCATATTAACGCCAAACTGTACGGATGAGTCGCCCGTGTTGCCTCGGCTATTGCTTGCAGTTAACTTAAGGATGTATACGCCGTTAGTTACATTATTCAGCGTTTGATCAACATCTTGATTAGATCCATCAATACTTGCCACCTGGGAATTATTAAGGTAGATTTTTACGTTGGTAAGAGGATCTATGGTTGTGATATGAGCTTTTACTTCAACACTATTTCCCGAAATCGTAGTTTGATTGGATGGATTTTTTATGGAAACGACAACCGAGTCGGCCGAGGCAGTTGATGTTTCGGTCGGGGGATGGTACTTAGGGTCAGATTGTTGACGTGCCCAGTCATCAATCCCCTGTTGCCAACGGTTTATTCCGTCGGTTGAAACCGGATCATTTTCCGTAATGACAATATATTCTTTCGAATCATAGTTTCCGTTTTTGATTTCTACATCATTGGCAAGCTGGCCATTGCTTTTGGAAATTTTTAAAGTTTTATAATAAGGCGAAATGTCTTTGGGTTCGGTGCCTTTTATGAAATATTCACTTCGGGTCGGGTCGCTTCCGTGTGGAAGTCCTCCCAGATACGCATCAATGGTTTGCGCAACCACGCTATCGGGTTTTGCCATTATTCCGTCGGAATATTTTTTTAGAAGTTCTACCATTATGTCGTGCCAGATCGGGGATGCGCCGGTTATTCCCGAAGCAATAGCCTGGTTCATTGGACTATTATCGTTATTGCCTACCCAAACCCCGACTGTAATCGAGTTTGTAAAACCGATTGTCCAGTTGTCGCGTTTATCGTCGGTGGTGCCTGTTTTTACAGCAACTGTTCTTCCGGCGACATGTAGATATGAGTTTGGACCAAACTCCATGGTTCTGGCATTGTTATCCGATAAAATGTGAGAAACTAAAAACGAAACTTCCGGTGAAAAAACTCGGCGTTCGTTACCTCTGACTTGTTTATAAATAGGCTTATTATTGAAATCATCAATTTCTTGTAAATATGAAGTATCACGTTTTATACCGCCGGCTGCAAAAACCGAGTACGCCGAGGTTAAATCCAAAAGAGTCGTTTCTCCCCCACCCAAGGTTACGGATAAACCAAATCTGTTTACATTCGCATCGGTGGGTGCCAGACTTGTTAACCCCATATCATAGGCTTTTTGTAAGAAGTCTTTTATCCCGACCATGGCTAAAAGTTTAACCGCAACCACATTGATTGAATTCCCCAATCCGAACCTAAGTTGTATTGGCCCATGATATTTACCGTCGTAATTTACTGGCGTATAGTCTTTCCCACCTTGGTTAGCAAAGGTAGTTTTTACATCCATGATTACTGTAGCTGGCGTATAACCTTTTTCGAAGGCTAATCCGTAAGTTATCGGTTTAACGGATGATCCGGGTTGTCTAAGAGCCAGTGCTACATTATATTTTCCGAAATTCGGATCGTTATAATCGTATGAACCAACCATTGCTAAAATTTCGCCGGTTTGCGAATCTAAAACAACCACTCCGGCGTTTGTGGCGTGATAGGGCTTAAGATTGGCTATTTCGGCCTTAACAATTTTTTCGGCAGCTTGCTGGACATCCAAGGAAAGTGTGGTTTTAACTTTTACGCCTTGATTAAAAATATCGCTTCCAAACTGCTTTTCAATCTGGTCTTTAACAAAAAAAACAAAATGCGGCGCTTGTATATCTGTTGCCGAGCTATTAAATTGAACAGAATCCAAATCCTTATCGGCTTGTTTTTCCTGATCTGAAGTTATTTTCCCGTCTTCGCGCATTCGCCGTAAAACGTCTGTAGTTCTTCCTTTCCACGCATTTTTTTGACCGATAAACGGTGAATAATAACTAGGATTTTGGGGAAGTCCAGCCAGTATTGCCGATTCCACCAGATTGAGATCTTTAGGCTGCTTGTCAAAGTAACCCATCGCTGCAGAACCGACTCCATAATAAGTACCGCCGTAAGGTATGTCATTTAAATACATTTCCAATATTTGATTCTTATTGTATTTTCGCTCGACCTCAAAGGATAAAATCATCTCTTTAATTTTTCGCGGAATTGTTCTTTGCGAACTCAGAAGAACAGTTTTAATAAGCTGTTGGGTTATGGTTGATCCTCCTTCAATTCCCCGACCCAAAAGCAAATTAAAGATTGAGCGGATAATCCCGGATTCAGAAATTCCTCCATGCTTATAAAAATTTTTGTCCTCGATGGAAACTGTTGCTTCTTGCAGGTAGGGTGAAATATCACTTAAAGCTACCGGCACACGATTTTTGTCTTTATACATTTCGTAAAGGACTTTGCCGTCGCGGTCATAAAATACCGTAGATTTGGTTGTATCTTGCGAGAGCTTTCCGGGCGCAGGAAGATCGCGTGCATACCAGGCAAATAAGAGAAAGGAAAAAATAAAACCAAAAAAAACCAAAGCCGTTGCCGCCGCAAGAAAATAGAGAACAAATTTTTGGCGGGTAAATTGCCGGCGATAACGCAGCCTGGTATAATGTTGCATAGTAATAGTATAATAAATTTATGCCTAAGTTTAAAAAGCTATTTAAGGGTGAGAATATCTGGAAAATTGTAATTATCATTTCATCAATTTTATTGTTACTGTCATCAGTAATAGCTCCACTACTATTTGTTCATTAATTTTTTGCCGTGAATTTTCTAGATAGCTCTATTGATTTTTTGCCGAGAACCAGCCCGATTACTCTAAGGAAATTACATAGTTTGGAAATTAAAACCTACTGGGATTTACTGAACTACTTTCCTTTTCGCTACGAAGATTATTCTCTGATATCAAAAATTAACGCTTTACAGGAAGGTGAGACGTGCACAGTGATCGGAGAAATTGTTGAGGCGAAATATGAATTTACAAAAAGAGGATTAAAGATACAAAAAGTTAGACTGTCCGACGGCACTGGGCTTATTGATTTAGCTTGGTATAACCAACCATATCTGCTTCGTTTGTTTAAGCCCGGAATAAAATTGGCAGTTTCGGGAGCGGTAAAAAGTTTTGGAAATAAACTGATAATGGATCCTCAAGAGTATGAAATCTTAACAGGGGAACAAATGATCCATACCGGACGCTTGGTGCCAATTTATCCGGAAAAAAAAGGATTATCCTCAAAAACTTTACGCGAGAAAATTCATTATACATTAAATCAATTAATATTAAATAAAGAGTTGGTTGCCGATCCCTTACCCGAGGAAATTATTAAATTCAATGATCTTCTCTCTGAAAATGAGTCTTATCAGAATATTCATTTTCCTAAAAGCAGGAGTTTGGAAGCTAAAGCCCGGGGTCGTTTAGCTTTTTCTGAACTATTTACGATTCAATTAGCCTCGAATATCATTCGTCGGGAATGGAATAGGGAGAAAGTGGCTAATAAAATTATTTTAGACGCTGCTAAAGACAAAAAAATTCTAAGCTTAGTAAAAAGTCTGCCTTTTGAACTTACTGATTCACAGAAAAAAGTTATCTCAGAGATATTAAAGGATTTGCAAAGCAGTCAACCGATGAATAGATTTCTGCAAGGTGATGTCGGCTCAGGAAAAACGGTTGTCGCTGCAATTGCTTGTTACTTATCAACTTTGAACGGTTACCAATCGCTTTTTATGGCGCCTACTGAAATTTTGGCGTCCCAGCATTATAAAACAATTAACGAGCTGTTTAAGTACACCCTTAGGGTGTCCTTGGTTACCGGTAGTTTAAAAAGTGATAAGGAAGCCTTAAAAGCCGATATTGTCATTGGTACGCAGGCTCTTATCCAAAAAAAAATATCCTTTGAAAAAGTTGGTTTGGTGATAGTTGATGAGCAGCACCGCTTTGGAGTTGTGCAGAGGACGCTTTTGAAGAAAAAGGGATTTAATCCGCATCTGTTGACAATGACGGCAACACCTATACCCCGTACTGTTGCCCTAACTATTTACGGTGAACTTGATATGTCAGTTATTGACGAAATGCCTAAGGGTAGGTTACCGGTAAAGACCTATTTGGTCCCCCTGATTAAAAGAGAAGACGGATATCGCTGGATTTCAGAGCAGATTAAATTAAAAAAATCCCAGGTTTTTATAGTATGCCCCTTCATTGAGGAGTCAGAAGTTGAGACCATGAAATCGGTTAAAGCTGCAACTGTCGAGTTTGATCGTTTAAGAAATCGGGTTTTTCAACCTTACCGATTAGGATTGTTGCACGGCAAAATGAGGTCAAAAGAAAAAGATTTTGTTATGAATCAGTTTAAAAATGGAGAGCTCGATATTCTTGTTTCAACTCCAGTTGTTGAGGTAGGAATAGATATTCCAAACGCGACAATTATGCTTATTGAAGGCTCTGAAAGGTTCGGTTTGGCACAGCTGCACCAACTTCGGGGCCGGGTCGGTAGGTCGGACAAACAGTCTTATTGCTTTTTATTTAGCGAGATTAAAGACAAAGCAGTTGAAGATAGACTAACTTTCTTTTCGAAAAATCAAAGTGGTGTTGAACTAGCTGAATACGATCTAAAAAGGCGAGGTCCGGGAGAAATTTTCGGTACGCGACAACACGGTTATGTTGATCTGAAAATCGCTTCATTATCCGATTATGCTTTAATCTCTAAAACAAAAAAGGCTGTTTTATATTTCACTAAACATTTTGCGAATTTTTCTAAGTTTAAGGTGCTTAAACGAAGAGCTGAAGAATATAATATAACGCAAATAAGTCGGGATTAAATCTGCTATAGTAAAATTATGTTTGATCTTATTTCAATCGGCAATATAAGCATCGATCTTTTTTTTCTAGGCGATTCGCTTACCTTCAAAGAAAACCGTTTCCAGCTTGCCGTAGGCGGAAAATATTTTTCTACCTACTTTCATGAGAGTGTCGGCGGCGGCGGTGCAAATGTGGCTATTGGAGCAGGTCTAAACGGTTTGCACGCTGCGGTTTTAGGCAAAATAGGTAATAATCCGTTTAAAAAAATTATCACAGATAGATTTAAAAAAGAAAACGTTTCATACGATATGTCTGAGGTGGAAGAAAATTATTACAATATTTCCGCAGTGCTCCTTACTCCCAAAGGAGAAAGAACGATTGTTCACTATACCTCTCCGCATCAGCATATTTTAGAAGGAAAAAAAACCCTGGTTAATTTGCGAAAATCTAGCACAGTTTATTTTGGCAATCTGCCGGATGTTTCCATTGGGGAACGAGAAAGAATTATGAGGTTCTTAAAAAAAAATAATATTTTGACTGTGGTGAATTTGGGTATAAGCGATTGTCGAAGATCAAAAGAGCAGCTGGAAGGTTTTTTAAAATACGTTGACATTCTAATAATTAATGGGCATGAGTTTTCAGAGTTGGTTAAAGCACCCTATAAGGATATTCATTTCAGCGACAATGTTATAGATTGGTATATTCCCCATCTCTCTACGAAGCTGGTCATCATCACCGAGGGTGCAAAAGGCAGCTTTGGTTATTTTAATGGGAAAGTTTTGCACCAAATAGCTGTAAAGGTAGAAAAAATTGTTGACACAACCGGAACCGGAGACGGGTATACGGCGGCTTTTATTGCCGAGTACCACAAGTCGAAAAATCTCTCTAAGGCAATGGACCGAGGAGCAAAATACGCCGCAAGAATTCTTTATAAAGTTGGAGCTAATTAGCTTTTTATCTCTTCCAAAAGATTTCTTCCGGTCATCTCATTCGGTTTGGGAATATCGAGGAGGCTTAAAATTGTCGGGGAAACGTCAGCCAGGATACCGCTTTGCAATTTTCTAAACTTTCCTTGCAGTTGACTATTAATCGCTATAAATGGAACAGGGTTGGCCGTATGTTCTGTGGATATTTCGCCGGTTTCTAGATTTATTTTTGCTTCGGCGTTGCCGTGATCGGCTGTGATAAGAAGTGTATAGTTAAGATTTAAAGCTTCCTGCGCAATTCGTCCAATACAAGTATCAATGGTTTTTATAGCCAAAATTGTAGCTTGAATATTACCGGTATGACCAACCATGTCGGGATTGGCAAAATTAAGGAGGATAAATCTATATTTAGTTTCTCTCATTCTGGAAATAAGAGTGTCTGTAAGTTCATAGGCGGACATTTCAGGCTTTAAATCGTAGGTAGCAACTTTAGGGGAAGGAACAATCAGGCGTTCCTCAAAAGGAAAAGCTGCTTCTCGTTGACCATTAAAATAGAAAGTGACAAAACGTTCTTTTTCTGACTCAGCCAAACGGAGTTCATTTACCTGTCTTTCAGAGAGTATGCGACCCAGGGGCATATGAACTTGTATAGGTGGGAAAGCTACCTCAACCGGCAGATCTTTTTCATACTCTGTCATCGTGACAAAAAGAATATTTGGAATCTTTGGTCCACGTTTAAAGGGAGGATTAAGAATTTCTTCTTTTTGCAGGTGGCTTTTTAAATACTTTACTGCATATGCATCAAAAGACAAAGTTTTATTAGCATCAGCCTCAAAATTATTTAATACGAAGGCTTTAGTCAATTGACGCGGTCTGTCGATCCGGTAATTAAAAAAAATTACTGCATCCCCTGGCTGAACCAAGGCCAAAGGTTTTCCGTCGCTAATTATGGCTGTCGGTTCGATAAATTCATCCGTGATCCCCTTGTTATAGGATTGTTGTATTGCTTCTTCAGCAGTATTAGAAAATGATCCAGTACCCCCAGTTAAGCAATTGTAAGCTTTTTCAGTGCGTTCCCAGCGTCGATCCCTATCCATCGCGTAATATCTTCCCATGACTGAAGCGATTTTAGTGTTGCCAGTCTCATCAACTTTTTCTTGTAAGCGTTTGACGATTTCAGCTGCCGATTTAGGTGGTGAATCACGACCATCAGTGATTACATGCAGAAATAAATTTTTTAGACCATTTTCTTTAGCAAAATAGAGAAGAGCATATAAGTGATCAATGCTTGAATGAACAGTTCCCTCACCAATTAATCCAATAAGGTGAAGTTTTCCCTTAGTTTTAGACAGTTGAGACAGAACATTGAGGAAGGCTTCATTTTTATAAAAAGTTCCATCAGCGATTGCAAGATTTATTCGCGGCAGATCTTGATAAACTATTCTTCCAACTCCCAGATTGAGATGACCTACTTCAGTATTGCCAACTTCGTGAGCAGGCAATCCAACGGCTTGTCCGGAAGCTTTTAGCGTTGTATTTGGATAAGTGTATTGTAACGTGTTTAAATTAGTCGGATTGGCAAGATAAACAGCATTACCTGGACCCGGGGGAGCAATTCCCAATCCATCCATCACAACTAAAACAACTCCATTCATTATTTTATTTTAGCTGATTTTTGTTTAGGTAGCAATACGCAAGTCCGCAGGCAACGGCATCGGCCTCATCGTCCTGTTTGATTGACAGACCGAGCGTCAGTTTTAGCATTTTTTGCACCGATCTTTTATCGGCTTGACCATAACCGGTTATTGTTTGTTTGATCTGAAGCGGAGTCAAAAACTCGACCGCAATATTGTTTTGTGCTGCTAAAAGCAAAACAACACCTTGGGCCTGACTTACCGAAATTGCAGTTTTTTGATTTCTTAAAAAAAATAATTGTTCAATGACAACAATCCTGGGGTTATACCTGGCAATTAATTTTTTTAAATCTTCGTAAATGGATCGCAGCCTATATTCTTTCTTATAAGTCTTTGAAGTTTTAATAAGTCCTGATACTATATATCTATCTTTCTCAAAAACCGAATAGCCGGTCCGCTCTACACCTGAGTCAATTGCAAGAATTTTCATTAAATTTATTATACATCTACGCTATTCTAGAGGTGGAGTTGGAGGAGGATGCTTCCTCCTCCAATCTAAAGAAAGAGACGGGAAAGATCATCCGTTAGTACGTCTCGGCTAAACCCTTTACGGGGCTTACACCTGACGCCTATATAACCAGTAATCTTCTGGCGGATTAATAGGGATTTCTAATCTTGGGGCTCGCTTCGCACTTGAGATGCATTCAGTGCTTATCGATTGGAGATATAGCTACCCGGCAATGCCCTTATACGGACAACCGGTACACCAGGGATCTCCACATCCTCAGTCCTCTCGTACTGGAGGAGTGCCCCCTCAAAAATCCAAGCGCCTACACAGGATAGAGACCGAACTGTCTCACGACGTTCTGAACCCAGCTCGCGTAACGTTTTAACGGGCGAACAGCCCGACCCTTGGGACCTACTTCAGCCCCAGGATACGTTGAGCCGACATCGAGGTGCCGAACCGCGTCGTCGATATGAACTCTCGGACGCGACTAGCCTGTTATCCCCGGGGTAGCTTTTATCCGTTAAGCCCCGACCGTAATCACTACGAGTCGGGGGATCACTTACGCCTGCTTTCGCATCTGTTCGGATTGTAGTCCTCACAGTTAAGCCAGCTTATGCGTATGCACTTAGAATCCGATTTCCATCCGGATCAAGCTGACCTTTGCGCTCCTCCGTTACCTTTTTGGAGGAAACCGCCCCAGTTAAACTGACCGCCAAGCACTGTTTCCCAGCAATTGCCGAGATAAGGTGAAAAAAAATCAAAGAGAGGTGTTTCATTGTCGTCCGCCAATTGGCGGACTCCCTCCTACGCTCAACAGTTAATTTCCTTTCGCCAATACCTAGTTTCAGTAAAGCTCCCGGGGTCTTTTTGTCCATGTGTAGGTAGGCCGCATCTTCACAGCCATTTCAATTTCGTCGGGCAGCGGTTCAAGACAGTTGTCAACACGTTAGACCTTTCATGCGGGCCGGAACTTACCCGGCAAGGGGCTACGCTACCTTAGAACTCTCAGGGTTAGAGCTGTCGTTCACTGGAGCTTACATCGGAACCTTGCACTCAGATTTTATTCTTTATGATCAATCCCAATGGTTGACTTACCAGTACCGGACAGGCCTCAGCTCCTATACGTCCCCTTTTGGGGTTAGCAGGAACCTGTGTTTTTGATAAACAGTCGGTTGACATCGTTTGCTGCGACCCTCCGAATCGGAGGGCAGAGCATCTTGCATAGCTTACGCTCAGTTATTTTGCCGAATTCCTTGAACTCGTTATTACCCGAATGCCTTAGTGTTCTAGCACCAACCTACCTGTGTCGGTTTGTGGTACGGATTGATCTTTAACTCCTTGTATTACTTTTCCAGGAAACTTACGTCGATAAACTTCCCCGCCAAAGGCAGAGTCGCATTCGTAGCTCGTCTCGGCTTGCGCCGGGATTCACTACTTAGACCCGTCCGAAGACAGGCTCTATTTAGCAAATTTCGTCATAAAACAAGTGATAACGTTAAAAATCAAGTAGCCGAATATTAACGGCTTGTACATCCCCACGATTCCGAATGGAATCGGGGTTAGATCCGACTAACCCGAAGTTGATTGACATTGCTTCGGAAACCTTAGGTTTACGGCATCCCGTGATTTCAACGGGAGACTCACATACTCATGCCAGCATTCTCACTCCTATATTCTCCACCACAATTCTCATCATAGCTTCAATGAATATAAGACGCTCCCCTACCTCTCACCTTGCGGTGAAATTCTGTCTTCGGTGAATTCTTTGAGCTCCGATCATTTTGGGCGCCAAACCTCCAACCTCCGAATCGGAGGTCTATTTAGGTGAGCTGTTACGCACTCTTTAAAGGATGGCTGCTTCTGAGCCAACCTCCCTACTGTGTTGGAAGCTTAACGGCCTTTTCACTTAAAAATTACTTAGGAACCTTAGACGTGAATCTGGGATGTTTCCCTCTCGCCCATACCCGCTTATCCGGGCAGGACTGACTCCTCTTGAAAATTTTACGTATTCGGAGTTTAGTTAGACCGCCTCGCCATAGGCTTGGCGGACCATCTAGTAGCTCTATCCCGTAAAATTCATACCAAGAAGGCTATACCTAAATATATCTCGGGGAGAACCAGCTATCTCTGGGTTCGATAGGCATATTACCCCTAACCACAGGTCGTCCTATGTCGTTTCACTGACAACAGGTTCGGGCCTTCTCCCGATTTTCATCGGGATTCACCCTGCCCATGGTTAGCTCACCCAGTTTCGGGTCGTACGTCCAGTGTAATAAACGCCCTATTAGGACTCGGTTTCCCTTTGTCTATTCTCCATTATGTGGAGCTTAGGCTACACTTGAACGAACACTCGCTGGCTCATTCTTCAATAGGCACGACATCATCCCGATTAAATCGGGACTCTGTCTGTTTGTTAGCTAATGGTTTCAAGTTCTTTTCACTCCCCTTACGGGGGACTTTTCACCTTTCCCTCGCGGTACTAATTCACTATCGGTTAGTTTGAGTATTTAGCCTTGGATCGTGACCGACCCGGCTTCCCACAAGGTTTGCCGTGCCTCGTGGTACTTGGGAAATCCCCATCAGTCTTTTCAGTTTTGAATACAAGACTTTCACTTTCTATGGTCAGCCATTCCAAACTGTTCTTTTACCAAAAAGACCAAATATAGAGATCCCGCATATCCCCGATAAATCGGGGTTTAGGCTTTTCCGCTTTCGCTCGCCGCTACTTACGGAATCATTATTATTTTCTTTTCCTCTGGTTACTTGGATGTTTCGGTTCACCAGGTTCACCACCTCCGCCTGAAAGGCGTGGTTTATCCCACTTACGTGGGATAGGGTTGCCCCATTCGGAAATCAACGGTTGATAGCGCCTGCATACGGGCTTACCGTTGTTTTCGAGCGTCAGCACTCGTCCTTCTTCGTCTCAAACTGCCAGGGTATCCACCATTAGCATTAATTCTTTCCCATCTCTTTCGTTATCGAAATATTCACTATGAAATATTTTCGCCTACCTCAAATTGTCAAAGTGCTTTTTGACTCACTTCGCTCGCTCAAAGCTATACCCCTGAGCTTGGCGAAGGGGTGGACCCGACCGGGCTTGAACCGGTGACCTCCTCATTGCAAATGAGGTGTTCTAGCCAGCTGAACTACAGGCCCAAGCGCAACTAAAAATTAAGAATTAAAAACATAGCCGCTCTAAATTCTTAATTTTTCATTCTTAAATCCAAATTTTTACGAAGGCTGTTAGGAGAACTAACTGGTGAGTCTCCAATGGTGCCTTTAGACACTGTTCTTTTTCATTGGCAGAAAGAAGTTTAGCAAAGCTAGCGAAGTTTGTCAACTATATAAAAATACATCATTAAAAGTTAAATGATTAATTAAATTTTCCCTGCATGCAAATTTATTAATTGCATTAAGAATTTTATTTTCTTATATTATAAATATGGCTCAAAAAAAGAGTATTGTTTGGTTTGAAGAGGTTGGAAAAGAAGATGTCGGTCTGGTTGGTGGTAAAGGTGCCAATCTCGGTGAGATGGTTAACGCTGGCTTTCCCATCCCCTACGGTTTTATTGTAACTTCCAATGCGTATTTTAATTTTGTTAAAAAGAACAATCTTGAGAGGAAAATCAGCAAATTTTTAAGCGTTATAAATTATGATAACCCAAATGAGCTGCGGCAAATTTCAAAACATATTCAGAATCTCATAATGGAGTGTGACTTGCCGGCTGATCTCGCCAAACAAATAATTGGTTACTACGATAAATTAACAATTAAAGAGGATCAGCTCTATCGAAAATCGATCAATCTTAAAAAACACGTCAAACTAAATCTAAAAAAACTCTATGCTCCGCCTCGGGTTGCTGTTCGATCCTCAGCGACAGCCGAAGATTTGCCAACAGCCTCTTTTGCAGGCCAACAAGAAACCTATTTAAATGTAATCGGTGAGTCGGCGTTACTTCATAAAATTAAAGAATGCTGGGCTTCGCTTTTTACCGAAAGGGCGATTTACTACCGTCACAGTCAAGGTTTCGATCATTTTAAGGTTGGGTTGGCGGCCGTTATTGAGAGAATGATTGAGTCCGAAAAGTCCGGCATTGCTTTTAGTATAGATCCCGTAACAAATGATAAAAAGAGAATTGTTATCGAGGCGATTTTTGGTTTGGGTGAATTTATTGTCCAGGGAATGGTTACCCCCGACCATTACGAGATTGAAAAAAATACCCTAATCATACTTAAAAAACAATCTAACTATCAGAATGCAAAGCTTGTACGTTCGGGTTCTACCAACAAAAAGGTTGTTTTGGAAAAAAAAGCAGGTAGAGCGGAAAAATTAACCGATGCAGAAATAGTCGACATTGCGATGCTGGTGCGCGATATAGAAAAACATTATTATTTTCCGCAGGATATTGAGTGGGCAATTGAAGCCGGATCGGTCTATATTGTCCAATCAAGACCAATAACTACGATTAAGAGTGTCGATAAAAAGTTGGGGGTTAAAGAACAAGAGAGCGAGATGAAACCATTTTTAGTGGGCTCGCCTGCTTCACCTGGAATAGGTGTCGGGCCGGTTGTAATTATCCGGTCTCCCAATGAAATTGATCGGGTCAAGCACGGAGATGTTTTGGTTGCTCCCCAAACAAATCCAGATTATGTCCCAGCCATGAAAAAAGCCGTGGCAATTATTACCGAAAAAGGCGGCAGAACTTCACATGCGGCAATAGTTTCGCGCGAACTGGGAATTCCAGCCGTAGTCGGAACTCAGGGCGTAACCGAAAAACTAAAAAATGAAATGGTAGTTTCGGTTAACGGCGGGACCGGAGAAATTTTTAAAGGAAGCCTGTTATCAACCGCAAAATTAAAATCTCAAAGTTTAAAACCAGTTGAGGAAAAGCGTTATAAAACATTAACAAAAGTTTATGTTAATTTAGCCGAACCAGAAGAAGTCGAAAAAGTTGCAAAAGAAAATGTCGATGGCGTTGGGTTGTTGCGAGCCGAGTTTATAATCGCCCAGATCGGAGTACATCCAAAGGTTTTTATAAAGCAAAAGAAAGAATATGTTTTTATAAATCACCTAGCTAAAAATTTATTGACTTTCGCGTCCAAATTTAATCCTCGGCCGGTCATCTATCGCGCCACCGATTTCAAAACAAACGAATATCGGCATTTACGCGGGGGAAATCTTTACGAACCAGCCGAGGAAAATCCGATGCTTGGTTTTAGGGGGGCGTCTCGCTATATTTCTAATCCGGACGTATTTTCTATGGAACTGTCGGCTATTGCTAGAGTTTGGGAAAAAGGTTATCGTAATCTGCAGCTCATGATCCCTTTTGTCAGGGTGCCTTGGGAATTGGTAAGAATAAAGGAAATCCTCAAAAAATTTGGAATATTGGATCTTCCAGGTTTCAAACTCTGGATTATGGTTGAAGTGCCTTCCTGTGCTTTAAATATTGAGGAATTTTTAAAAATCGGGATTGACGGAGTTTCCATCGGAAGCAACGATCTTACAATGATGCTTTTGGGTGTAGACCGCGACAATGAAGAGGTGTCGAATATCTACGATGAACGTAGCCCGATTGTTTTATCAACAATAGAATATGTTGTTAAGTCTTGCATTGCCAAAGGCGTGACTGCTTCTTTATGCGGTCAGGCGGCATCCGACTTTCCCGAAGTTGTCAAAGTGCTGGTTAGATCAGGTGCAACCAGCGTTTCGGTCAACCCCGACGCAGTATCAAGGACTCGAGAATTAATATACAATATTGAGAAAGAACATTTCAAAAAAAAATAACATGGCAAAAATCAAGTCAATTCATGCCTTCGAGATCATTGATTCACGCGGATACCCAACAATCTCCGGCACCCTGACGCTCGATAATGGACTTAGTGTCTCATCCTCGGTGCCTGCCGGAACCTCGGTTGGCAAATATGAAGCAGTTGAACTTCGCGACAACGACACCAAGCGAATGGATGGCATGGGAGTTTTAAAGGCAGTTTCCTATATTAACGACCTTATAGCTCCGAAATTGATTGGCGTTTCCCCTTTAAAACAGGGTGAAATTGATTTGTGGTTAGCTAAAGCTGACGGCACCAATGATAAAAGTAAACTGGGTGCGAATACGCTCCTGACCATTTCACAACTAATGGTTAAGGCGGGAGCTGCCGATTCAGGTATGTCGGTCTTCCGGTACGTCAACAAGCTCTTTGAGATTTTATTTAAAAATAAAATAACAATCGAAAGAATTCCCAGTCCGATTTTCAATATTTTGAACGGAGGTAAACATGCGAACAATAATTTAGATTTTCAGGAGTTTCAGGTTATTCCCTCGTCGGCTTTTAATTTTTCTAAAAGTTATGAGATGGGAGTCGAGGTTTTTCATGAACTAAAGCGGGTTTTAATTTATCGCAATGCTGCAATATCGGTAGGAGAAGAAGGAGGTTATAGCCCAAATTTTTCAAGTAATATTGATGGTCTTGAGGTACTGGTTGAAACTATCAACAGGAAAAATATAAAACTTGGTCTAGATATATTCTTGGGTTTGGATGTAGCTTCCTCAACTTTCTTCAAGGACGGTAAATATATAATCCGTGATCGTCCTCAACCTTTAAAACAGCCCGACTACCTGGATTTTCTTTTAAAAATAACGAAGGGTTACTCCCTACTTTACTTTGAAGATCCGGTAGCTGAAGACGATTGGGACAGTTGGAAAAAATTAAATCAACAGATTGCAAAAGATATATATTTAGTTGGAGATGATTTGGTTACAACAAATAAGACCAGACTGGAAAGAGCGATTAAAGAAAAGGCCTGCACGACGATCATTATTAAACCTAATCAAATAGGTACCATAACGGAAACACTTGAAGTTATCGACATGGCAAGGAAAAATAATATAAATTATGTCGTTTCACATCGATCCGGCGAATCAAATGACGATTTTATTGCGGATTTTGCAGTCGGCATCCAGTCGGACTTCGTTAAGTTTGGTGCACCCTCCCGGGGCGAAAGAGTTGCCAAATATAATCGGCTTTGGCAAATTGAGCGGGAAGAGTTGAAAACAAAAGCTTAAATTGCTATAGTTTTCTCGTGATCGGTAAACTTAAGGGCATACTTCAAGAAGTCGAAAATACAACAGGTCTAATCGAAACCTCAGGTGGCGTATCGTATCTGGTTTTTTTGACGCCGTCATTTTTAAAAAAAAACAGGGTTGGAGGCAAAGTTGAGATTTATACTTTTTTTCACGTACGAGAAGATGCGCAAGTTTTATTTGGTTTTGAAGCCAAAGAAGAAAACGATTTTTTTAAAATGCTCCTTACGGTGCCGGGGGTTGGTCCAAAAACTGCCTATTCAATTATTTCTTTTCAGACAATAGCTCTGACTTTGAAAGCGGTTAAAGAAAATGACAGCGATCTTTTGACTAGCGTCCCTGGATTGGGTAAAAAGACTGCCCTAAAGATAATTTTGGAGTTATCACAAAAACTTAACCAAGAGTTTAGTTTCGAAAAAATGTATTTAAGCGACGAAGATAAAACTGTTGTGGAGGCCCTTATGTCCCTGGGTTATCGGTCCGGTGAAGCAAAAAAACTTTTGCCGAAAATTCCGAAAAAACTTACGGTTGAAGAAAAAGTCCAAGCTGCATTAAAGCTTATTAAATAATTTTATGGCAAAAAATAATTTTGTCGACAAAACGCTTCGGCCACAAAAACTTGCAGAATACATTGGTCAAAAAAAAATAGCCAAAACCCTGAAACTTTTTATCGACGCAATGAAAAAAAGAGGCGCACCGTCTGAACATATCCTTTTTTACGGACCGCCCGGAATTGGTAAGACAACTCTCGCTTATGTCATTGCCAACGAGATTAAAGGTGAGATAAAAATAACATCCGGAGCAGCCATTCAAAAAGGAGGAGATTTAGCCGCAATTCTAACAAATTTAAAGGATGGCGACGTGCTATTTATTGACGAGATTCATCGCTTGCCCAAGAATGTTGAAGAAATGCTCTATCCGGTTTTAGAAGAATTTTTCCTGGATATTATTATTGGAAAGGGTCCTTCGGCAAGAACGATGCGGCTGCCGATACCAAAAATAACGATTGTAGGGGCTACAACCAAATTGGCACTGCTTTCGGCGCCCCTTAGGGAACGTTTTGGTTTGATTTTAAGGCTGGATTTTTATAATGACTCGGAGATGGTTGAAATTATTCAGAGATCGAGCCAACTTCTTAAGCTTCCGATCACAAATGAGGGCGCTAAAGAAATTGCCAAACGTGCCAGAAAGACGCCGCGTGTCGCAAACCGGATATTGAAGCGGGCGCGCGATGTTTTAGAAGTTGACAAGCATGTAATAATTGATAAAAATCTACTTGACCATCTTTTTGATATGTTGGAGATTGATCCGATTGGTCTGACAAATATTGATATTAAATATTTAGATCTTCTAGCAAGCAAATTTCAAAATACCGCAGTTGGGATTGGTACGATTTCTTTATCTTTAGCTGAAGATATTCAAACGATCGAAGAATTTGTCGAACCATATCTTCTTCAGATTGGTTTTATTAAAAAAACCTCCAGAGGTAGAATTTTAACCTCAAAAGCCTTAAAACATCTTCAAACCAGTCAGGCAAAAACCCCCGGACCGGCTGTTTTAGTTTGATATAATAAAAATAGCTTTACCTGCGTAGCAGGCGCGGTGGTGTCAGCATACGCAGACAAGGAATGGTATTTTAGCTTAATGGTCGATATTTATTACGTTTACATTATAAGAAGTACCTTAAAAATATGAGGCGAGACAACGAGAAAAATTCTTAAAAGTCAGATTTAATAAAGAAGCATTATTAGAAATTATTTAGCTTAATTAAGATTGTGTGTAAACAAGCCGCGGTGGTGGAATGGTATACACGCAGGACTTAAAATCCTGTGATCGAATAGATCGTGAGCGTTCGAGTCGCTCCCGCGGCACTGAAAATTCCGAGGAATTTTACAGCGCCGAGATAGCTTAATGGTAGAGCAGCTGTTTTGTAAACAGCAGGTTCGGGGTTCGAGCCCCCGTCTCGGCTCCATGCTTAAAAAAATTATAAGTAGCGGAACCTGGATCGTTTTCTTTTCACTGTGTTTGGTAACCGTTCTGGTTGCTATTGCACAAAGAAGTCTGCCCGGTCAACCCACCTATCCTCTTAAAATTGGTTTTGAAAAAGCTCTTCTAGGTTTTTATTCATTATTTGATAAGCAGACAGGCTATCAGTTCGTTCTAACAAATAATAGATACATCGAAGTCCGTCAGGTTTTAACAACTCATTACGCTATTGAAAGTTTGGACAGTCTAAATGCGCAGGTAATACAGACCAAGAATACGATTGAGAGCATAAACAACCCAGCGACTCGGGCCCGGGCTGCAACTACATATATCAGTCAATTGGACGGTGTTTCAACCCAATTAACAACAGATAAGCAAATTATTCAATCGGTTGTTCAACCAGTTGGACCTTCGGTAGTTCCAACTCCCACTATAGCCGTATACCCTACTAATAAACCTTTAATTATAATTACCCAAAATGTAACTAAAGAACCTCTTCCTAGTCCGATTCCTAGCCCGACTCCAGCCCCCGCACAAACGCCGGTTGTAACCGCCATTAATGAAACTCAGACTACAATCCAACAAACAATTACAGATCTTTCGCAGTTCACAAACGAAAAGGACAGGGGTAAAAAAAATAATAATAAAAGAAACGACCATCCAGACAAAAATAATTCTAAAAATAAAGATAACTGACTTTTACTTCATTTGATATAATCTTTATTGAATTACCAGAGCTCGTAGCTTAACTGGATAGAGCAACTCCCTTCTAAGGAGTAGGTTGGCAGTTCGACTCTGCCCGGGCTCACATAATTACTGATGAACAACGACTCTAAAAACTATAAATTTTCTATCGATATACTGAGAGTTTTGGCAGGATTAGCCGTCGTTACTATACATGTTGCGGCGCCTTTTGTTTTTTACCCACCCTTCTTTCAATCTCCTACCTTTTGGTTCTCAAATATCCTTGATTCTTTATCCCGAATTGCCGTACCTTTATTCATATTAATAAGCGGTTATCTGTTACTTGACCCCAAGAAATCGTATACACTGTCCAGTTTTTTTAGAAAGAGGATATTGCGAATTGTTTTTCCCTTAATCACCTGGTCGGTTGTCTATTTTTTCTGGACAATTTTATTCATACATGGACATTTTTACCTAAACTCTATTTTACCGGCTATTATTTTATCGAAGATCTACTACCATCTTTATTTTCTTTATTTAATTCTCGGTTTGTATATGTTAATTCCCTTATTTATTGTTTACTTCAAATATGCTTCTCAAACGAATAAAAGATATCTGGTGATGATTTCTTTTTTATTTTCAATTTCAATGAGTTTTACTAAAGGCTTTATTATCCGTACCTTGGATCCTTTTCAAACAATATTCACTTTCTTTATTCCCTATATTCCTTATTTTCTGGCAGGAGGGTATCTACGAGGTCTTAAGGAGCCTAAAATTAAACCGCTTTTTCTTAAATTGGCCTTTTTAATAGCAGCATTTCTTACGGTCATGTTAAATTACTGGTACATGCTTTATACGGGTTTCACTAAGACTTTAATAATCGTTTCTTCCAACTATTCATATTTTCTAGATTACTTCAGTCCCAATGTTGTAATAATGTCTTTAATACTGTTTATTCTTGCCGCCCGAAGTAAAAAACTTGAATCTATAAAAAATACACGGTTAATTATTCCGGTTAGGCAGCTATCGGCGGCTACATTTGGAATCTATCTGGTTCATCCATTAATTCTTGATTTTTTGGATCGATTTACCTTCCTTGACCTGGCACGGATTCCGAGGCCGGTTTGGATATTTCTGGCAATTAAAATCTGCATTACATTCATCTTAAGTTTTGCGGCAATAATCGCGTTGAAGAAACTTCCTTTTATAAAAGATTTGATAGGTTAGAAATCGAAAGTGCAAACGAGAGGAGTTGAACCTCCACGGGTTTGACCCCATCCCGCTAAGCGCGACGCGTATTATAAATTGTGGGCGAGGGGGGACTTGAACCCCCACGGATTACTCCATAGCCTCCTCAAGACTACGCGTATACCAAATTTCGCCACTCGCCCGGTTCCTTGGTTGCGCAAGCAAGCGCCGCGTCCGCTTCAGGTAAAATTATATCATTTCCGCTGGATTTTATAAATGTAAGGGTAGTACAAAAAAATGGCGGGCGGATCGTCAATAAGAGTTTTTTGAAAATCCAAGTAGATTTGTTTACGTTCACTTAGAGAAGTTGTATTTCTACCGTCTTCCAATAATTTATCAACTCTGACATTTTTATAATTACTAATATTTCCTGAAGTTTGGGTTGAGTGCCAGAAAAAATATTGGTCAGGATCAACCGGTACTTTCCAAAAGGCTAGAAAGAGATCAAAATCAGCCGGCTTCTCGTAATTAAGTATATTAAGGTTTATGTTTAACCCTTCTTTTTTAAATTCGGACAGGAGAAGATCGGCTTGGTCTAAGTAATCATAATAGGTATACAAATTCAGCGAAGCCGATTCGGTTCCGGTAAAATTTTTCTTTAAGATTTTTTCAGCCGTCTCGGGATCATAGATAGAGGGTTTTAGCAATGGGTCATGTGCCCAAGAAATTGGCGGGATAGGACCGGTCGCGCTCACACCTTCATCGTTGAAAATTTGGTTGTCGATAGCCGAAATAAAAGCTTTCCGTATGTCTTTTTCCTTAAAGATATTTTTATTGAGATTGAAATATAGAGTTAAAAGGCTCGAATAGTCGACGTCCCGAGTAACGGTTGTATTTTTCCAGGAAGAAAAAACGTCGGCAATCGATTTTTTACTTACAGTCATCTGATTAATATCGCCTGTTTTGTAAGCATTAACCATCTCCGATTCGGTATTAAAAAACTTATAGACAACAGGATTCAGGCCATTTTTATTAGGAGAGAGCGATATTTCCGTAATGTAGCCAAACTTTTGCCTGGAATAGTCTGTTGTGTAGAGGCCAGCGACCCCATTGGTCGGATAACTAATTATTGGAGTGGTTAAATAGGTTACAAAAATTGGAAGAGGTTTTTTAAGCGTAAAATAGATTGTGTTTGAATCGGCTACGCTAGTTTGAACATCTTTAAATGAATAATGAATATCGTAAGCGGTAAATTTTTTTCCATTACCCCAAAGCAGATTTTGTTTCAGGTGAAAGCGGTAGCGTAACCCATTATCTAGTACTTCCCAATAGGACGCAAGCGCCGGAGTTATGACCCCTTCGTTATTAATCGATACCAATCCATTCGATATCTTTATTTTAATATCTGTGGGTAAATTTGAGTAGTCGTACTTCCCCACTATTCCTATGACATCCTTTTTTCCAAAGAATAAGGTTGTTATGTAGGGTGTAACAGAGATAAAAACTACAATAAAAATGAAGCTTAACAATGAACTTAACAAGATAAGCTTAAGATTTTTTTTAAAAAATTCTTGGACAAACCAATAGATATATCTAAAACTTTTTTTTGAAAACATAAGTTTGAACTTATTTTAAAAACAAGTTTATAAAGGAAACGAGCAAAAAAATTGCTATGAGGGCGACTGAGATGCGAAGCGTTAGTTTTTCAATCCCTCTACGAGTTTGGAAGTGTTCGCCTCCACCTCCCCAAGCGCTGCCCAAACCTGCCCCGCCGCCTTGAATAAGAATAAAAATAACGATCGCGATGCTTAGGATAATGTTAAGAATTAAAAATATTACTTTAGTATTCATAAAAGCGCTTCAAAAAAATTAATAATGAATGAGATCGATAAAGCCGACAGAATAACATTCAAAAAATAACCAATATGCATTTTATTGATTGAGACTCCGTCGAATTTTATTCCCGGGAAATCCCAGGCTTTAATAGTTATCAGGTTTACTCGATTGACGAAGAAATAAAAGATTAAAAAATAGGCTAAAATTGAAATGAAACCGAGTGTCAGTATATTTAGTGGCAGAAGAACGAGCTTTGTAATGGGAACAACTAAATAAAAAACTATCGCGAGCAGGATCACGCCGATAAAAAAAGTTTTGGGATTATGGGAAAAAATAAAACCTTTATTCCATAAAGCCGTAAAAAAAACTGCGACAGCCGCAAAAACTAAACTTCTGGTTATCCTTTTCATAATAATGTAATTATTATACCAAGTATTTATGGCTCCGCAGGTAAAGGTGATATTTTTTGGCAAAACGGTGCGACTCATCCCGGACGATTTGGACGAGTTTCAAGGCTTGATTATCATTTCTAAGTCGAAGAGTCGGTAGTGCTTCTGTACCAATTACAAAGCGGTCCGGATGCTTTGCAATCCCAATAACCGGAGTTGTAATATTTTTAGTAAGGAGTGCCTTTAAAAGGGTCCTAACCTGTGGTTTACCTCCGTCGACAATAAAAAGATTGGGAAGCGGCCAGGAATTTTTTAATCTGCGATTTATAACCTCTCTTAACATCTCAAAGTCCGATTGAACTTTAAGGTTTTTAATTTTAAAGCGTTTATATTGTGATTTATCGGGAATTCCTTTGGTCAAAACCACAAGAGAGGCGGTAGCTTCTCTGAAGTTAAGGTTACTGACATCAAAACATTCGATCCGACCGAGGTTTTTAAGCTTGGGAAAATAATTTAAAAGCAGTTTATAGAGAAAATCTAAACTTTTTTTTGAGTTATTACTATAGAGCGCAGCGGAATTGTCAACGAACCTTTTTTCATGCATAAGATACTCGAGTCTTTGCATCTTGTTTCTGACCTGCAGAGCCTGTTCGTAGTTTTCTTCCCGGGTCAGGAGTTTTAATTCCCTGTTGAGGTCATTTAAGATCTGTTCAAATTTACCGCTTAAAATCTTTATTACCTGTTTGATATTTTTTTTATAGCGGGTTTTAAGCTCCTTCCTAACATTATTATTAGAAGTTTTCTCGATAACGTTGGGACAAGGATTACAAAGACCTATTTTGCTGTAAAAACAGGGAAATTTGCCGATTTTTTTTTGGGTGCAAAATGGATAAATTTTCCGCACCTCCTTAAGTACAGCTTCAGTTTCCCGGGTTGAAGAAAAAGGCCCAAAAAACAGCGAACTTTTTTTGTCCGGGGCTAAATCGGGTTTTCGGGTCAGTAAAACTTTAGGATAAATTTCATTTCTTGTTATTTCAAGATAAAGATAACTTTTATCGTCTCGCCAGCGCACATTGTATTTGGGTTTGTGTTCCTGAATTAGGTGCGATTCCAGAAGAAGCGCTTTGAATTCCGAGTCCGTTGTAATGTAGTCTATAAGATCAGTCTGATTAACAATTGCAGCCTCTTTTGCGTCGAGTTGCGCATTTTTGATGTGAGAGCGGATTCGAGCCCTTAGATTGACTGATTTTCCGATGTATAGAATTTCAGCTCCCTTCTTAAAAAGGTAGACGCCGCAAAGGGTCGGTATTTTGTCAACGGTTTTTTTATCCACGTTTATTCTTTTTGCGGAAAATAAATTTAAATATAAGAAGAATAACAAACGCTCCAAGTACGTACTCCGTAATTTGGATTGCCAGGTCATAATTGAATGAATATATAGAAACATTCCCTGTAAATAGTTTTTGGCCAGCAATTTTTAAAGAAAAATTGGCAGTTTGGATATTCTGACTAGAAATTGCAGTGTATTGCGTTTTTACGGTAGATTCTCCGTAAGGGGGAAGTTCGGGAACAGTTATATTAGGATTAGCAAATTCGATGCCAGTTCCTTCAATCTGAACAGGAAGGTTGATGAGGGTTGTATTTCCATCATTTCTGACCAGGAAGGATAGCGGGTTTTTAGTTTTTGTGTTGATTTTGTTGGAATAGGTTAAGTTATTTAAAGAAATGCGGATTGCTTCTGACGGAACTGTCGAAGCTGGAGTAATTAAGACGTCACGGGACGAACCGGTCTTATAGGTTCCGGCAGGCAGCGGGTAGGTTGAAGAAACTCCATGAATTGCAAAAGTTATGTGGTTTAGATCAAAGGACTTATAATAATCAATCCCGGAAGTATTTTCCCAGGTCGGATCAACCGGAATCCAAAGATTTGCCTCCGAGCTATAATATTCAGGCCAGGAATGTAAGATGTCTCCGTTCAAAGAAATCGGTCGAAACGATTGGTCCTGCGAAAATCCATAGCCTTCAATTTCCCGCGACAATATTCCGTTTTCGCGGGCAATCGCGATAAATAAGTCGGTAAACTCCAAACATACGGCATTATTCGGTTGCGATAATACTTCTTCCGCACCCAGCCGGGCGTTGCTGCCGACAAGCTTATCAAAATTATATTGCAAATCTGACGTTACAAAATAATAATCGTCCGAAGGAGTTTTAATCTTTTTTATCTTGTCTAAATTTTTAGTTATTTCCCAATACTTTTGCGCGGTTAAGAGATAGTCTTTTTGGTTAACTATTTGGCTACGACTTAGGGCAAGCATATCTTGGCGGGGCAATACATCTTCTTCGATAACGGCAGAATAATTAACGGTTTTTATCTCGGATGGAGCCAGTATATATTTACCCATAAAATTTCCGTCCCTATCGGTATAAACAGAGGTTGGCTTGGGGCTTATTGAGTTTAAATAAACTTTCTGGTAAAGAGTATCGGGCGGAAAAGCTACTTCGGTTAAAACCGGATAGATATTAGGGTTTTTAATATGATAGGTTAAATCCGCCCGGTAGTATTGTTTATCTCCGAAGACTGCGTAAATTGTTTTGGTTTGGACATTGTTCCAGGTTATTTGATTGTCGTCTGGTAAGTTTAAAACCAGGTCTGGTTTTGGTTTGGAGATTGAAATTTTTCGCTTGGTTTCGGGTGGAAGATCGACTACAACTTTATAGATTGTGTCCGGCTGTTTACTTTTAACCGTCGGAATTATTACCTCCCAGATATTGCCATTGATCTTAAAAAGGTTATCCTGGTTGAAATGAAGAGTAAAGTTATTGACCGAATTTTTGCCTGTTACAGGGTTGGTAAACTCCATATCGACACGCGTTTTTTCTTGGTCAACAGTAATTGTAGGAGTTATAGCGCCATTATCGTCAGAAGCGGTAAGATTTGAAATATTGAAGTTTTTTGGGAATGAGATTGTGAATTTTTTTACATAAACATCGGAGCGAAGATTAGTTATGGATATTTTAAAACTCACAGCGGTTTTGAGAGCTGATCCGGAATCTTTTAGTTGATATTCAACCGAATAATCTGCTTTAAAATCTTCATTGGCTTGAGCTAAAACCGTTTTATATTTCGAAATGCTTATAAAAAGAACAAGAATAAAAAGGAAAGAGCCTGCGATTTTTTTAACCATCCTAATAAGTAATTATAATACCGACTTAAGGTAGTGACCAGTGTAGGATTTTTTTTCTTTTACAATTCCGCCGGTTTCACCTTGATAAATAACTTTCCCCCCCTGATCTCCTCCGTCCGGTCCCAGATCTATAACATATTGCGAGTTTTTAATTACATCAAGATTATGTTCGATTATTATTACAGTGTTGCCCCGGTCTGTCAGTTCGTGCAAAGTTTTAAGCAGCTTTTCTATATCGTAAAAATGCAGGCCGGTTGTCGGTTCGTCTAAAATATAAATCGTCCTACCGGATTCTTTTTTAGTTAACTCGTCCGCTAATTTTATTCTTTGCGCTTCTCCCCCGGAAAAAGTCGGCGCAGGCTGCCCAAGCTTCACGTAGCCTAATCCGACATTTTTTAGCAGTTCAAGTTTTTGCAAGATTCTAAAATGATTCTGAAAAAAATCTACGCCCTCGTCAACAGTTAATTCTAGAATATCGTATATATTTTTACCTTTATACATTATTTCCAAAGTTTCCTTATTGTAACGATGTCCTTCGCAAACGTCACAGGTAACATAGACATCGGCTAAAAACTGCATCTCAATTTTTAAAACTCCGGCACCCTGACATTTTTCACATCTTCCGCCTTTTAAATTAAAGGAAAACCGGCCTTTTTTGAAACCTTTGGCTTTCGCATCGACCGTTTGCGCGAAAATTTCCCTAATTTCATCAAAAAAACCAACATAAGTTGAAGGATTTGAACGGGGAGTCCGGCCTATTGGCGATTGATCAACCAGATAAACCCTGTCGACATATTGATAACCTTCCAGACGCTCAAACTTGCCTATTGATTCATTATAATAGCCTTCCAAATAATATTTAAGCGCCGGATAAAGAGTCTCAACAATGAGAGTAGATTTTCCCGATCCCGAAACTCCGGTTACGCAAATTAAGTTTCCTAAGGGAAAATCAACGTTAATATTTTTCAGGTTGAACTGCGCCGCCCCCCGTAAGTTTATTGTCCCTAATTTTTTATTAAGCGCGGATTTATCTACCTCAATTTTACGTTTCCCGGATAAAAATTGACCGGTAAGCGATGAACTTTTCTTTATTTGATTTAAATTTCCTTCGAACGTAACCCGGCCGCCATTCTTTCCGGCATAAGGACCCAACTCAATGAGATGATCCGCATTTTCTATGGTTTCCTGATCGTGCTCAACGATGATGAGAGTGTTGCCTAAGCTCTTCAGTTGTTTTAAGGTTGTTATAAGCGCTGCAACGTCTTTAGGATGCAAACCAATTGAGGGTTCATCCAGGACATAGAGTACACCTGTCAAGCCTGTGCCAATTTGAGATGCCAAACGAATCCGCTGCAACTCTCCACCGGCTAAGCTTTTGGCAGATCTTCCGACTGTGAGATAACCCAAACCGACATTTTTTAGGAAGGTTAGACGGGTTATTATCTCTTTAATGATAGTTTTGGCGATCTGCCTTTCGTACACATTCAGTTTTTCAAAAAGTTCATTACCGTAGTAACCGACCAGCTCATTTATATTTAATTTTGAGATCTCGGCAATATTCAATGCATCAATTGTAATCGCAAGAATTTCGTCCTTCAGTTTATCACCCTTACATTTATCGCAGATTTCTTCGCGGATGTAACGTGAGACATCAATGCCGCTCCATTCGGATTCATTTTGGAAAAATCTTCTCTCTAATTCTTTAATTATTCCGTCAAACTTTTCAAATATAACCGTAGGTCGTCCCATCCGGTTGGTTCCCAAAACACGATAGACCTGATCAGTGCCATATAAAACAAGATTGAGCTGATCTTTAGTAAGGTCTTTTATTGGAATGTCGGCATTCACGCCGGATTCCTTAATGGCTTGATTTAAGAGGCGGCTATACCAAGTGTTTTGAAAATATAGCTTATTAAACGGTAGGATTCCGCCTTCGTTAATTGATAGGTTTTTATTTAAGACCGATTCCGGATCAACCTTATAAACCGTTCCTAAACCCCGGCATTTTACACAGGCTCCCAGAGGTGAATTGAATGAAAACATACGCGGTTCAATTTCGGGTAAGGAAATATTACAATGCGGACAGGAAAATTTTTCCGAAAAAAGCTGTTCCGCACTTCCCCTCAATATAACTAAACCAGCGGAAAGGTTAAGTGCCTGCTCTACCGATTGTGATAAACCGGATCTGAATTCAGCCAACTGCGCTGCGTCCTTAAAATCCCGGTAGGAAAGTGAAAATGAAACGATATTAACATCAATATTGTGTTTATTGGTTTTTATTAGGTTAATTTCGGAGTTCAGAGATAACTCTTTTTTATCAATTCGAATATTGGAAAATCCCTTGCTTCTCAGGTTAACGAAAAGATCTTTGAACTCGCCTTTTTGTGAACGCACGACCGGCGAAAATAAAGCGAATTTGTGCGGTTTTATTTTATCTAAGCTTAAATCCTTCTGAATCTCTGAGACAATAGTCGCGGTTATCTCATCTAAAGTTAAGCGCGTTATTTCGCGGCCGCAAATTGGACAGTGAGGATGCCCGATACGGGCGAAAAGGACGCGTAAATAATCATAAATTTCGGTTATTGTGCCAACAGTTGAGCGGGGATTATGCGTGGTTGTTTTTTGGTCAATTGAGATTGCCGGAGAGAGACCGTCGATGCTGTCTACGTCCGGTTTGTCCATAACGCCCAGGAATTGCCGAGCATAGGCGGAAAGCGACTCTACGTAGCGCCGTTGGCCTTCAGCATAAATTGTGTCGAACGCCAAAGAAGATTTGCCTGATCCTGAAATTCCGGTGATGACCACAAGTTCATCTTTGGGAATATCAAGATTAATATTTTTTAAGTTATGCTGACGGGCGCCGCGAATTTTTATAAGATCGGACATACCGTATTTAATTTTTTAACTCTCTAACTTTATCTCTGATTTTGATTGCCAGCTCGAAATTTAAATCATCGGCTTGGTGCCGCATTTCACGCTCAAGTCTCTTAACCAATTTATTTTTATCAAAAGGCGTAAGTGACTCTGACTTAATCTCTGACAGAAAACTCTTATCAAAGGCTTCTCCGGCTCTCGTTACATCTGAAATAGGCAAATCTTGTTCAATGATTTTTTCTCGGATCGGCTTTAAAATCGTTCGTGGGGTAATGTGGTGTTCTTTATTGTATTTAAGTTGATAATTTCTGCGCCGTTCGATCTCTGACGCAGCCGCCTTTATAGAATCCGTCAAAATATCGGCATAGATTATAACTTCGCCTTTTATGTTTCTTGCGGCTCTGCCCATAGTTTGAACAAGAGCTGTCTTGGAGCGGAGAAATCCTTCCCGATCCGCATCCAAAATCGCGACCAGTGAAACTTCCGGCAAATCCAAACCTTCGCGCAAAAGATTGACTCCAATTAAAACATCAAACTCATTTTTGCGTAAATTATCTAAAATATTTGATCTTTCAAGGGTTGCGACATCTGAGTGAAGATAGGAAGCCCGTATTTTTTTTTCTTTCAGATACTCCGTTAAATCTTCGGCGATTTTTTTTGTAAGCGTCGTAATAAGGACCTTTTCTCTATTTTTAACTCTTTTTTCAATCTCTGCAATTAAATCTGTGACTTCATTTTTCGCTGGTCTAAGAATTATGGTTGGATCAACAATGCCTGTCGGTCTGACAAGCTGTTCGACAACTTCTCCTGCCATATCCTTTTCCCAAGCATCGGGGGTGGCCGAAACATAGATGAAATATGGTATAGGCCGGTAAAACTCGTCAAACTTTAAAGGACGGTTGTCAAATGCGGCCTTGAGTCTAAAGCCAAAATCGATCAGCGTCTTTTTTCTGGAATAGTCTCCGTTAAACATGCCCCGAAGTTGCGGCACAGTCATATGGGATTCATCGATAAATACTATAAATTTATTACCATATGCTTCTCTGAAATAGTCGATTAGAGTATAGGGCGGATCGCCGATTTCCCGCCCGTCAAAGTAACGCGAATAATTTTCAATTCCGTTAACATAGCCGACTTCTTTAATCATTTCCAGATCATAGTTTACCCGCCTGATCAATCTTTCGGCCTCAGCTAATTTATTTTGCGCTTTGAGCAATTCTGACTCCTTTTTCAGGTCGGATCTAATTTTACTTTCGGCCTTTTGAAAAACAGCCGGATCGGTTAAATAGTGTTTAGCCGGATAAATAATGATGTTTCGGATTTCGTCTCGCCTCCCGGCAGGCAGGGATTTTTTCCCGCGGATTTCTTTACCCGACAGCGGTTCAAACTTAATAATTTCGCCAATCTTACCGCTTTTTTCATAAACTCTGTATCCGAAGTCTTCATAGGCCGGGTAAATATCTATATAGTTACCGCGGATTCTAAATGTTCCCCGTTTGAACTCAAACTCGCTACGGTCGTAGAGAAGTTGAACAAGCCGTTTCGAAATTTTTTCCCAATCAGCTTTGTCTCCCAGGGAAATTTCCTGAATAAATTTACCGTACTCAACCGGCGAACCAATATTGTAGATACAGGAAACCGACGCCACGACGACCGTATCGGAGCGGGTCATTAAGTTAGTTGTTGACTGAAGCCGCAGTTTATCAATCAACTCATTTATTTCAGCCTCTTTTTCAATGTATGTATCGGTTGAAGGAATATAGGCTTCGGGTTGGTAAAAGTCATAGTAAGAAACAAAATAAGAAACAGCATTTTCTGGAAAAAAATCGCGCATCTCCTGATAAAGCTGGCCGGCTAGGGTTTTATTGTGCGAGATGATCAGAGCCGGCAGATTAAGCTTTTTTATAACATTGGCCATAGAAAAAGTTTTGCCTGATCCTGTGACTCCTAGAAGAACTTGATTTTTTTTACCACGAGTTATACCCTCGGCAAGCTTTTCGATAGCTTGCGGTTGATCGCCGGTTGGCGAGAAACTAGAAACAAGCTTGAACATAGGGGAAACAATAATTATATCACTTTTCCCTGTGACGATGTAGCTTGTGGTAAAGGAAGTAGATAACGAAGGCTAAAAGAAGAAATATAATTAGGTATTCAAACCTTCTATAGTAAATCTCAATTAGATGCCAATTTTTCCCCAAAGCAAAGCCGATATAGGTCAAAAGTGCCGACCAGATAAGTGATCCTGCCAGTGTGAAAAGCGTGAAGCTTAGGAAGCTCATATGGGCTATACCCGCCGGCAGGGAAATAAAAGTGCGTACAATCGGCAAAATGCGCGAAAAAAAGACTATTTTAGGTCCGTATTTACGAAACCAGCGCTCCGAACGGTTAAATTCAGCCTCACTAATAAACACATATTTACCGTAGCTTTGAATGAGCCTGCGGACAACCGGTTCCTGGCCCCAGTATCCCACTCCGTAGGCAATAAGCGATCCTAAAAGATTAGCCAGAGCCCCAACAATTATTACCAAATAGATATTAAAGCGTCCAACCGAAGCCATAAAGCCGGCAAAAGGCATTGTGACTTCGGAGGGAATGGGGATTAGGGCCGATTCGGCTGTCATGAGGGCCGCTATGCCCAAATAGCCTGTTTTGTCAATAAATGCTATAATTAACCCTGTTACTATTGCAATTAAATTATTCATTTTAATTATTGTTATTCTAAACCATGCTCTATATCGTTGCAACACCAATCGGCAATTTGGACGACCTAACTTTGCGCGCCGCAAAAACACTTATGCAATCAGATGTCATTCTGGCCGAGGATACACGTTCCTGGGAAATAGTCAAACAAGCAATAGTAAAACGTTTTAACTTTAAGAAAAACCTTAACCAGAAAGTTGTTTCTTATTACCAGGAAAAAGAGTTCGAGAAACTACCGGAAGTCCTTGCTCTCTTGGAAGAAGGAAAAATCGTAAGCTTGATTTCGGAATCTGGTATGCCGGCTATTTCCGATCCAGGCACTTTGCTTATAAAAACAGTAATAAAAAAATCTTTACCGTTGCAAGTACTTCCGGGCCCAACCGCCTATGTTACTGCCCTGGCCTACGCCGGTTTTGGTTTTGCCAATTCGCTCTTAATCGGTTTTTTACCGAAAAAGGCATCGGAACTGAGAAAAACAATAAATAAAATAAAAAAACTTAAAGAACTAGAACCCGATATGCTTTTCGTCTTTTACGAGTCGCCTAATCGGATAAATCAAACATTGACATTTATAAACGAATTAATTCCCGATTCAGACCTTGTAATTTGTCGAGAATTGACGAAAAAATTCGAAGAGATCACCCGCGGTAAAGCCAAAGAGCTGCTAAAAAGAACATACAGAGGTGAAATAACGGTGGTTTTAAAATAATTTCTATACTCACTCTTATTTACTTTTTACTTAAATTCTTAACTATTACTAAAATACCAGTTATATACTTTTTCTGAAAGGTTGCCAATGGTGATGAAGCTCATAAAAGCGCTATGCAAATGATGGATGATAGGCGTAAAAACCTGCTTCGGGAATGGATTGGTATAAAAAAAGATTTACTTCATGAATTTAGTAACTTGCATGAAGTTTGATAAAAAATAAATCTGACGTATAATAATTCAATGCGAAGCAGCGTAGTAGAAGGAGAATGTAGCGTAAGAAGCTCATATCTTCAAAAAACAAACAATATGAGAACCGGGTATGACCAGGTTCAAATAGGAGTAGGATCAGCCGGAAGAGGAACGCCAGGCGAATGTTTAATAGCTTATAGATGCAAACTTGCAATGTCAATCGCCCAAGGCGGTCTTGGATTATGTAATGGAAGAGTTGTTTTCGAAACAGGGTTTAAATATAAACCGGCAGATCAATTTCAGACTTGATGTGTACCTGCTTAATAATTGCTTCAACGTACACCCTAAGGGTGTACAAAGCTCACCAACTTCTTAAGGTTAATATTGTTTAAAGAATAAAGGTTCTTTACATAAAAACAACCCATCCAAAAGATGAGTTGTTTTTTATCGTTAAAAAATTTTTGATGTTTAATCAAAGTATATTGGTACTTCCTCAAAAAGATATTCTGACGGATTCCAACTTGGTAATTTACCAGTAATACAATTGACATCAGACGATGGTACTAACCAAAACTTATATCCTGTTTGATTTTCGGTTCCTGGAGTTGTATCATGTCCAAATTCTGTAATGTTCCAATCGCCCATCATATGTACATCTCCATTTTCATTAGACATTACTGTTTCTAAACATTTTATTGATGCAGGCCATTCTGTTCCAACTCTTGCATAATTGATAAGAGTATATTTTTCACTTGGATTTAATTTATGGCCGTTAAAAACATATCCATCAATCTTATACGTCATCTTTCCCCACGCTCCACCAGATAAAATAGACCAATCACTAGGATTTTTTTCATTTAGGTACAAATGACCTGTTTGTGATTTTCCAGCTAAACCACTTTTACCTGCGGCTGAGGCTTGTACAACGAACAATATGGTAGACATTATTGTTATAATAGATAGACTAATTATTATTTTCTTCATATTATATTCACCCCCTTTTATTTGATCAACTTATAAAAAAACCAATCACAAAGGATTGGTTCAAAATAACTAAATTTATGGAATGTTGTTTTCCCACATAATAATACTATTCGTTTAAATTAAAATTATCAAGTGATCAAAATAATGCTATTTACTTTTTAAACAGATCAGAGATGTCAACTTTAAGACTTTTTGAGATTTTACGAAGTGTTCCAATTCTGAAATTAGCTTTTCCGTTTTCAATCAATTCTTCAACGTACACCCTAAGGGTGTGCAAACCTTTAAGGAAATTTCAGAAACAAAAGAACCTTTCGTGAGCCACCTGTCCCGTGTTTGGAACCCCTTTATGGAAAGTTTAAACCGAGTTTACTTAAAGTTGCAAGTTATCGGATTTAAATAATTTGCGACTAAACTATATATCCTTTTAATTCTAATAAATCCATTGTGGATTTGTAGCATCTTCTATAAGAAGCGATGAAATTTTGTTATTTAATGTAAGTTGCCAGATATCTTTCTGATCCGTATGTCCAGAAACAAGTCTTGATCGGTTGTATAAGAATTTATCTCCATCCGGAGAAATGGTATAAAAAGTAGAAAATTTATCCGGAAATATTTGACTAAAATTTGACGGTGACAATAACTCACTTGATCTGAGGTTATCTAAATTTAGATTTTGTAAAGACAAATTGGAAGAAATTCTATAGCCTTGAGAGTCAAATTGTGCTCCATACATATTATTAATTTCACCTCCTGCCTGTTTACCGGATTTATCATAAACTATATTGCTTATCTGAATGTAAGAAATTGTATTGTTATTAGAATAAAAATCAAGCGGTCGTGTATATTTTCCCGGAGGAAAATCAGTTGTTTTTTCAACTTGACGCGATTTAACATCCACGGCTTCAATATTGTTAACGGTGGTCCATTCGTAATTTCCTGCACCCATATTAGAAATTACGTAATATATTTTTTGGTCGTCTTTAGACCAACCGATAATACTATGCGGATAAGCATATTTTGCATAATCTCCTTTATAGCTTCTCGGGTCAGTAAAATTTGTTAATATCTCTGGGTCGTTATTTACAGAAGAGCAGATAATGATATTTCCCCAGAGAATATTGGCGATAATGCTTCCGTCCTGAGAAAATACCGGGTCATTAGCACATTTGGTATATAATTCTTCTTTTCCGGATGCAATATCGTATACCATAAACCCTTCGTTTGGATATATTAATCCCTCACTGTAAGCAATTTTCTTTCCATCGGGTGATACTGTTAAATAATACAATAAATCAAGACCCGGTCCTCCATGTCCACTAAAATCTACGGTAACCTCATGAACTGCTTTCTCTGCTAAAGTATCCCAATCCACAATACTCGTCCTTATATTGCTTGGATTCGTATTAGAAACCGAGTAATAAACAATCTTGGTTGAATTTGGAATCCGCTTAAACCCTTCAATATGAGTGTTGCTGGTAATTTTCTTCTGATCTTTTCCATTTTCATCCGACATCCATATGTCTCCGTTTCGCAAAAAAGCAATTTGCTTACTTACCATAATCGGGGAAGAAACAGTTGGTGAATTAATGACATTTTTATCTACGGTAGACAAAACTTTGATTGACTGGTGACTATTGGAGCTTTTAAAAATAATCGCAAGATAGGTTATTCCGGAAAATAATAAAGCTACAACGATTATGGTTATGAACCATTTTAGTAAACTTGAATTTTTTGGTTGATTATTAACGGGTTGTAATGGGGGTTCTGTTTGGTTTGATTGTTCTACTTGTGATAGTGATGAATCCATAACATAATAATACAGAGAAAAAATGAATACAACAAATCTAAAGACAGCTCAAGGAGGTAAAACAAATTGAATTTCGTGATCCCGTGGGGATTCGAACCCCAGATTCTCTGGCTGAAAACCAGATGTCCTTGGCCGCTAGACGACGGGACCGTGCTTTATTTTATCACATCACTGCACTTTTTTTCTGAGTTCCTCAAGAATTTCTTTGGCAAGATCTCGTCCACCCAAACCAAAGGCTAAACCTCCAGCAAGGGCTACCATAGCAACGATCCCCGTGAATAATATGCGGATTAAGTCTTGCGCAACTCCAAGTTGATTTAGGGCAATAAGACCGGTAAAAAAAAGAACAACCCATTTAGCAAGGACTGACAAGGAATTTGCCGAAGTGGCACCCATTGTCTTAACGCTGTTTTTCACAAGGTCGGAGGTAAGATTTGCTACGATAACTCCAACGAATGTAACTACCACAGCTACAATTACGTTTGGCAGGTAGACTAAAAATTCGTTTAGAACTGATGTGGCGCGTGATAATCCCCAAACCTCTAAGGTTGGTACTAAAAAGATAATAATTATCGCCCATTTTGTAATTTCCACAATAATTTCTTCCCAAAGTTGTACCTCGGATTTACCCAAAAGTCTAGTTTTTTGTAACACAGACTCTAATCTTAAAAACCGGAATATTGTGAGCAAAATTTTTTTTACAATGGCTGCAATAATAAAACCAACAAGTAGAATTGCCAGCCCGCCAATGAAGTCCGGCAAGAAATTGATAAACTGTGACCAAAACTTTGTCAAAATCGAATTGATAAGATCAATCATATTTTGTACACCCCCTTCGGTACGTTTTCATAATGTTTAATTTCATCAATTATTAGATTGTCATTTAAAACTATTGAAATTACATCTAGAGAAAGCTTATACTCTTTCAATTTATTTTTCAAGAGATATAAATTGACAGAACGGTATAAACTTCTGATTTTATAATATCCTACCGCCTCATAAGGTTTCCCAAATTTTTTTCCGGTCCGGGTTTTAACTTCAACAAAATGTAAGGAACGGCCCTTTTTTGCTACGATATCGATTTCGGACCAGTGCGAAGTAACATTCCGATCAAGAATTTTGTAGCCGTTACCTTGGAGGAACTTGCACGCAAAATCTTCACCAATTTTCCCAATATTCTTATTTTGGAGATTCATTATTTTTGCCGGTAGAGTTTTTTGCGTAACTCCTGATCGGACAGGTTGCGGACGAAGTAAGCTTTGGCCTTTGTGAATGCGCCTTTCTTTACCAGTTTTATATCCGACAAAAAAGGAGATGCCAACGGAATAATTCTCTCTACTCCGACACCGGAATGGCTGACCTTTCTAACCGTTATCATTCTATCCTCCGGAGTTGCACCTTTTACTTTGATTAGAATTCCTTTGAAGGTTTGTTTTCTAGACCTATCGCCTTCCTTAAAAGTGTAGTTAAAACTTACCGTATCTCCTACAGCGAAGTTTTTTTCTTTATAGGAAAATGAATTTGCCATAGGTGATATTTTAACATCTATGAACGGTTTTTACAAGCAGCAAGAAAGGCTAAAAATATAGGATGGGGTTTCTGGGGTCGGCTTTTGTATTCCGGATGTCCCTGGGTTCCAAAATAAAATGGGTGTAACTTTTTGTCAAGCTCCATGATCTCCGGTAAATTTTCTTTAACGGAACGGGCGCTAATTACGAGACCCGCTTTTTCAATAGCCTGTACATATTTTTCGTTGACTTCGTATCTGTGTCTATGCCGCTCACTTGTATCCTCGGTTTTATAGATCCTCCAAGCTTCGGTATTTTTGAAAACTTTTGCATCCCAGGAACCCAATCGCATAGTCCCACCATAAGCGCGGTTTTTCATGTACTTTTCCTGAGCTGGCATAAGATGGATCACGGGATGGGTAGTTTCGGGATTATTTTCGGTTGTATTAGCATCCTTCCAGCCCAGAACATTCCGGGCAAAAGCAATAACTGCAAGTTGCATGCCGTAGCATAAACCGAGATAGGGGATTTTATTCTCCCGGGCAAAATTCGCAGCAACAATCATGCCTTCTGAGCCGCGTTCACCCCAACCTATGGGAACAATAATTCCGTCCGGATTTCCAATAACGCTTACTCCTTCTTTCTCGATCTTTTCAGCATTAACCCACTGAATTTGTAGTTTAACATTATTTTTCCAAGCCGCATGATCAAGAGCATCAAAGAGAGCTGCATAAGAATCCCGAAGCTGGTAATCGCCGGTTCCAAAATATTTTCCTACTATCGCTAAATTTAGGGTTTTAGTTTTTTTAGATTTTATTTCGCCGATAAATTTTTTCCAGGTTGCCAATGCCGGATGCCGTACTGGTAAATTTAATTTCTTTAAAATGTTTTCAGTAAATTGCTGCTCATCAAGCACCAAAGGCACTTCATAAGGATTATCGACGTCGGGATTAGAAACGATATTTTCGGGCTGAACGTTGCAAAAAAGTGCAAAACGGTCTCTTCGTCTCTTATCGAGATATTTTTCGCTTCTTGCCACGATAAAATCCGGTTGTATTCCCATCGTGTTTAAAGTACGTACCGAAAGTTGAGTCGGTTTAGTTTTTGGTTCACCAAGATGCTTAGGTGTCGGTACGTAGGAAACATGAATATGAACTACATCCCCGGGATTTTTAAGAGTCAATATTCTTGACGCTTCGTAATAAAATACATTCTGATATTCGCCTGCAGTACCCCCGAGCTCAATAATAACAATGTCTGCATCTTTATTCCTTCCCAAGGAATTAATGCAGCGTGTGATTTCATTAGTTATGTGAGGAATCGCTTCGACATCTTCTCCGTCGTATTCAAAACGTCTTTCCTTTTCGATAACCGTACTATAAATTTTACCCATGGTCACGAAATTGTCCTTGGCCATATCCTCATCCAGGAATTTCTCGTAGGTCCCGATATCCATATCCGCTTCGGTTCCATCTTCGCATAAAAATGGGTCGCCATGTTCAATCGGATTAATTGTACCGGCGTCCAGATTAAGGTAGTTTTCGAATTTTATCGGAGCAGCTTTATAACCCGATTTTTTAAGCAAGAAGGCGATTGATGCGACAGTTATACCTTTGCCTATACCGGATATTACTCCGCCTGAGACAAAAATATATTTTAATTTAGCCATAAAGAATCAAAAATTTAGCTTCCAACTGCGCCATTCGCATTTAGGATAATTCTCGCACCCGTAAAATCTTTTTTTAGATTTAGTAAATCTTAACACAATTTTTCCACCGCACAACGGACAATTTTTACCTGCAATAAACTTTAAAAAAGGCTTGGTAAATTTGCAATCTGGATAACGCGTACAGGCCAAAAACCTACCAAAACGGGAAAACCTGACTGTCAAGGGCGCTTTGCATTTCGGGCATTTTTCCGTTATCTCTTCTTCGACGTTGATGGGAGACGTATCCTTTTTGCGCGCGCTTAACTCTGTTTGAAAAGGGCTGTTGAAGGTTTTTAAAAGTTGAATAAAGTCCTCTTTGTCTTGCGCGACCTGATCCAAGCTTTCCTCCATCGAAGCTGTAAAATCCAGGCTGAATAACTGGGGAAAACTTTTAGATAGATAATCGGCAATGGCAACACCTAAGTTTGTAGGCGCAAAATAACGATTTTCTTTTTCGACATAGTTTTTGGTTTGAATTAGAGTTATTATGGGGGCATAGGTTGAAGGCCTGCCAATTCCCTTCTCCTCCATAAGTTTAATTAGAGAAGCTTCATTAAAACGGGGAGGCGGTTTGGTTTGATTATCCTGGGTTTCAAGATTGGTCAAGGAAACTGATTCGCCTACTTTTATCGGCGGAGTGATTGTATTCTTACCAACGAATTCCGGGTTTAAGACACGTAAAAAACCGTCAAAAAGGATAACCTGATAATCGGCCTCAAATTCGTAAGTTTTCTCCGAGAGAACAGTTGCCTTAATGGTTTTTATCTCCGCCTCCCGCATTTGGGTTGACAGGGCCCGATCGAAAATAAGCTTATAAAGTTTTCGGTGATTGGTTGTAATCTTTGTATCCTTTTTGGGTAAAATTTCAATAAGTTTTGTCGGCCGAATTGCTTCGTGTGCCTCCTGCGCCATTTTTGATTTAGTATGATAACCCCGGGGTTTTTCCAGAGAGTAATTTTTTCCATATTTTTCGGCGATATAATCCTTGGCCGCAAAAACAAACTGGCTTGCTAGGTTAAATGAGTCGGTACGGTGATAAGTGATTAATCCCCGTTCGTAAAGGTCCTGAGCAAGCTTCATTGTCATTCTCGAAGAAAACCCGAAACGGTGAAAGCTTTCCTGTTGCAATAAAGATGTAGTAAAGGGTGGCGGAGGATATCGTTTTACTATCCCCTCATCAATTTTTAAGATTTTGTACGAATCCGATTGAAGATCGGTTTTATAACTAGAAACATTATTAGCGGTTATCGTTGTCTTCGTATAAGTGTAGTCCCCCGAGAAAAGCTTAAGCGTAAATTTTTGCTCAAAATCAATTCCTTTTTGGCGCACAAGTTTGGCTTTAACCGTAAAATCGTCTTTTGTATTAAAAAGTCCATAAATTTGAAAATAGTTTTCGATTTTGAATTTCTTAATCTCTTTTTCCCTTTCGACAATTATTCGCAAAGCAACCGTCTGGACGCGTCCTGCTGATAGCCAATTCTTTCCCATCTTCTTCCAAAGCAAGGGCGATAATTCATAACCTACAATTCTATCCAGTATTCGCCTTGCCTGTTGGGCCTTAACCAGATTGAGACGAAGGGACTGGGGATTTTCTAACGCCTCTTTCAACGCGCGAGTTGTTATTTCATGAAATACAATCCGTTTTGGTTCTTGACCTTTAATAAATTTAAAATCCGGCCAGTCTTCCTTAATTAGTCCGAGAATGTAGGCGGCATGATAGGAAATTGATTCTCCTTCCCGATCCGGATCCGTTGCCAGAATAATTTCTTTATTTTTTTTAGCTAGTTCTTTAAGCTGGTTTACGACTTTTTGCTTGTTTTTAATAATCCCGTAGTCTGGTTGGAAATCGTGTTTGTAATTAATTCCGATTTTATTGGGCGGCAGATCGCGAATGTGACCCATAGTTGCGAAAACGAAATAATCGCCACCCTTTAGGATATGATTAAATGTTCTAGCCTTGGTTGGTGATTCAACAATGATTAAAGCCATAACGTCAATTATACATTAGGGGTTTCCAATAGTTCTTCGTTTGCGTTTGAGAAGTTTTATATCAACGAGCGACCGGCGAAGAATGGCTGTAGCTTCAAACCGCTCTTTTTGATCCTTCGACTGGCTGAGAATTTTTTTGGCATTTTGGACAGCTGTTTCAATCAAACTCTGGTCAATAGCATCCTGCCCATACGCACGCGAAACCAAAATATGTAGTTCATTCCCATCCGTCTCTAAATATCCGCCGCCCACAGCTAAGAAATCTTCAGATTCCTTCTTTTTAATTTTTATTACGCCTTCTACGATAAGAGAAAATAAATTGGTGTGATGCGGGAGAACTGTGATTTCTCCTACAAAAGTCGGTATTGTGACGCTAATCACAGATTCGTCCAGTACAACTTGTTTGGGAGTTATAATCTTTAGGTTCAAAGTATCCATAAGATTATTTTACGTCATCAATAGTTCCTATCATGTAAAAAGACATTTCCGACTTGTCGTCATATTTGCCGTCTAAAATTTCCCGAAAGCCTCGTACCGTTTCCGCAATCGGGACATATTTTCCCGGACGGCCGGTATAGGGTTCGGCAACCGCCATCGGCTGGGTTAAAAATCTTTGAATCTTTCTCGCACGACTGACAGCCAGTTTGTCCTCATCGGATAATTCCTCCATCCCTAAAATTGCAATGATATCTTGCAGATCTTTGTAACGCTGCAAAGTTTTGAGAACAAGTCGAGCCACATCGTAATGTTCTTCTCCAACAATCTCTGGATCAAGCGATCTCGAGGTGGAGGTGAGCGGATCGATAGCTGGATAAAGTGCCTGTTCTGCCAACGATCTCTCAAGTGACAGGGACGCATCCAAATGCGCAAAAGTTGCAACCGGAGCAGGGTCGGTATAATCATCGGCTGGTACATAGACCGCCTGAATCGATGTAATCGAACCTTTGTTGGTGGAGGTGATTCTTTCTTCAAGCTGCGCAAACTCAGACGCCAGGGTCGGTTGATAACCTACGGCCGAAGGAATTCTACCCAAAAGTGCTGAGACCTCCGAACCGGCCTGCGCAAAGCGGAAAATATTATCGATAAAGAGCAATACATCCATCGATTTTTTATCCCGGAAATATTCAGCCATTGTAACACCACTTAAAGCAACCCTCAGTCGATTACCCGGCGGTTCATTCATCTGGCCAAATACCAAAGCAGTTTTATCGATAACTTTAGTTTCTTTCATCTCAATCCACAGATCGTTCCCTTCCCGGCTTCTTTCACCTACGCCCGTAAAGACCGAAACTCCTTTATGAGCTTTGGCCACATTATGAATCATTTCTTGGATTAGAACAGTTTTTCCTGTACCCGCGCCTCCAAAGACCGCCACTTTACCGCCTTTGATGAAGGGTGCAATAAGATCTATTACCTTTATTCCTGTTTCAAAAATTTTTCTTTCTACTGCTTGTTCGATCAGAGGCGGAGGCGTTTGATGGATAGCTTTTCGCAGCTTGGTTTTAACCGCCTCTTTTTGATCAATCGGTTCTCCTAAAACGTTAAATATGCGGCCCAAAGTATCCTCTCCAATCGGAACTTCGATTGGTTTACCCGTGTTTTGCACTATAGATCCGCGCCTTAGTCCATAAACATTACCAAGAGCAAGGGCCCGGACTAAACCCGGTTCGAGGATTGATTCAACCTCAAATGTAATCCTGCCTACTTTTTTATCTTCAAAAAGAAGCGCATCATATATCTTAGGAGTTTCATCCTCACTAAATCGCACATCAACAACCACGTCTCGGATCGATATAATTTTGCCTTCTGTCATAACTAATTTACAATTTATAACTTTAATTAAGCTGATTCTACTGATAATTTAGCTGTTACCATATCCAAAAGTTCATTCGTAATTTTTTCCTGACGGATTTTGTTTCGGAGTAGCGTAAGATTGTAAATTACGTCTTCGGCGTTATCTGTCGCACTTTTCATTGCAATCATCCGCGAAGAATGTTCAGCCGCATCGCTCTCAATGATCGCGCCTCTGATTTTCCCTTCAATAAAGCTCCGGAGTAACGAATCGATTACGGTTGTCGGGGATGGCTCGACCAAATATTCATTTTTTTCTGCAGCATTTTCAGGATTAAGGTTACTGATACTGACAGGCAGCAAAACTGCATCGACTGACTCGAATCTAGTCGTACTTATAAACTTGTTGTAGAAAAGAACAACTTTTGTATATTTTCCACTTAAGAAATTGGTTAGGGCTGTCGAGAAAACTGCCGAAATATTGTCGGCAATACTGCTTTGCGAAAAGTCAGCAATAACATTACCGCCCATTTTAGCGGCAAAAAGCGCTCCTTTTTTACCAATTGTGATGAAATCAGTCTTTGCGAAATCAACTTTAGAAGAAATATAGCGAAACAGGTTAAAGTTGAATGCACCACAAAGACCTTTATTCGAAGTTACCAATATAACAAGGTTTCTATTCGTATTTAATACGGGACCTTCCATCAGCCGGGAAAAGTTCTTTTCCAATGACATAACAACTTTATAAATAATCTTCTCCAAATCTTCCCTGTAGGGTTTACCTTCAATTGCTCTCTGCTGGGCTTTTTTCATTTTTATCGCTGAAACCATTTGCATGGCTTTGGTTATTTTTTTTACATTTGACACTGATTTTATTTTTTTTCTAACCAATCGGATATTCATAAAAGTTAGCGCGTAATTGCAATGGTTTCCTTAATATATTTTTCCAGTTCTGTCTCATCTGTTTCTGTCAAAATCTTGTTTTTATTAATGCGCTCCAGCCACTTTTTAGCCTTGGTGGTTAAACGTAAAACCAGTTGATTTTCAAAGTTATTAATCTTGGCGATAGGCATATCGTCTAAAAGTCCATGGGTAGCCGACCAGATAAGAGCTACTTCTAGGGCTAAAGAATACGGCTGATTCTTTTTCTGGATCAGAATTTGGGTTAACTTTGAACCCCGGTTTAAAAATTTTTTTGTTTCTTCATCCAGTTCTGACTCAAATTGCGAAAAAGCGGCCATATCACGATATTGCGCTAGGTCTAACTTAAGCTTGGCGGCGACGCTTTTCATGGCTTTGGTTTGTGCAGTTCCTCCGACTCTGGACACTGAAATACCAACGTTAATAGCCGGACGAATACCGGCATTAAAAAGATCGGGCTGTAAAAATATTTGTCCGTCGGTTATCGAGATTACGTTCGTAGGAATGTAGGTTGAAAGATCGTCCTCCAGTGTTTCAATTATCGGAAGGGCGGTAATGGAACCACCGCCATATTTTTCATCTAATCTGCAGGCTCTTTCAAGTAGTCTTGAGTGCAGATAAAAAATATCACCCGGATAGGCCTCACGACCGGCCGGCCTTCTTAAAATCAAGGAAATCTCACGGTATGCCCAGGCGTGTTTAGTCAAATCATCAAAAACGACTAGAACATCCTTTCCTTTATCCATAAAGTATTCGGCAATCGCCATAGCCGAATAAGGAGCAAGATATTGCAGCGCTGCCGGAGCCGAAGCCGAAGCATTAACAATTACTGTATAATCCATGGCGTTATTTTTAGTTAAAAGATTTACAACAGCAGCCATTTTCGAGTTTTTTTGGCCGATTCCGCAATAAATGCATATTACTTTTTCGTTTTTTTGGTTTAGAATCGCGTCGATAGCAATTGTCGTCTTGCCGGTGCCTCGGTCCCCAATAATAAGCTCACGCTGTCCTCTACCAACCGGAATGAGAGCGTCAATCGCTTTAGTGCCGGTTTGCAAAGGCGCAGTTACAGGCTTGCGATAGACAACACTCGGAGCAACCTTTTCCACGGGATAAGATTTTTCTGATCTTATTTTACTGCCGCCATCCTGAGGGTTACACAAAGGATCGACAACTCTTCCTAGAATTTTCTCTGAAACAGGAACAGAAAGCGTGAATCCCAAAGATTTTGCCTGGCTACCCGCTTCGAGGTTAAGATATTCGCCCAAAATAATAACTCCGACTTTATCCTCTCCCAATTCAATCACATATCCAAGAACACCTGAATTAAATTCAACAAGTTCACCATAGGCTACATTATCAAGCCCAGAAAGAATTGCAACGCCATCTTTTACTTCCTCAATTATTCCGACCTCCTCGGTTTTTATCCTGAGCTTCTTACTTTTAAGATCTTTTTCGATTTCTTTTAAATACTCATCGATCAACTTCATAGGTTATTTTCTTGAAATTATTTAACTGAGAGCGGAGTGTCAAATCAACCACCTTACTATCGAATTTTATTATAAAACCGGCTTGGATCTTATTATCAACGCGGTTAAATAAAAAATATTTTTTAAGTATCGGAAAACTCTTTTTTATATTGTCTAATTCAGCGTCGCTAAGTTTGTAGGATGAAACAACCATTGCCAACTGTTTTTTGGCAATATTTTTCTCTTCAAGAATATTCTTGAGTTCCTCTTTAATATCAGGATCGATTGCCATACCTATTTGACATCTTTTGCTAAATTTTTAAGTATTCGTTCGTTTATCTTTTTTTGCATATCCTCGGTTAGGAAATCACTCAAAGCCCGATTAACGATGACCAGACTCAAATCAACAACCTTTGTTTTCAAGTCTTTCTGCATGGTTATTCTTTCTTCATCTATTTGTTTCTTCCCTCTTTCAACTAGTTGTTCTGAATCTTTCTTTGCTTCTTGAAGCATTTCTTCGCGAACCGACACTGCATCAGCTTTAGCATTTTTCACTGCCAATTCATACTCGCGCTTTATTTTTTCTTTTGCCTTTTGTTCCTGCAGAATCATGTTTTCTTCTTTCTTTTTCAGATCTGAAAGGACCTTTTCTTTTTCTTCCTCCTTTTTCTTTTCGACGTTTAAAAAGCTGGAGAATGGTTTGGCAATAAACTTTCTGAAAATATAAAAAAACAGTGCGAAGTTAATAATCTGCGCAATCAGTAATTTTACATCAATACCCAAACTTTCCATTTTATTATTATATCAATAAATTAATTTCTTAATTACCGAAAAACATTAAAATAAATTTGCTGAATTAAACAAACTTTATTATTAGGGATACAACCAATACATAAATTGCTACAGCTTCAGCAAATGCAATAGCTAAAATCATTGTCGTTCGTATTGATGACTCGGCATCGGGATTTCTGCCAAGCGACTCAACGGCCGCTTTTCCAATATCTCCAATCGCCCTGGCCGGACCATAAGCACCTATCCCTATTGCTAAGGCCATCGCCAAAAGCTTAATCATGTCTAACGTCATAGTCTATCACCCCCCATTATTTTAAACATATAAAAATTAAACAAACTTAAGTATCAGAGCAACCACTAGGGCGTAAATTGCAACTGCCTCGGCGAACGCAATTGCGAGTACCATAAGAGTTCTAAGTGACGATTCTGCTTCCGGATTCCGTCCCAACGCCTCTGCCGTTTTACCGCCAATGATTCCAATTCCAATGCCCGGTCCAATAGCCCCCAAACCGATTGCTAAAGCTGCTGCTATAAGTTTTGCTGCGTCTGCTGACATTTATATATTCACCACCTTTCCTTAATGTTCCTTACTAATTGCTACACTTAAAAAAACTGCTGTTAACATTGAAAAAACCAAAGCCTGTATGAAACCGACAAAGACTTCAAGAAGTAGAAATGGAAAAGAGGCGAGTATTGGAACTAAAAAAGCCATAATCGTCAAGAGAACTTCTCCAGCGAAGATATTGCCAAAAAGTCGGAAGGAAAAAGAAATCACTTTTGAAAATTCGGAAATAATCTCAAGTATTCCTGTAAAAAAGGCAATCGGGTTTTTAAAATTGATGAATTTTCTAAAATAACCTCTAAATCCAAGATACTTTATTCCGAAAATCTGGATTAAAGAAACTGAAATAATTGCCAGTGATAAAGTCGTATTTAAGTCTGCGTCGTTTCCTCTAAGAAGCGGAACCATCATATGCTTTCCTCCTGCCTGAACCCTGATCAGAAGACTACCGACTCCGGGCAGCAGACCAAACCAATTTTGAAAAAGGATAAATAAAAAAAAGGAAGCCAAAAGCGGATAAAAGTACTCAACCTTGTCTCCGAGAACACCAAAAAAAATTTCATGCAAACTTCTTAAAAAGAAATTTATAAAATAAAAAAAGGTAGTTTTGCCCTTTTTTTGTGAATCTAAATAATATTTAACCGCTATAATAAGAAAGGTAAGAAAAACAACCAAAGACAAAATAAGAGAGTTTGTGATTTCTAAACCAAACAGCGAAAAAATTTGTTCTGCCTTGATGCTGATTAGTGGCATAATTTTATTACTTCATTTCATTAACCGTTTTCCACAGATTATAAAAAGAACCTACAATCCCAAGCCCAAACAATGTTAACAAGAATAAAGGTTTCGTATTTAGTATTTTATCCAACCAATATCCAAAAAAAACTCCCAACAAAAGCGGGGTTATTAAATAATAACCAATATTTATCGACTTTGCAAGCATAAATTCTTCATTACGTTTAAGGGTTTTCTTTGTTTGGAAATCATCGTGCTCCTTAATTTTAAGATCGTGTCCGATGCTGTAAATTTTCTTTTTTGGATTAGCGGCGGAAGATGCGAAAATAACAGGGTAATCGTCATGTTTTTCATAAAACTGAGTAAGGCTTCTGCGTTTTTTTTTATTTAGCATTATAATTATTTGATCAATCATTGTGCACCGACTCTAGGTCGGCCGCGTTATCCAAAATTACGCTCAAACGGCTATCTCTATTATTTATTTTCCCTTTTAAAAGTATAGCCTTGTTAATCATCAATATATCCTTAAGCTTTTGGTACATTCGCGGAAAGACCACAACTTCTATGCTCCCACTTTCATCATACAGATTTAAGAACGCCATTTCATCATTATTTTTTTTGGTTTTTATAACTTTCCGGTTACTTATCACTCCGGCCATAATAAAGGTTTTATCCCTGTCGGCTAAGGTAATTTCTCCAATTTTTTTGCTGGCCCGCTTGGCGATGATTTGACTGAATTTGCTTAGCGGATTTCGGGTAATGGAAAAACCTATAACCTCCCTTTCCATATTGTAAATCTCGTCCTCGGAAAAATCGGGGACAACCGGAATTTTATCTTTGAGATCAATTGACATACCGCCCTCAGCAAAAAGTGAAGATTGGCCCTTTTCCATATCTTCTTTGGCGCCCGCAATTTCGTGAACAACTGTCGGATAGTAACTTATCAGGGAAGCCCTGTTGCCAAACTCAAGAAAACAACCAGCTTTGATCATACTTTCTACGGTTTTTTTATTAACTTTTCTAAGATCGCAGCGGAAAAGAAAGTCTTTAAAGCTTTTAAAAGGACCTGCCGCTCTCCCGGAAAGTATTGATTCAATAGCGGAGGAACCGACATTTTTAATAGCTGATAAACCAAAACGAATTGAGCCGCCTTCTATTACAAAACTATCGTCGCTTTTCTGGATGTCGGGTGGTAAAACTTCAATCTCCATACGTCGGCACTCTTCAATAGCCTGCGACATTTTTATCTCCCTTTGGGGACCAGCGACGCCCTGGAGCTCAGCCGACAAAAGCGCCGTCATAAACTCAACCGGATAGTTGGCCTTCATGTAAGCGGTCCAATAAGCGATTAGAGCGTAGGATGCCGAATGGGGCTTGTTAAATCCATAGGCTGCAAACTTCTCAATAAAATTAAAAATTCTTTCTGCTAAATTTTTAGTGTAGTTATTTTTTACACAACCATCAATAAATTTTTGTTTTTCCTTTTTCATTAGTTCTTTTTTCTTCTTGCCCATTGCCATCCGCAGATTGTCAGCTTCACTCATGGAATAACCTGCCAGCCTGTGCGCAATTTCCATTACCTGCTCCTGATAAACTAAAACTCCGTAAGTTTCTTCCAGAATTGGTTTAAGATCGGGATGAAGGTATCTAATTTTTTTAATATTTTTTTTACTTTCTAAAAAAAGCGGAATCAGATCCATAGGCCCAGGCCGATATAGAGCGACCATGGCCGTAATGTCGCTGATTTTATTAGGACCTAATTCCTTGGCTAAATGACGCATACCAGACGATTCCAGTTGGAAGATTCCGACCGTGTCACCTTTGGCAATAATTTCATAAGCTTTTTTGTCATCGATCGGAATTTGATGAATATCAATCTTTTTACCGGTTGATTTTTCAACGTATTTTAATGATTCTTCGATTATAGTAAGGTTACGAAGACCCAGAAAATCGATTTTTAAAAGACCGATTGCCTTATTATTGGAAACCGCATTAAGGTCGAGACAGTACATGTCATATTGCGTAATTATTTTTTCTTCCTTGCTCTCTTTTTGGAGTGGAACGTATTCAGTAAGTTCTTTATCGGAAATGACAACTCCTGCGGCATGCACAGAGGCATGTCTGACCAAACCTTCAATTTTCGCAGCATTATCCAGAACTTTTTTAGTATCAGACTCTGTTTGATAAGCAAATTTAAAGGGCGCCGATTCCTCAATGGCCTGCGCTATTGTCATAGGAAAACCCTGCTTACCTTGGGGGATCATCTTAGCCAATCTATCGCCCTGAGAATAGGAAAGTCCCAAAGCGCGGGCCACATCCCGAACCGCAAGCCGCGCCTCCATGGTGCCAAAAGTTATTATTTGGGCGACTTTATCTTCGCCATATTTTTTGGTGACATATTTTAAAACCTCATCACGGCGTAAATCGGCAAAATCGATGTCAATATCCGGGGGCGTTGGCCTATCGGGGTTCAAAAATCGTTCAAACGGGAGGTTATATTCAATCGGGTTTATGTCCGTAATATGGAGTAAATATGCGACAAGAGATCCGGCAACCGAACCTCTCCCTGGACCGACTGCCACGTTATTTTCTTTGGCCCAGTTAACAAAATCCTGCACTATCAAAAAATAAGTGGCATATCCTTTCTTGTTAATAATATTCAACTCGTAGTTAATCCTCTCCTCAACAAACTTTTCGTCATATTTACCAGAAATTCTATCTCTACCTCTTGTAACGAGTTCTTTAAGATAATCGTTGACCGGTGTCGCGTTTGGCGTTTTGAAATTGGGAAGAATCCACTTACCGTAAGGAATATCAACACTGCAGGCTTCGGCAATTTTCATTGTGTTCTCAATTGCCTCCGGCAGATCCAAAAACATTCCTTTCATTTCCTCCTGCGATTTAAAATAGTAATCGGGAACATCAAGCATGGACAGCGGTCGGTTTTTTTCAATAATTGTCCTTTGGGTCTGGATGCAAAGCAGGATTTCCTGAGCATAGGCATCATCGGAATTCAGATAATGAACATCATTGGTGGCTACAATTGGCACGCCAAATTTTCGCGAGAGTTTGATAAGCTCGGTATTCACTTTTGTTAATTCCTCAACCTTTGGGTGTCTTTGCATCTCAAGATAAAAATCCTTTCCAAAGATTTCCAAATACCTTTCCAATTTTTTTTCCGCGGTCCGGATTTGATCCTGCCTGATAAGAACCGGAATTTCACCGTTAAGACAAGCCGATAGAGCGATTATGCCTTCGTGATATTTTTCCAATATTTCGAAATCAACCCTGGGCTTGTAGTAAAATCCTTCCAGATTGGCGACTGTTACAAGTTTGAGAAGATTTTTGTAACCGGTAAGATTTTTTGCTAAAAGCACAATATGATACTGGTCATTGTCAACTCTGGCGACCTTATCGAGTCGGGAGTTTTTCGCTTTATAAGCCTCTACACCTATTATTGGCTTTACTCCGTACTCTTTGCCTTTTAAATAAAAACGGAAAGCCCCGTACAGCGCACCATGATCAGTTAAAGCCACGGCCGGCATCCCCAGGGCTTTAGCTTTCTCGAATATTCCGTCAATCCTGCACATCCCATCCAACAGAGAGTATTCCGAATGCACATGCAGATGAACAAAATTAGGATTTGGCATTTAGTTTTTCGATCCGGGATTTAAGTTTATCTATAACTAACTTAGCGTCGGCGCGCCCTTTCATCTCCCTCATTACTATCCCGACCAAGAACATTATCGCATTTTCCCTGCCTTTTTTATAGTCTTCTACGACTTTGGGGTTTGATTTTAATGTTTGATCTATTATTAATGCTAGTATTTTTTCGTCTGTATGAATTGGCTGCTTTCTTTTCTTTACTTCTTCCTTAATTTCCTCAACCGTCAGACTACTTCGATCTTTCTTATTCAAAATGACGTTGGCGATATCGGCAGGTTTAATGTTGTCTGAAACCTGGATTTTCAAAACCGTTTCAAATTTATTGGCAACATTTATATCCCGGCTTAGCGTGTACGCATCTTGCTTTTTAAGATTGAATTTTTCTACATACCGGTTTAGTTTGGCTGAAGGAAGTTCCGGCAGATTAGATTTAATTTTATTTATGTATTCTTCCTTGAAAACCATCGGGGGAATATCCGGCTCGGGAAAATACCGGTAGTCCTGCGCTTCCTCTTTTGATCTTTGACTGTAGGTCGTCTGTTTTTTTTCGTCGTACCCTCTTGTTTCCTGCTTTGGTTTCTCGGACTTTTCCAAAAGCTCGATCTGGCGTTTAACTTCGAAATCAATAGCGTTTCTGACGTAGCGGAATGAATTAATATTTTTCACCTCAACTTTGTAGTTCGGGAGTTCATTAATATTTAGCGACACGGAAATATTGGGTTCAAGCCGCATCGATCCTTTTTCCATGTCGGCATCCGATATACCCAGATACCGCACAATTGTGTGCAGCTCCTCCAGGAAGCGTTTAACGTCTTCTGAATCATGAAAATCAGGCTCGGTAACAATTTCTACTAAAGGTACACCGGAGCGGTTAAAGTCTATAAGAGTATCGGTCCCAACATGCAATAATTTACCGGTATCTTCTTCCAGATGGACTCTATGAATTTTAAAGCGTTTACCGTCGATATTCAAATATCCATCTGTGCTTAAAGGCTGATCGTACTGGCTAATTTGATAACCTTTGGGCAGATCGGGATAAAAATAATTTTTCCGGTCAAACTTAGACTCGTGGCTAACTTTACAGTTTAGAGCAAGACCAAGTAATATTGCCCAGTCAACCGCTTTTTTATTGGGTACCGGAAGAGCGCCCGGAAGTCCCAGACAAACCGGACAGGTTTGGGTGTTTGGTTTTTTGGCAAAATGATCAGCCGGACATTGACAAAACATTTTAGATCTTGTCTTCAGTTCGACATGTATCTCAAGGCCAATGATTGGCGTATAATCACTCATAATTAATCTTTATAATTAGCAAATCCTTTTTTTATAACTCCAAAATAATTAGTTTCTTTTTCAAACTGATAAGCAAGACTGAGAATTGTTTGCTCATTAAAATAATTACCCATTATTTGTAAACCGACCGGAAGATTTTTAGCATCTAATCCTATTGGAATACTTATAGCCGGTATTCCTGAAACAGCTCCCGGTTCAGCTAATACATCCATAAGTTCGCCGAAAAAAGGGTACTTCTCAAACTCTCCAAGTCTGAAGGCCGAAGTTGGCATCGTAGGCGCGACAATAACATCAACATCTTTGAAGACATTCTTGAAATCTTCAATAATTAGTGTTCTGACTTTCTGGGCTTTTTTGTAGTAGGCGTCATAGTATCCGTACGACAGTGTATATGTACCTAACATTACGCGCCGTTTTGCCTCATCGGCAAAATAATTTCTGGCATTCCCATATCTAATACCGTCATATCTCCCAAGATTAGACGATACTTCCGCTCTTTGGATAATGGTGTAAACCGAAATTGCGTATTGAGGCGATAAGAGCTTTATTTTCTTTATTTTGTGTCCGTTTTTTTTAAAAATAGCGATGCTTTTATCAACCATTCTTTTTGTTTCTGCATCAACTCCCTCAAAATACTCGTCTGTAACGCCAATTGTCAGTTTGTTCTTTAAATTTAATTCTTTAAGATAATTTTGAGCAGGTAAGGAAGAGGTTGTAGCGTCATACAGATCTTTTCCTGCAATAATTCCCAATAAATAAGCTGCATCTTCAATATTTTGCGTCAACGGACCTGGGCAATCTAATGATGATCCCATAGCAATGACTCCATAGCGTGAAACTCTACTATAAGTTGGTTTTAAACCGACTACTCCGCACCAAGCAGCTGGACCTCGGATTGACCCAGCTGTTTCCGAACCTATAGCGGCAGGCGAAATATACGCTGAAACTGCGGCTGCTGAACCGCCCGACGAACCACCAGGAACCCGTGACAAATCCCAAGGATTCTTGGTTGGACCATAGTCAGATGTTTCGGTTGAAGATCCGTGCGCCCAGGCATCCAGGTTCGTTTTTCCAAGAATAGATAAGCCGTGATTTAATAGTCTTTGGGTAACGGTTGATTCGTAAGGCGGTATAAAATTATCAAGAACTTTGGACGAAGCGGTTGTTCTAATCCCTTTGGTGCAGAAATTGTCTTTTATAGCTAGAGGTACACCCGTAGGGTGTGCTTTTTCAGAACTAACTGTAATAAGGCTATTTAATGCGGGGTTGTATTTTCTGACGCGCTTTAAAAAATAGTCCCTGAGTTCTTTATTTGAGATTTCCTTATCTTCTAAAAGCTTTTTAAGTTCAAGTAGCGATTTTCCCAATAATTTCATCTTTATTACATAATTCTTTTAACAACAAAGTATCCGTCTTTCTTGCTTTTGGCATTTTCCGTCGCTTTGGCTGACTCAAATGTTCTTTTGCTCTTTTCGCCATCCGCAAAAAAAACATTGGTGAGATTTGTTGTCTGGGAAGTCGGTTTGACTTTCCCAGTCGGAAGTTCGTTTAGGTTTTCTACAAATTCGACTGTTTCTTCCAGCTGTTTGCAGTATTTTTCAATTTCTTTCTCAGTAAGTTTTAGATTGGCAAGTTTTGCTAAATGAAGTATTTCTTCTTTTGTGAGGATTTTTTTCTTCATGGGAGAATTATACAGAAATTTTCTCCTATTTTGTTCACTCTTTAGTAACTATAACTAAAGGTGTCTGTTCGTCTGACTGTCCCATCGGGTTATCGCTCATGATTTTTTCAATTAAACTATTTTCCAGGTGGGTAGAATTTCCCAGAACTTTTTGCCCTAAATCATTTGCGTCTATAATAGCTACTCCAAAAAAGTTTTGCGATTTCAGATGTAGTTTTGAAATTTGAGCTTGGAGATTTGAGCTTATTTCAGCCGAAACTTTTTGGGGATCTTTCGGTCCCAGTTTGGCTGATACATTCGAGGGATAAAGCGAATACTCAGTCGGACCGTCTATTGATGCAACTTCGCTACTGACCACACGGTAGAACAGTCCTTTTATTCCAAATGGTTTTGTCAGGAATGAAAGTAAAGCCGCCAAAAGAATCCGCGGAAGTCCGTCTTCATTTATGGCCAACTGCATTGTCCAGGGACTTCCCAATCCGATTCCGGCCGGAGTTTTAGTCACGAATTTAGGCAACGCGTTGGCAAAAAAACCGGGCTTAATATCCCATATAAAATACGATCTCCCCTGCGCTATCGCAACAATCTTTTCCGAAACAACGACAAACCATTTTTCACTCGGCTCTATTTTAATATTAGATCGTAACAATTCAGAGGTTATTTTTTCCGGGATATTGTCGCCTTTTTTAAATAAATCGGTCTTTACTGGATATCTAGAATAATTTGTTCTGCCGACTTTTAAAGATATTTTTTTCCGACTATCTGCTTTTTTTTCTTCATTATCTAATGGCCTGTCAAAAAAAACTCTAAGCCAGATTTCAACGTTAACTAAACGCCAAAAAATCAGCGTGTCATCAACCTTACCCGCAATAAATTGCTGAAAACTTTCTAAAACCTGCGGTTGATTAAAGTATTTGCGCTTAGCAAAAGATTCTGAAAGAAATAAAGAGTAGATCTTATTTTTCATCCGCATAAACCATTCATATTCCGGAGTCGTGAAACCTATTTTGTTCCTGCGTTTGCTTACTAAGGGCGGTAGGATATCTTTAGTTGACTCACGTAAAATATATTTATTCCAGCCGTTTTTTATTATGGCAGTGTCATCTAAAGAAAAGAGGTAGCGAAGCAGATTAAAATCAAGGAAGGGAACTCTCCCCTCAATCGAGAAATGCATAGCATTTTTATCCTCGTAGCGTAAGAGCGGCTGCAAACTGTTTTTAAAAATATCCTCCACCAAACGTTTTTTCAAATTGCTGTTCGTTAGCAAAAATTTTTCGGTGCTGTATCTTGCCGCAAAGTTTTGATTTAGAAGTTCTAATGGGTTTACAGTTGACTTAACACCAATTACTTTTAGTAGCTTATCCCAGGAATATTTAACTAAAACATCCATCGAATTTAACGATTCCTTAAGAAGTAATGCATATTTTTTTTGCAGATACAATTGCTGAAGATAGACAAAATAATAAGGTAAATACCCCGCGAGCATCTCATCTGAACCTTGACCATCAAGCGCAACGGTTATTTTACCGTGCGCCAGTTCCATGACTTTATACTGTGCATAAGGTCCGGTACTGATTGTTGGTTCTTCCTGGGTTTTGACAAAATCTTCCAACTCTTTAAAAAACTCTTCCGGCCTGGGTTCAATTTTATAACTTTTCAGGTGATTAACTTTTTCGATAACGCTATCAATATATTTCTCTTCATCGTTTGACTGGTTGGGAAATATTGCCGAAAAGGTTCTCTGAATCTTCCCCACTGATTCGGCCTCTTTTACTTTATCTTTAAGAAGTTTGTTGACAACTGCAACCACTGTCGACGAGTCCAAACCGCCCGAAAGACAGGAACCTACGGATACCTCCGAAATAAGCCGAAGTTTTATCGCTTCATATAATTTCGCTTTAAATTTTTCAACTTCTTTTTTCCCAACCTTCTTATTCCCTTTGGAATCCAGCAACTCATTTTGAATGTTTGTATAACTTTGGATTCTGAACCCGGAATTATTAATAATCAGCATTTCTCCGGGGAGTAAACGATATATTCCGGAAAAAAAAGTTTCTCTTCCATCGTCGTGGATCCGGTTTTTTAGGTAGCGGTAAATAACTCTGTCATTCGGTTTCTTTTTTATTAGGCCCGAATAAATAAGCGGTTTTATCTCGGAAGAAAATATAATTTTAAGCTCGGACACCCTAAGGGTGTCTAGGCACGAATAATACAAAGGTTTAATGCCGAAATGATCACGCGCCAAAATCAGCTTCTTCTTTTTTTTATCATACAGGGCAAAGGTAAACATCCCGTTAAATTTATCGAAGCTTTTTTCTCCCCATTCCTCATAGCTGTGAACCACCATTTCTGTGTCTGATTTGGTCGAAAAAACGTGTCCGGCTTTTTTTAAAAGGGCGGTAAGTTCACGATAGTTGTAGATTTCTCCCACAAAAACTATGCTTATTGTTTTATCTTCGTTAAAAATCGGCTGATCACCGGTTGCCCGATCGATAATTGCCAGCCTGCGATTAAGAAGCGTTACTTTAGCATCAATATCGTATCCTTCACCATCGGGTCCTCTGTGAGCTAGCTCATGCGAAAATTTCTTTATCAGATTGTCATCACGAAAACCGTAGAAGCCAGCAATTCCGCACATAGGATTACATGCTCCGGAGAATTTTTATCCTTTCTTCGATGGGGGGGTGGGTGCTAAAAAGATTGGCAAACCAAGATGAAACCTGTTTTTTTTTGAAGGGATTTGAAATAAAAAGATGCGCAGTTGAAGTTGTCGCGGTCCGCATTACATGATGATCGTTTTCAATTTTCTCAAGAGCCCGTGCCAACCCTTCCGGATAACGGGTAAGAAGCGCTCCGCTTGCGTCCGCCAAATATTCACGCCGTCTTGAAACCGCAAGCTGGATTAATGTTGCAATTACCGGCGTAATTATAAGAACAACAATAAAAAGAATAAAAAAAAGCGGGCTTCCTCCTTCTTCATTGTCGCGTCTGCGCAAACCACCCCACCAAAAACTTCTCATAATCCAATCAGCGATTAATGCAACCGTACCAACCAAAACCGCAACAATTGAAGAAACTAAAATGTCATAGTTTTTTACGTGCGAAAGTTCGTGTGCAATAACTCCTTCCAACTCTGATCTGTCCATAATCTCCAAAAGTCCGGTTGTTGCACAGACAACTGCATGTTTAGCATCCCTTCCTGTAGCAAAGGCATTTGGCGCCGGATCGTCAATTACATAAAGCTTCGGCATAGGTAAGCCGTCCGCCATCGCCAAATTTTCTGTAACAGTATAGAAATCAAAGAATTGTTTTTTGCTTGCCGGTTTAGCTCCGGTCGTAAAAAGAACAATTTTATCGGAATAGAAGTAACTTCCGAAAGATGATAGTACGGAAATCGTTATACCTAGGAGAAAATAGGGCGTTGGTGAACCAAAATACTGACCAATTATATAAAAGAATCCCGAAAAAATAGCAATAAAAAACCCCATTATAAAATAGGTCCTTAATTTGTTTTGCCCTATTTGATCGTAAATTGTCATAGACCGTTAAAATTTAACCGTAACTTTTTCCCTGTCCTCGTTTGCAGTTTGAAAAAACTCATAGGATTTAAATCCGAACATATTGGCTAGAATGCTACTTGGAAACATTTGAATTTTAGCATTATAATCAAGTACATTGGAGTTGTAAAACTGACGAGAATAGGCTACTTTGTCCTCTGTATCTTCAAGCTCTTGTTGAAGTTCCTGAAAATTGGAACTCGCTTTAAGATCCGGATAAGCTTCGGCAACTGCGAATAACGATTTAAGCGCGGTTGTCAGCTGGTTATTGGCTTCAGCCTTTTCTGGCAAGCTTTTAGCTGACATCAACGATGTCCTGGCTTTGGTTACATTCAGAAAAACCTCTTTTTCATGTTTGGCATAACCCTTAACTGTTTCAACCAGGTTTGGGATAAGATCGGCTCGGCGTTTAAGCTGAACGTCAATATTGGAAAAAGCTTCCTGAATACGCGTCCGTAAGACCACCAGCCCGTTGTATACCCCGACAACATAGACAACTATTAGCAAAACAAGAACAATTAAAATTGTAGTAAAACTCATTTTATTTTCACCTCCTTAGGAGCCATTCTTTAAATTTTTGATATGGTAATGTATTCATTATATCACTTTTTTTTGCCCAACCGCGTCTTGCAACCTCAACTCCGTAAAACATTGAGTTCATTTCACTATTGGCGTGAGCATCTGTGCTGATAACTAATTTAACGCCTGATTCTATCGCCTCCCTGACTAACGAGTCAGGCAAATCTAATCTAAGCGGCCAGCAGTTTATTTCAAGCGCAATATCGTTCTTTTTACAGGTTGCGAAGATTTTTTCCCACTCCATTTGAAAACCGTCTCGCGTTCCGAAAAGCCTGCCGGTCGGATGTCCCAGTATTCTAACCTTTTTCGTCTCCAGTGCCTTAATAACCCTAGCTGTCATTGCAGCCGAGTCCATATCAAACCGGCTATGAATAGACGCAATTACGTAGTCAACAAATTCCAAGGCCTTATAAGGCAGAGCTAATTTACCATCAGAAAGTATATCAGACTCGATACCGATGAAATAATTTGATTGTTCAATTTTTTTGATTGATAAAAGTTGATCAATAGTTTTTTTACGTTTTTCCATTATGGCAACAATCTCTTCCTCAGATAAGTAAGATATTTTTGGGTTATGGTCGGAGAATCCAACATATTCATAGCCAAGCTTATTGCCGAGCGTTGCAATCTCAACAAAACTATTTTTTCCCAGATCATGAGACGGCTTAAGATCATAAGATGAGTGCAGATGTAGGTCGCCTTTGATATCTTCGAGCTTAACTAGTTCTGGAATGGTGTTTTTCCTAGCAAGTTCTATTTCATTCGTTCCTTCCCTTAGTTCGGGGGGAATGAACTGTAATCCTAAAAATTTATAAAATTCTTCTTCGCCTTCAAAAAGCCGCAGTTTTTTCTTTTTAACATCCTTTATTCCGTATTCGGAAAGAGAGTATCCTTTCTTCAAAGCAAATTCCCGCAGGTTGATATTGTGAGCTTTGCTTCCGGTAAAATATTGCAGCATTGCACCGTAACTTTTTTTATCTTGGAGCCTTAAATCAATCCGGACATTGGGCGATACGATGATTGAAGCTTTTTCCTCTCCCGCATTATCAACCCGTAGCGTTTTCGGATAATGGATAAAATAATCAATAATTTTTTTGTAGTTTTGAGATTTGCGTTTTGAGATTTGAGTTTGTACTGCTATATCGATATCGCCGATGGTTGCAGTCATTCTTCTCAGCGATCCAAGTACGTCTACTCTTTCGCTTAAATCATTTTTTTTAAGATACTCAATCATCTCCTTAGCAAATGTAAACGCATACGGTAAAGGCATTCTGTCTTCTTTGATTGCACGTTTTTCGAATATTTGTATCGAATTAAGAATTTCCTGTTGCGACTTAGCCCCAAAATCGGCAATTTCAGCGATTTTGTCCGTCAGGGCCGCTTTTTTGAGCTCGGCAACGGCAGTAGACTCATTTTCAAGTTTAAGGGCCTGCACAAGTTTATAGGCTTTTTTTGGACCAATTGTTGGTATCCTCATTAAAATAAATACAGGCTTAGGAATACGTTTCAATACAGATGTAAAATGCCGAGATTTTCCTTCGCGAAAATACTCATCCAGATGGGAAGCAATTGCAGTACCTATTCCTGGAACCTCAGTAAGTTTGCCATCAGCCCAGACATCTTTTAACTCGCGATTTAGATGCTCGACAGTATCGGCTGCCCGTTCATAGGCAATTATCCGAAACCGATTCTCGTTTTTAAGAAGATAGACTGCCGCAATTGATCGCAAGAGATGGGCGATATCCTTATTGGAAAACATAGTTTATATTATAACCATTTTTATACACAATGTTACGGTTTTATCTGTTGCATTCTTAGTTTATGGGCTATATAATGGCTGAAGTAAAAATCTAAAGGAGGTGATTAAATGGCCAAACTCAAACATCAGAACTCAAACTATAGAACACTTGTTGCTAAAACTTTTCAGGAAAAATTCCCAAGCTTACTGACTGGACTTACTGTTATCGTGGCAATCGTTATTGTTTTAGGGTTATTTATTAAGAATCGATTGCCAAGTTCGGTTAAAAAAGAGGCAACGGCAACCCAGCAAACGGCAGTTACTCAAGAACCAACACCAGCCCACGCTGCAAATACTTATGTCGTCCAAAAAGGCGACCATCTCTGGATGATTGCGGAAAAAACCTATGGATCAGGCTATAATGCTTACGATATAGCTAAGGCAAATAATATTGAAAATCCCAGTTTAGTTTATGCAGGACAAAAATTGGTATTACCGGTCGTCACGCCCAAGGCGCCGACGGTTGGCGAAATTGCTCCGGCCTCAACTCAAAAAGTAACCTTAACTGTTTCTAAATATACGGTACAGAAAGGCGATTATCTTTGGAAAATTGCCCTCGAGGCTTATGGAGACGGCTATGCCTGGACAAGAATTGCCAAAGCTAATAATTTAGCAAATCCCAATCTCATTTTTTCCGGAAATGTTCTAGATATTCCAAAATAGTACTTATTTTAAGCAAAATTTCAGAAAAAGAGAGATAATAAGTACTATGGAAGTTAAAGATAATGTTGTTATTATCACCGGAGCCTCTTCAGGTATTGGACTTGCGACGGCAAAACTTTTTGCTAAAAACAAATCCAAGGTAGTTCTTGTGGCTCGCTCGAAGGAGAAATTAGATAAGCTTGCGGTCACGCTTCCCAACTCTTTAGCTATTGTCTGCGACATGACGAACCCTCACCAGATCAAAAAAATGATAAAAAAAGTTTTGTCTAATTTTGGAAAGATTGATGTTCTTATTAATAACGCTGGGCAAGGCTATAACTCACTGCTTGAAGAAATAGAGTTACCGAAGCTGCGTCATATTTTCGATCTCGATTTTGTCGGACCGATTCTCGCCATGCAAGAGGTAATTCCCCAAATGCGAAAACAGGGACAAGGAGCAATTGTCAACCTAAGTTCTGGCACAACCCGGATGTATTTACCGGGGATGTCGCCATATTCTTCTATAAAAACCGCACTAAACGTTGCATCTCACACCTCGCGATTGGAGTTGGCTGAAGACAATATTAGAGTAAGTCTGGTTTATCCCTATATGACGGCAACCGATTTTGAAAAAAATACGCTGAAATCTCCCCGCCTCAGTCAATCCGCTTCTGAGAATAAGGATTTTGGTGATTTACCACCGGTTGATTCGCCGGAAAAGGTGGCAAAAATGATTTTAAAAGCCGTAAAAACCGGTAAACCCGAGGTCTTTGCCAATCCATATCTTGAAAAAGGCGAACTCCAGGTGTAGTATTAATGCTCATTATAATTTATAGATAATCATCTATATATATGAAAAATTTAATTATAATAGCCTTAACTGTTATTGCTGTTGCCGAAGGTTTTGTCCTGTTCGAACGAGGTAGTGCTTCACGCGCCAGGTTAAGCGCTGTTCGAACCACTCCCGCCCCTAAAACGGCTCGCCCGACTGGCGTACCGTTTCTTAGCAAAGGGATGAAACTTGCCGATTCACCTCTTTACAATTTTGCTTATCAGATAGCTCCAGGTCAACTATCAACCGCAGCTCAAACGGCGCTCGCTGGCTGGTCAATTGTCACGGCCAAGCAACCGGACGGATCGCTCTTGGTAACGCTAACGCCAAAAGATTCGAGTGACCAAAACCAGCAATATAAAGTGCCCGCTGGCGATATACTCTATTTTATTGAACAAACGCCGGTTGATGATAAAAATGACAGAACCGATCTTAATTTACGAGACGACTACGGAGTGATGGTTGACCAAAACGGAATTGTTCAGTAAGTAAAAAACAATACTAAGTTTTTCTTTTTTGCTAAAATATAGCTTATGCGGGCGTAGTTTACCGGTAAAATGTCTCCTTCCCAAGGAGAAGACAGTGGGTTCAATTCCCATCGCCCGCTCCAGACAGAAAACCTTATAGCATGATATACGTCCGACTTTCCGGAGAAAGTCAATATCTGATACCCTGTCCAAGAATACCTTAATTATTTTTTGCGGATTATTTTAAAGAAGGGATTGGGATTCCCTTGTTTGACATGAATGTTTCCAGCCAAGCTAAGTCAGTCGGAGTAAACTTTCTGACCAGTTCGTTTATTTTTGTAGCTTCGAGCTTCACGCCTTCGTAAGAATATACATCTGACCCAGGATAGCTATCATGAACATATGGAGCCTTTCTAAGTGTAATATATTTATTACGGTATTGTCTGTCACTTTTGAAATATTCGTTTATTCTTTTTCGTATTGCCGAATCGTATACCCAGCTATGAATCTCTTGTGACTCGTGTCCATTGGAAGGCACCAATAAGGACTCGGGTGAAATTAATCTCAGATCATCTAATACCGTTGGATCATCTAACTTGGCTGGATCAAAATCATAAACGTCAAAAGACCGAACGGCAAGTCCTGCCACGATATCTCTATCATTTGGACGCCTTAGGTAATTCGCGCTATTCACATCAAAAAGTAGATTAGTTATGTCTCCACCACGGTTAATCATGGGCGGATCTACACTCGCGTATAGGTAGGGTTGATAAGGACCGTCTTGTACTACTTTCTCGCTTGTAAAATAAAAAGAACTCCCCGCTGGTGGCTTACGGTAACCAGATCTTTCCTGATAGAAATTAAGCACCATTTGCCTAAAAGTTATGGGTTGAATTTTACGTTCTGGTGAACCTATATCGCTTTCTGCCATAAATATATTATACATCCGATAAAGTGAATGTCATCAAAAATACCGGTGCCTCGGCTAATTTTCCAAGGATCGATACACTACATCATTTTACTTTTTCACTCTACGATTAGTTATGAGAACGGGTAACTTTAAAAATCACTTAAAAGGATAATTTCAATATTTACATTCCGCCGCCACAGTCAGAAGTAATATCACTTATGGGAAATCTTGAATTTATTCCTACATAGTACCGAATCAATGCCGATATTATTAAAAACAGGCATTATTCATGCTCATTTTGAGACAATTCACCCGTTTTTGGATGGTAATGGAAGGATGGGTAGATTGCTCATTACTTTTTATTTATGCCAGCAAGGTGCTTTGACTAAACCGCTTCTCTATCTTTCTGAATTTTTCAAAGAGCACCGGCAGATCTATTATGACAAACTGAATTCATATAGGGAAAAAGACGACGATATCAACCTTTTTACTTAAGGATCTCAAGAAACTTTTCTAGAAGCTCCCTCTTTGTTATAATAATCTCGTGCCGATGTAGCTCAGCTGGTAGAGCAGTCGCTTCGTAAGCGAGAGGTCGTCGGTTCGATCCCGACCATCGGCTCATGACCCGTTATGAATCGCATCAAAAAAAACGTCTTACCGTAACCATTGTTCTTATTCTCATTATCCTAATAGTCCTGGTTGGGTTCATCTTCACCAACGGAATTAAGCTGGTAATAAATACTTCTGTTTACGTTTCCGGTCTTTTTTCTAATAAGGAGGCCGTAACACCGGCCCCAAAAAATACAGGAAATCTGATTTCAACTCTTGAGATCGACAACATCCCGACTGCAACCAACGCCGCAACAATTACCATCTCCGGTTCGGTTTATAATCTCGATTCTGTCGATATTTATCTCAATAATGCAGATGTGAAAACTGTTCAAACAGCTGGCCTGGACAACTGGAGTGCCCAAATAGACAATCTTCAGAAAGGCGATAATCAAATCTACGCCAAAGGTATAAATAAAAACCAAAAGCAAAATAAAATAACAACCAATTACGATGTTTTATACAAGCCCGATAAGCCAAAACTTGATATTTCAAGTCCTCCGGACAACGCAAAAACTTCCAAATCAGACGTAATGGTTAATGGTTCAACCGATAAAGAAACTTATATAAAAATCAATGGGAATCCGGTTGTGGTTGATGCCAACGGAACTTTCCAATTGGATGTAAAACTAAATACCGGCGACAACAAAATTGATATAACCGCGACAGACATTGCTGGAAACTTTAGCGAGAAAATTATTACAGTGACCTATCAAAGCGAGTAGTCAAAATCAGAAAACTAAACAGAAGAAAAAGAACGAAAGGTTGCAAGACTATGTTGTCGCTTAAAGATAAGAGAGCGATAAACAGAATAAAAAAACCCCACGTCTTATTTTTGATCCCCAATTGAACTAACGAAGCAAGAAAGAGTGTCAGTCCGATTAATCCGGAAGAAACAAGAATGATTAGATAGCTTGAAGAAAATGCGGCGCCAGCATGGGAAATATCGGCCTCATTTTGCGCCAACAAACCTAAGGCTTCTTTTACATAACGAATCCTGTCATATCCGTAACCCACGAGGGGATTGCGGGAAATAATCTGTAATGCAGTTTGATAGTCGGAAAAACGGGATTGGATGGAAAAATAGCGCAAAAGATTAACCCCGGCTCCGCCCGGCTTCGGGATAAGAACCAACCCGACTATCATCAGTAAAATAAATATGCCTATTGGCTTGAAATACTTTTTGCTAAGAAGTATTAGAATGAAAACGGTTGAAAAAACCAGGTAGACCATGCGCGAATAGGTCAGGAGAATAAAAACAAAGTATATAAATATAAATAAAGCTATGGGCCACTTTAAGATTAAAAATAAAAAAATTAATCCGTAAACGGCCGCAGCCAGAGATGTATCAAAAAAAAGGCCAAATAAGCGGAAAAGGTGCGGATCCCAACCCAGATATTGCAAATTACGGAGATTCGGATAAAGAAAATATTGAATCAGGGAGAAAAATATCGTCAGTACAATAAATATTTCTACGCATCTTGTCAGCGTTACAATGATTTTTTTATTTTTTTTGGCTTCATATAAAAGATAAAAAAAGAAGAGAAAATAACTAAGAAGCCGCAGAAAATAGAGTATTCCAACGCTATTCTGAAACAGACTGAAATGCGAAACTCCAACAAGAAACGTTAGTAATAACCAGAAAAAGAACCAATAAACAGCCGGAAATGTTTTGTAAAAATTTTTAATTGGCTCGAGTTTAGAACGGATTAATAAAAAAAACGTTAGCAAAACCAGTGGAATTTCATAAATATAAATATTGACCTGCTGACCAAAAAAGGAAATCCTGCCCAACTGTCCGAAGGAAAATAAAATAAATGTTATATAGAGAAGAACGTCTATCATCTATCGTCTGTGTTTCTGCTGTCCAATTTAGTGTATTGATACAGTTTGGCTCGAACTAAAAACGAATGGAAACTCATCATAAACGAATAAACAAAACCGGGTGGGCCGTCCAAAAAACCAAAACAGAGAAAGTAATTCAGCATAAATTTAAAAAATGGATATAAAACTATTTCCATGGTGTTCGTTTCCTTTCCCTGCAGCAATAGTTCTTTAGCCCGGATTGAACTGTAGCTATTCACCTCTTCGATGAATTCCTTGAGTGTGGGATGGGGATAATGATTCAGATAGGAGTTTAGCCGGCCGATTGTACCGCGGCTTCGGAAAATCTCGTGGACTTTGCCTTCCCAGCTTCCGGATTTATTCTTTATAAGTCTTATTAAGCCCTGATTTCTGACCTTTCGCACCTCTCCCTGCCTGAGCTCTCTCCCCCACCAGAAATCACGTCGTTTAATGTAATATGCTTCCTTAGCGCTGCCTTTTTCCACTACTAAATTTATTTCCTTCGCAAGTTCGGGTGTGACAACCTCGTCGGCGTCGACAAAAAACACCCAGTCCCCAACGGCTTTTTCCAGACCGTAGATACGCTGGCTGGCAAAATCGAAGTTTAAAGCCCTCAGGTAAATAACTGCGCCAAATTTTTTGGCGATCTCAACAGTTTGATCGGTTGAGTTATCGTCGATTAAAATTATTTCATCGGCAAACCTTACTGATTCCAGACAGCGTTTGATATTCTTCTCTTCATTCCTGGTTAAAATCACAACCGAAAGGGATTTTTTCTTCATAGAATCTGTTAAATATTGTAACAGTTTTTGAGCGACTCAACATAAGTTTTCCAGGAAAACTCCCGTTTGAGTTTTTCTAAACTTATTGTCTTTTTTTTACCTTCTGCAAGCTTTTTCATTGTGGCGACAAACTCTCTTAGACTATTACTTTCAAAAACGTATTTTTTCATTTCCGGAATTATTGACCAGCTTCTTCCAATTACCTGACAGTTCTGCGACAGAGCTTCCAAAACCGGCAGATTGAAACTTTCGTAATGGGAAGCGGTAAGAAGCGCCGTCGCACCCCGATAGAGTTTCTTAAGCTCGGCCCTGTCTAAACTTTTAGCTTGTATCAGTTTAAATTCCGCAAATCTTTTATCTTCTTTAAATAATTTAAAGGCTTTTGTTATAAACTCCCTGTTTTTTATCGGGTGTTCCATGCCAACGCAGAGAAAAAATTTGCCCTTTGCCGGAAGGGTTTTATGAGATGCTGGATGATTTAACATGTCAAAAGGTATTCCAAACGGTAAAACCTTTATTTTATTTTCAGCTGATTTATTGATCAGGAGCAGTTCATCTCTGACTTTTTCCGAAGAAACTATAATAAATTTTGAACGGCGCAACATACTCTCAAGTTGAGCAATAAGCTGCTTGTATAAATCGGGATAAAGCCTGGGAGAATTGATAAAAGATAAACCATGGGAGAAGGCGATAATTTCTGCCGGAGTATGATACGGAGAAGCTTGATTAAGCGCCAAAAAAATATCTTTTTTATGGAGTCTTTCCTCTACCGAGAGCCGTACTGTCATCCAGGCGGTTTTAGGCAAAAGTTTAAGATAATGGATTTTTTCGCTTTTTGGAAACGACTGTGGCTTAGGGCAAAACGAGTAATAAAAATATTCATTTAAGTGGTCATAAAGGCTTAATGCCTTGATCAAATTCAGGGAAAAATAGTAGGTGCCGTATCTCCTTTTAGGATCTGCGCAAAGAGCTCCGGCGTCAACTCCGATTTTCATATTAATTTTAGATACCTTTTGAGAAGCAAAAACGTAATGGTTGTGTTTAGGATTTCTCCACCGAGTGTTATATAGGATGAAGCTATGTATGAGTATTTAGGAATAAAAAAAGCATTCAGCACAAAATTAAATAAAATCTGAAAAATGAAAAGAAAAACTGCCAAATAGGCTTTATCCAGAACGTAAATTGTATTTAGAAAAACTGAAGTGACCAAAATAAAGGGCAAGGCAAAGATAACAATTTTGACAACCGGAATCGATAAACTGTAACTTGGGGGAAGAAGAACGCCTAAAACCGGGTTCGCAAATAAATAAAAACCAATCGCCACAACCACCCCAATAATAGCTACAAATAAGATATCTCTTTTGATTCGCTTGATCAGCTGGGCCTTATCGTTGGTTAGGCGCGAAAATATCGGCAGCGAAGCGATGTTATAGCTTGAAACGATAAGCATCATGGCATCCAAAAATTTGTATCCAGACGAATAGATGCCTACCTCTTTCGCACCTTTTAAAAAATTTAAAAGAAAAACATCGAGTTTAAAATAAAAGCCGGCAAATAAACCAATCAGAAGAAAAATAGTCGATTTTCTAAGAATCGAATACCACTGTCTGAGATTGACAACAAATGCCAGCTTCTTGAGCTCAAAAAAAATCAGGTAAATATTGAATAGACCGTACAGACTGTAAAAAATAAAAACTGTGACAAAAACCGAAAAAAGCGTCCGGTAGGCAACCAGCGCCAAGATTGAAGCAATTATTAAAACCAAATTAAACAGCATCGAAGCGCCTGAGGCTATATAAAGTTTCTGTTTAAGTGAAGCAAGAATAAGATAGCTGCCGGAGAGCATGACTGACAGGATGACAAACGAGGTCAAAACAATAAGAATAAAGGTGGAGGCCGGATAGTGAAAAAACAAGGCTAAAACTATAGTCAATATAAAAACTGCCAGGGCAAGGATGACGCGAAGCGAGAAAAGGGATAAAAGGTTTTTATCCTCCTGCTTAGAAGAATAGACCAAACCATAATTCGTTGTCCCCCAATCCAAAAGAGGTGACAGGAGACCGACGTGGGCCCAGACTAAGGTGTAGACACCGTAACCAGACGGAGCTAAAAGCCGAACCAAAAAAAGGAAAAGAATGAAGTGAATAAATTTATTGAAAAACGCCGAGACATTGAGACTGAAAAAATTGACCAAAAACTTTTTTCCCAGAAAATAGTCTTTAATGACAGGCAGTTCTTCGAGAAAGGTTTTTGGGGAACGAAGCAGCTCACGCAGTTTTTGTTTGACGCTTCCGTAACGGAACAGAAAAAGCAGACGGTTTTTTACCAAGAAATAATTTTTTTTTGGGTTGGTTTCATTCGACTTTTCAAAATGCGTATAGGAAACGTCGCGATCAATTCCGACTTTAAAACCGGAAGTCCTGGCACGATAACAATAATCAACCTCTTCGTAATATAAAAAATAACTTTCGTCTAAAAGTCCGATCCGCTCAATCACATCCCGCTTGATAAACATGAGAGATCCGGAAACGAAATCGGTTGAGGCAAACCTTTCTTTCGGTTTCTTGGTTCTAAGTCCCCCGCTCATCCGCCACTTATCAATCCCGCCACCGTAAAAGTCTTTACCCTGCTGTTTCAATCTGAATCCCCAAATGTCGAAATTTTCACCGCCGGTGAGAAGTTCGGACTTTTTGGCCGCTCCAAATGAAATATCCGGATTCATGAGGATAAATAACTCCGCTCCGTCTTTTTGGGCTTTTTTAATCCCTTCGTTTATCCCGTGGGCATAACCAAGATTATTCCGGCTGTTATCGTGGATGTAGACTTTGTAATCGGAGAAACCCAGTTTTTTAATATCGGCTTCCAGCTTGTCGATTTCTTTTCTCTCGTCTTCCTGCCAAAATGTCGTTATAAAGGCTACTCTCATGGTTGATTAATTATAACGCAGCAAAACTATAAATTATCTTCTTCTCATCAATCTGGGAGCGCGCATGCCAGCCGTTGCCGCACTGATTGAGCCGGAAGACTTAAAGAGGGACTGCCCGCGCCCAAAAGGAATCTTGTCGCTTCATCCTCTTCGCCAGTGGTATTTAGAAAGGTTATTAAGGGATTTATTGTATCGGCTGCGATATTGGCTTTAAAGCCATTGCTACCAAAAAACGACTGATTCCAATCCGTATGAGGCGCTGGAATTTTGGGTAATTCTATCCCTATTTTAGAGTAACCTAACAATCTATTTACCAGTATTACCGCGCGATATTAGACAGCAGCATTCGCTCCCGAAGAGTGATAACCTGTATAATCAACAAGTTTAGAGCTTCTTGACAATCCATTTATAATAAATTGTTGCCTATAGTCCGTTGATTTACAGATTTAACTCCCATATGCTCAATATTAATGAAATTAAGGTCCTTATTATTTGCTATTTTGTTAAACTGCATTTTATTTCTTGTAGTTCAAAAACCTGCCTTCGCCGACTGGGTTAAAAACGCTAATCCAGTAATCGACCCTATCGCCTGGGGTTTTACCGATATCACCCAACCGGAAGTTCTAAAAGAGGGTGATACCTTTAAAATGTGGTTTGCAGCTTCAGATGGAGTAAACTGGAAGCTAGGTTTGGCTACTTCGGTAGATGGAATAAATTGGACTAACTATACAGTAATTAATAATCTTTCATCAGATATAAATGTTGTAGAACCAGCTGTGGTAAAAACGTCTGACTATAAATTGTGGTTTAATTCTTACACCAACGGAGATTACAAAATTAAGTTTGCTTCCTCGCCTGATGGAACTAATTGGTCTCCTAAGCCGACAGCTGTCATCGTTCCGGAAAAACCTTGGGAGATTAAAGGCGTGGGAAATCCAACGGTTATTTACAACGATGGAAAATATCAGATGTGGTATACGGGGTGGGGATTTGGAACTCCCTGGAAGCTTGGCTATGCTGAATCAACCGATGGAATTACGTGGAACAAATCTGAAAAAAACCCCATTGAAATACCAAATCTAGGTCATATCGGTGGACCGAAAGTCATCTATGATGGAGCGAAGTTTCACCTCTTTTATCATACAGGAGGTGCTATCGCAACGGAAATTTATCACCTTATTTCTTCTGACGGTGTTAATTGGAATTGTGAAGAAAGCTGCTCAATACTAAGAACATCGCCTGAAAACTTTGATTCTTATATCTTAAATGGCCCCGCCGTCTATTTTTCGCAAAATAAATTTTATTTATGGTACGGTGGTCAGGACGGTCACAACTTCCGAATCGGGCTGGCAACAGAAGACAGAGAAGCATCAGTATTGCTTCCGATTGTCCTAATACCGGGACTGATGGGTTCTTGGAATAAAGATGCGCTTCTTCATAATCAAAACGTACCGCAATCAAGCTGGAAAATTCCGGAATTCATAAAAGAATACAAAGGATTTGTAGAAACACTTATCAAAAACGGCTATCAGGAAGAAAAGGATTTTTTAGTTTTTCCTTATGATTGGAGAAAATCGATAAATGAATCCGCTGATGACCTAAAAAATTTTATTGATACGAAAATACCTTCCGCGCAAAAAATTAAAATCGTCGGACATTCGTTGGGAGGTTTGGTCGGGCGAAGTTTTGCCCAAAAATATGGAACTGAAAGAATTGATAAACTGATAACCGTCGGATCTCCTCACGCGGGAACCGCTCAGGTTTATAATCTGGTTGAGGGTGGAGTTCTTGAAAGAAATAATAATTTTCTTTGGCTTTCGGAAAAACTTATTCTCCAAATCAATAAAAATTTCGGAGAAACCGACCGAGATACGGCAATTCGAATGCTACCTGCAATAATGGATATTTTCCCAACTTATAATTTTCTAAAAAATAATGATGGAAACTTAATAAATATAAATGAAATGAAAGTTAAAAATAACGTTCTTCAAGCTTATAATTCCGATTTAAACAATATTCTCCCTATCCTGCAAACGATTGGGGGAAAAGATATCAATACGATAAGTGGTTTTTCCGTGGCGCCCCGAAACAAGACTGACGTCATCCTGGGGATGTCTACCCGGACGGAAGACCGACGCAAACTTTATTTGAGTCGGGTGATTCTGTCATTATTTCTCGAAGTGCAATACTTGGCAGAAATCCTAAGCTGCTTGATCTAAATCATGGCAAACTGATATACAATTCAGAGGGCATTAGACAAATACTTAACGATCTCCAGGTAAACTTCGATCCAAATTTAGTAATAGAAGGAAAGGCAACCGAAATTAGTCCCTCTTTGATTTTTTTTCTGAAATCTCCGGCAACGATGGAAGTAATCCAAGGTGCAAAAACTTATTCTGAAGAAAATGGAATTATTTTTATCCCTAATGCCATAAGCGATAGGTACACCCTTAGGGTGTACGGGAAGTCATTGGGACAGTACGAAGTTGATATCTGGCAGATTGGAATGGAAGAGGACAATTGGACAAATATTCAAGGCAAAATCACAAAAATTCCGGCTGAATCGCAAGTTGATACTTATACAGTAGATTTCAGAGCTGACAGACCTTTTAATTATCCAATTAATCAGAATAATCCTGAGAGCATTTTTAAACTTATTGAAGTCAAGTTACGAAACTCAAACGAGGAAAAATCTCTAAAGTCTTTCTTACTCGCGCACGATTTATATCTGAAAGGCTTAACGATTCCCGCTTCAGAAAACTTACTTAAAACACAGAATTTTATTTTGACTGAAATATACCTGAAACAAACTAATATTACTAAGCTGATTGATGTTTTAGCTGATCTGGAAAACCTTTATTCTTTTATCGCCGCAAAAGAGAATTTACCCTCTTCTCTCTCTCATGAACTTGAAAAGCACAGACAGCAGTTGGATATCGTTAAAGATATTATTTCCAATAAAGAAGATGCCTTGTTTATCCCGATTATAGAAGAAAAACTCTTTCGAGTCGAAAAAGCTCTAAAAGAAAATAAGCTTAATTACGCCTATATTCTCCTTCAGTCCATCGAGAAGTTTGAGAAAATGCTTAATAAAAGTTAATTAGCGAAGGATTGAGTCGCGCAGGGTGGTTTTGCGGACCGGCTGTTTTTCTTTAATCCAACCCAATTGCCGGAATAATTTGTCGGACGGCCTGGGCATAATAATTTTTTTGAGCTCGGACTTTGTAAAGAGTTTCAGCTTGGCAATATCGTCGCCATTTTTGAGTTTACCAGATTTATAGTCTGCTTCAAATATGAGAAAAAGATAATGCGTAAGCTTGCCGTTTTTATCCGGCTCTTCATCTTCCTGAAAGCCAATCCTTTTAATATTAGTTATTTCTATACCAGCTTCTTCTTTTACCTCACGCCGTAAAGCTTCATGAACATTTTCCTGGCTTAGGTCGGCCCCACCGCCCAAAAAATGCCAGCTATTGGGATAAGGTCCAACATTTTGCGGTTTTTGACCGAAAAGATATTTTCCGCCTTTTTTAATTATTGCGCAGACAACAACTCGTACGTCCATATAACTAATACACATTATATCACAGTTTAGCAATAATATCCTATTATTTTTTATTATAGGTAGTTAGATTAGGTATTACAACTAAGTACACCCTAAAGGTGTACGAAGAACCCTATGGGTGTGAGAACTGCACCCTACGGGTGTGCGAACTGCAACACACGCACCCGACAACCCACCGTCTAGAACGATGGGTTGTAAACGAATTTAATCGTTTTAATTCCCTGTTATATCTCCATTATTACCAGATATCGCATTTACCCAGCTTCCGTTGTTCCCTGTTTGATAGTTCCAACCCCAGTATGAATCTGTGAAGCCTGCATTATTTGGGAAGTATATACTAAGCCAATCATATAAACCTGGACAAGTATAGCTTTGACCACAAGCATAATCTTTTAGTCCAAGATCTCCAGTTGTTTGGAGTCCGTCTGCTAATGTTCCGGTAAAAGTCGCTGTGTAACCTCCAGTCAATGTACCTTGAACTCCTGCCCCAACTGTTCCTCCAGTATCATATGCGGCACCAGGACTTGATCCAGCATAAGTTACAAATTGGCCCTCATACCTTACAACTGCACAAAAAGTTCCATTTCCTTGAGGCCAAACTTGAACTGTTTTAATGTAATTATCATTTGCCCAAACATTTCCAAGCGTTCCAGAATCAGCATCATTAATAACCGAGTAAGTAATGTTAACTACCGGCGGAAGCGACTGATTACATGCGCTTGCATTCACTTCTTTACCAACATTTGTGTGTGAAGTTTTTGCAAATGTTGGAACCGCTGCTGCCACAAAAATTGCTGCACCTATTGCTATTTTAGTTATTAAATTTTTCATTATTCTCACCTCCTTTCTTATTTTGTAAATTTACTTATTAATGAACAACGAGATTCCCTGCTGTAATAGGATAATTAATTGATGTTTCCAGATTATTTGTTCCACATTGAGTAATTGCATTCGCTCTATCTGACGCGATATTAAAACCTAAAGTATCCAGATTTGCACCAGGCGATCCGTTGTCTATCAACGCAACAACTATAAATGTACCAGCGTAAGGATTCCCATTAGGAATCTGAAACGCAAAATTAGCTGATTTACCATAAACGTGAGCACAAAATACGTTAGCGGTATAATTTAGATTTACATCATAATTCCAATATTGAACAGTGCCTTTATCTAAGGTTGGATCACCATAGTCAAATGCATTAAAATCCCATTGTTGACTTGGCGGGCCACTCATCCAAACATCTCCAGTCGCTTTCGGAACAGGTTGATTTGTATTTTGAGCTGAAACTTTTACTACTATTAACGACACGATTAGTAGTAAAAATAAAAAGCTAAAAAATATTTTTCTCATCTTTTCTCACCACCTTTAATCATTCATTATTTTAATTTTAATTACCTGTAGCTTAAATATTTAAGCTACGACCTAAATGTGTGCAAACCGAAATTTTACTCTACTGATTAACACAAACGGAGCTATTATTGATACCAGTTTGCCCACCGCCTGATCCACCGGACAGACCGAAATTACTACTAAAAATTGCTC